>JAKACD010000001.1 GCA_021821785.1 Thermoplasmata archaeon
GAGATTTGAACTCCCGTGGCGAGACCGCCACCAGCTTTCAAGGCTGGCGCCTTGCCGGGCTAGGCTACCTCAGCGCGGGGATGGGAGCGGGTCGGCGGGGAATAAACCCTCGCTCTTCGGGGCCCGCGGAGGGGATGCAGGTGCCGGGAGATCCGCGGGGGACCGGAAGGTCCCGCCGTTTCGAACCCGGGTGGTCAGCTTGGAGGGCTGACATCCTACCACTAGATTACACCTGCACGCCCGCCGCGAGCGAGCGCGGCGACCGGGCCCTGCGGTTAATGCTTTTCCGTCGGCGCCCGCCCCGTCGGGGCGGAGAGGTCGACCAGGGCGACCCGCTCGAGGACGAGACCTTCCCACTGGGCCGAGGGGACCGCGTCGCGCTCGGCGGCGGAGACCCCGAGCCGTTCCAGGGTGGCCGCGTCGACCGGGCGCGGGTAGGCGGTCGGGTCCTCGAGGAGCCCGAGCCGGGAGAGGAGCGCCGACGGGTCGAGCGGCCGCTCGGCGACCACGACGAACTGCTCGGTGGTATCGGAGACCCCGGCCTTCTCGAGCGCGCGCGGGAGCTGATCGTCCCCGGCGACGTAGAGGGCGAACTCGGCCCCCCGGTCCCTCAGGCGGCTCTCGCCGCGGCTCCGCGAGCGGCCGAGATGCGCCCACGCCGAGAGGAGATGCCGTTCGCCGCCGATGGCGAGCGCGTCGAAGACGGCGACGAGCGCCGGCGACTCCTTCGCCAGTTCTCGCAGGGTGCGTACGAGGGTCGCGGTCGACGGCTCGCCCGCGGTGCGTCGACGGGCCCCGACCGCGCGGAGGGCGCGTTCTTCGGGCAGCGGGAGCGGCAGAGGAACCTCCTCACTCCGCCAGGAAGCGGAGGAACTCCTCGCGGGTCCGGGGTTGGAGCGTGTAGTTCTCCGCTCGCTCGCGCCCGATCGTGGACGTGGGCGTCGGACCGTAGTCGTGACCGGGGAGGACGACGAGCGCATCGTCGAGAGAGAGCAGGCGCCGATGCAGCGAGTCGTACATCTCCGCCGGGTCGCCGCCGGGCAGGTCCGTCCGGCCGCACTCGCCCACGAACAGGGTGTCGCCGGTCGCCACCTGCCCCTCGAAGAGGTACAGCACGCTGTCCTTCGTGTGCCCCGGGGTGTGCATCACGCGGAAGCGGAGGCGGCCCGTATCGAAGCCGTCGCCGTCGTCGACCGAGAGGTCCTGGTGGAGCGGGGCGACGCGGTGCGCGACGACCTTCGCGCCGGTCCGGTCCCGCACGTCCTGGTTCCCCGCGATGTGGTCGGGATGGCTGTGCGTGTTCAGGATGTACCGGACCTTGACGCGGCGTCGATCGATCGCCTCGAGGACCGGCTCGATCCCGAACGACGGATCGATCACCACGGCCTCGCCCCCCTCGTCGTCGGCCACGAGGTAGGTGAAGTTGAGATACGGCCCGACACGGAACTGGTCGAGGATCACAGCCCGGCGAGCGGGGGGCGGTATTTGACCCCGGGGGCTAGGTGCCGCCGGCCTCGTCCCAGGTCGCGCGGCGGCCGGTCACCGCGTCGAGCACGACCCGGCCGTCCATGCCCTCGGCGTACCAGAACGGAACGTAGAGGAGGCCAAAGGCCCCGAGCCGGATGTCCTCGAGCGACGGGGCGACCCGCCGGGTCTCGATGACGAGCGCACCTCCATGCTGCTCGGTGTGATCGACGTGCACGGTGTGCTCTCGGCGGACCGCCTCGCGCGCGAGGAGGGCCGCCTCCACCTCTCCCAGCTGGGGGACGAGGCGCTGGTGCGGTTCGGCCACCGTCTCGACCAGTTCGCGGTCGAGATCGTTCCAGACCTCGGCGCGACGGGAGAGCGCGTTCACCGCGACGAGCTGGCGCAGGACATGGCTCGGACCTCCGTGCGGGGAGGGGGGCCGAACGCGGTAGGCCGCCACGTAGAACGGAACGAGGCGGAGGACGTAGTGCGAACTGTCGACGCCCGCGATCGTCTCGGCCTCGTCGCGCCCGATCCGCGGCCTTACCGTGCGTTCCGCGCCGAGAGGCAGTGCGTAGGGCACCTCGAGCGCGGCCTCCCCGTCCCCCGGCCCGTCGAGGCTCTCGGGGCCGATCGGCGACGGGAGAAGGAGCTCGCCCAGCGCGGGGCCCAGCGTCGACGGGTCGAGCACCTCGATCCCGCGGTCGGCGGCGAGCGAGCGGGCGACCGGCCCGGGCTCATCGTCGTACACGATCGTCCGGTGGACGGCATCGGTCGGGAACCACGCCTCCACTTCGCCGGGCGAGCGGGCGGTGGGAACCACGATCAACGCTCGGTGGTCCCGCGCCCGGTGCGCGAGCAGCGCATCGCCCCGCGACTCGACCCGGTACCCGGCGGCCTCGAGCAGCCGGCCGAGCACCGTGGACGGCGGGGCGTTCCGAGGCATCGGGAATTCGAAGCGAGGGGGAGGGATATCTCGATTCCGTTCGTCAGGCGAGGTCCGGCGGGCGGGGCTCGCAAAGGGACTTGGGGTGGTAGGTCCTCGTCCGATCGTGTCCCGGTACTGGCTCGGCTGCGCGGGCTGGGCGTACGACGATTGGGTGGGCCCGTTCTACCCGCCGGGCACCCCGCCGGGGGAATACCTCGAGCGCTACGCCCGCGTCTTCCGGACCGTGGAGGTCGACTCGAGCTTCTACCGGGTGCCGAGCCGGGCCCAGGTCCAGCGCTGGGCCGAGGTCACCCCCGAGGGGTTCCGGTTCGCCCTGAAGGTGCCGAAGGAAGCGACCCACCCTTCCGGGTCGGCCGATCCGCTCCACTCCCTCGCGCAGTTCTTCGGCAGCCTCGAGCCGCTGCGTCGCGTCGGGAAGCTCGGTCCGGTGGTCTTCCAGTTCCCCGCCTCGTTCCGCGCGCGGGAGGCGGACCGACTCGATACGATGTTGGCCGCGGTCCCCGACGGCTCCTCGATCGCGGTCGAACTGCGGCATGGTTCTTGGTGGACCTCGGAGACCCGGAGCCTGCTCACCTCCCGCCACGCCGCCCTCGTTTGGTCGGTGATACCGAATCTGGAGCCCCCCGCGTGGGTAACGGCCGACTTCCTGTACGCCCGGTTCGTGGGCGATCGCGCGCTCACACGGTTCGATGGGATCCAGCGGGACGGTCGGCGCGACCTCGAAACGATGCGCGCCCGGTTCGACCAGGACGGGCGCCTCGCGACGACCGTCTTCGCCTATTCGAACAACCATTTCATGGGCTTCGGCCCGGCGACGACCGCCCTCCTCGCCGAGATCCTGGGAGAGCCGCGGCCGGAACTCGCGGCGGCCCAGCGCTCGCGGGGGCAGACGCGACTTGGCGACGACGGGCCGAGCGCGCCCTACTGACCCGGGGGCCCCCTCGATCGGAGGCGGGAACGAGCGGGCCCCCGGCACGGCGTTCGTCGGTCCCCGGAGTCCCGCCCAGTCCTCTTCAGGACGGCAATCCTTTTAGTCCGACCGGGGGTCCAAATCCTCGCCGATGAGCGAGGCTCTCACGCTCCGCGTCGCCGAGGCGTTCCAGCAGGATATCGGCCTCGGGACCGCGCGCCTTGACGTCCAGACCCGCCAGCGGCTCAAGGTCGGTCTCGGGGATATCGTGGAGATCCGGGGGCGCAAACCGACCCCGGCGATCGTGAGCCGGGCGCAGCCCGACGACGAGGGGAAGGGGGTCGTCCGCATCGAGGCCGTCGTCCGCCGCAACGCGGGCGTCAGCATCGGCGACCGCATCCAGGTCCAGCGGGTCGACTGCCCCACCGCCGATGCGATCACGATCGCCCCGATCTATGCGGGATCGGCTCGGATGGACCTCGGTCCGGGGCTCGAGAGCTTCGTCGCGAAGGCGCTCGCGCGTCGGCCGTTCGTGCGCGGGGACGTCTTCGTGATCCCGGGGGTCTTCCTCATGGGCGGCTCGCTCCCGTTCATGGTCGTCGCCACCCAACCGAAGGGGATCGTCCAGGTCGCTCCTTCGACCCTGATCACCATCAAGGAGGAGACCGTCAGCGAGACCGAGGTCGCGGCGCCGCGGGTCTCCTACGAGGATATCGGCGGCCTCAAGGAGAAGCTCGGCCGCGTACGTGAGATGATCGAGCTCCCGCTCAAGCACCCCGAGCTGTTCGACCGGCTCGCGATCACGCCCCCGAAGGGAGTGCTGCTCTACGGACCGCCGGGGACCGGCAAGACGCTGATCGCGAAGGCGGTGGCGAACGAGGCGGGCGCCCACTTCATCGGGATCCAGGGGCCCGAGATCATCTCGAAGTACTACGGCGAGAGCGAGAAGGAGCTCCGCGAGAAGTTCGAGGAGGCCGAGAAGAACGCCCCGAGCGTCATCTTCATCGACGAGCTCGACTCGATCGCACCCCGCCGTGACGAGGTCGTGGGAGAGGTCGAGCGCCGCGTCGTGGCCCAGCTGCTCACGCTGATGGACGGGCTCTCGGGACGAGGGAACGTCATCGTCATCGCGGCGACGAACCGGGAGGAGGCGATCGACCCGGCGCTCCGCCGACCCGGCCGCTTCGACCGGGAGATCGAGATCGGCGTGCCCACGCAGGAGGGGCGCCTCGAGATCCTCCAGATCCACACCCGCGGGATGCCGATCGAGGGGAGCGACCGCGACCGGGACCGCGTGCTGAAGGAGCTCTCCGCCCAGAGCCACGGGTTCGTCGGCGCCGACCTTTCCTCCCTGGCGCGCGAGGCCGCGATGCGGGCGCTGCGCCGCTACCTCCCCGAGATCGATTTCGACCAGCCGATCCCGCTCTCGCTCCTCGAGCGGATGAAGGTCACCGAGACCGACTTCCGGGAGGCCCTGAAGCAGATCGAGCCGTCGAGCCTTCGGGACGTGGCGGTCGAGGTCCCGACGACCCACTGGGACGAGGTCGGGGGCGTGGAGCGGGTACGGCGGATCCTCGAGGAATCCGTCGAGCTGCCGTTCAAGAACCCCCAGGTGTACCGCCACATCGGGATCGAACCGCCCCGAGGGATCCTCCTCTACGGTCCGCCCGGGGTGGGGAAGACCCTCCTCGCGAAGGCCGCGGCCACCGAGAGCCAGGCGAACTTCATCTCGGTGAAGGGTCCCGAAGTGATGAGCAAGTGGGTCGGCGAGAGCGAGAAGGCGGTCCGGATGATCTTCAAGAAGGCCCGCCAGGCCTCCCCGTCGATCGTCTTCATCGACGAGATCGACTCGATCGCCCCCCGGCGCGGCCTCCAGACCTCGAGCGGCGTCACCGAACGGATCGTGAACCAGCTGCTCACCTCGATCGACGGGCTCGAGAGCCTCGAGCGGGTGCTCGTGATCGCGGCCACGAACCGGCCGGACATCGTGGACGAAGCGCTCCTGCGCACGGGCCGGTTCGACCGGCTGCTCTACGTCGAGCCCCCGAACGCGGCCGGGCGGCTCGAGATCCTCAAGGTCCATACACGCCGGATGCCGCTCGCGGACGACGTCGACCTCGCGGCCCTCGCGGGGCGAACGGAGGGGTACGTGGGGAGCGATCTCGCCGCGCTCTGCCGGGAGGCCGGTCTCACGGCGATCCGGGAGAACCTCAAGGCGTCCAAGGTGACGCGGGCCCACTTCGATTCCGCCCTGAAGCAGGTCCGTGGCTCCGCCGACCCGGAGAACCTCAAGTTCTACGAGGAGTTCGAAAAGCATCTCCTGCGCGACCGCACCGCCCGTCGTCGCGAGGAGCCGGTCGAGGGGATCTACCGCTGACGGGCGGCCGGTCGGCCGCGTTGCGAAAGCAAGCTATAAGTAGTGAGGCTAGGTTCGGCGCGCCGCCCCCGATAGGGGGTTACCGTACGGGAGATGTGAAACAGTTGGCCCGCCTTGTGTACCGCGCGGCCCTTTGGGCCCTGGTGGTGGTCGTGCTCGCCAGTTCGCTGGCCACCCTACCGGGCGCTCTCGGGGCGTCCCCGAACTATACGCTGACCGGATATGTCCACCAACCCGGAGGGGCGCCTGTCCCCAACGGCGTTCAGGTCGACCTGGTCTCGCGGGCGACGGGCGTGGTCTACACGACCACCACCTTCGGCGGCGGAGGCGAGTTCCAGTTCACGACCGTGACCACGTCGGGCGCCATCGCTCCCGGCTACTGGGGCGTCTCGGTGCCTGCGCAGGGGAACGCGTCGTTCTCCCTCTGCAGCCCGTGCGCCGCCCTCCCGCAACAGCAGAACCCGACGTTCGCCTACCAGTCGGCGACCAACCTTACGTCGACCCTGTACCCGGTGATCGTTCCGAACGTCCAGGTCCTGGCGTACGGCGCGACCCTGAAGGGCACGGTGTCCGATCAGGCGGGAGGCTCGGCCGCCGGAGCGACCGTCCACCTGCTCGACCCCATCTACAACGGGCTCGTGCTCGCGAACACGACCACGAACGCGACCGGTGTCTACTCGCTCAAGGTCCCGCTCGGCTCCTGGGTCCTTCAGACGACCCAGTCCGGTCCGCTCCCGAACTACTCCAACGAGACCGCCGTCACCGTTTCGACGTCGACCGCGACCGCGAACCCGGTCATCCAGACCTACCTCGTGTCGGGCTCGATGCAGACGACCAGCGGGGCCCCGATCCCTTCCACAGGGAACGCCACCCTCTTCGACGGTACGAACGGGTACATCTACACCCGCCCTACGGCCGTCGGAGGCTACTACGCCCTCGGGACCTACCCCGCGGGCTTCACGAGCGGGTCGCAATCGTTCGATGTGATCCTCGCGTCGGTCGGCTACTCGACCGGGTACTTCCCGATCGTCGTCTCGAGCTCGTCGCCGATCCTGCAGAACTTCCAGCTACCGGCGCTCCAGCCGGGACAGCAGGGGGTCTACCAGACCACGCTCGACTTCTCGGGGATCAACCCGGCGACCGGTTCCGGATCCCTGGCCGTCTCGACCGCCGCCTCGCTCGGGAACGACACCGTCTTCGCGAACCTCCCGAACGCGTCGGTCGGTCAGATGTGGGCCCAGCTCGGACTTGACTTCGGTCACTCGCTCTCGTTCTCGAGCACGTCTCTACCGGCGCTCTACCAGTTCCTGAAACAGTCCGGTCCGTTCTTCCCCGCCGTTCAGGCCGGGACCTCGGTCAACGGCACCCAATTCGTGGGACCGTCGTCCTCGGAGAACCTCACGAGCTACTCTTCGACCTGCAGCGGCTCCTGCGGCCTCGCGAGCACCGCCACCCTCTCCCTCGGCTGGTCCGAGTCGTACGCGCTGAACGGGACGCTGTTCAAGAACAGCAGCTCCTACACGATCGCGTTCAACTTCCAGCACCCCGTGAGCGCGGATGCGTACGACTACTCGGTCGTGCTCCCGGCAGGCTACGTCCTGAAGGCGGACACCCCGGCGCCCGCCAACACGCAGCTCGTGCCGGCGGGGGCCGGCGGCACCTGGACGAAGTTCACGCTGGTCTCGCAGCCGGGCCCGAGCGCCGAAGGGTCGGCGCAGTTCACGATCGTGAAGTACTCGGCCCTGACGGCGATCGTCAACGCGAGCGTCACCAACTTCGCGTTCTCGAGCCATAATGTGCTGAACTCGACCCGGGGGAACTACACCGTCGAGGTCGGAGTGGGACAGAACGTCACCTTCTCCGCCCTCAACTCGCTCTACCCCTCGGGCACGAACGGCACCCGGTTCAACTGGACCTTCGGGGACAAGTCGAGCGCGAGCACCTCGGTCGGGACGACCTACCACATCTACAGCGCCGCAAGCGGCGCCACGCCGTACTCCGGAACGCTCAACGTGACGAGCTCGGGCGGGCTCACGGACCAGACGACCTTCCACGTGTGGGTCGGAAACGGCCCCGTGACCGCGGGCCTCGCGAACAACGCGACCGCCAACGAGTCGAAGACGGTGTCCAGCACGACCTATCTCTTCGTGAACTGGGGGACGACGCTCCACTTCAACGCGACGACGAGCACGGCGGCGATCAACGGCTCCGCGGCCCCGGTCGCGGGGATCATCTCGGTCGCCTCCTACCGATTGAGCGCCTGGGGCGGGTTCTCCACGATCATCGGGAACTACTCGATCGCCCAGGGGAGCGCCTACCTCGCGTTCTCGAACCTGAGCTACCAGTTCCTGGGCGCGGGCAAGTACCTCTCCCACGGTGTGGTCGCGGGGAACACGGTCGCGTTCGCGGGATGGCAGTACAACCTGACCCTCACGGTCTGGTCGGCGACCGGGCAGTCCGCGAGCACGACGCTCGTCATCCTGGTGAACGACACGGAGAAGCCGGTCTCGGCGTTCCAGATCCTGAACTCGGCGAGTAAGCCCATTACGGGCACGGGTCTCGTAGCCGGATCGAACGCGTCCGCCGAGGTCCTCCTCAACGGGGCCAATGCGAGCGACCCGCACAACGGGAGCATCACGCACTACTACTGGCTCGTCACGAACGGTGGCAACTCCTCGATCCACTTCGGGTTCAACTCGACGACGGTCCGACCCTATCCCGCGGTCTGGCTCTCGGCCGCCGTGCACGCCTACACGGTGAACCTCACCGTCACGGACGCGAACGGCAACACCGGGTACGCGACCCAGTCGCTCACGGTGTCGGTGAACTCGACGATCACGCCGGTCATGGCGGCGAACAACCTCACGGCGCCGGCGACGCTCACGGACGGCTCGAGCTACACGATCTGGGTCAACGTGACGACGGGCGGCGGGACGAAAGCGGTCGCGACCAGCGTGACCGTCGCGTTCTACTTCACCACGCCGAGCGGTACGAGCCGCACCTACATCGCGGGCTCGCCCGGCTCGGTGAAGTTCTACAACTACACCTCCGCCGGGGTCGTGAACTCGCAGCCGATGGCGGTCGGAACGCTGAGCAGCCTCGCGTACAACGTCACCGTGCGCGCGGTGATCACGTGGACGCCGGCGGTCTCGGGGAACTACGTTCTTTACGCGAACGTGAGCGCGGCGAACCAGTTCACCGGGAGCACGTCGACCTCGAACGTGGTGAGCACGTCGATCACGATCAACCCGAACCCGACCACGCAGACCCTCGAGTACGTGGCGATCGGGGTCGCGGTGGTCGTGGTGCTCGGGCTGATCATCGTCTACTACCGCCGCCGCTCGCGACGGGGCAGCGCGCCGAAGCCGAGCTCGGGCCGCGGCGGGCTCGAGCGCGGGTCGAAGCGCAGCGAGGACGAAGAGGACGAGGAGTAGGGGCCCGAGCCCCTCCCCCAGTCGAACCCTTTCTTTCCTTCCTTTTTCAATTCCCTGCGCGCGGCGCGGAGGGAGGCCGCTCGCCCGACCGGGGCGTCCCTATCGCAGTCGCCACCGGTGGGCTGAAGAACGACGGAGGAGCCCCCCGGAGGGCCGTTCGGTCCTTGGGGGATTACCCGTACGGTCCGACCTCGTCCAAGAGGTCCACGTGGGTCAGGAGCATGCGCCGGCAGCAGTAGCGCTCGAGACCCAGGGCATCCAGGACGGCGCCGGCGGGCTCGCCGCGGGCGGTCCGCTCCCGGTACTCGTCCCAGTACTGGCCGATCACGGCGCCGCAGGTGAAGCAGCGCACCGGTACCATCATCGTCATGGCAGGAACCTCCGTAGCCTCAGCGGTACGACTTCTGCCGCCGCTTGCGCGCTCCGCGGCCCCCCGGGCGCTTCGGGAGCTTGCGGCGCGGGTCGTTCACGATGAGCGAGCGGTCGTAGTGCTTGAACTGCTCGCGGAGCGAGGCGTCCTTGAGCCACTCGAGCAACCCCCGGGCGACCGCGGTGCGGGCGGCCGAAGCCTGGCCGACGACGCCGCCCCCGGTGGCCCGCACCGAGATGTCGAGCGTCTTCGCGCGCTCCCCGATCATGAGGAGCGGCTCCTGGATCTTCTGGCGCACGAGCTCGGGCTCGACGAGCTCGAGCGGTCGGTCGTTGAACCGGACGAGGCCGATCCCCTTACGGACCGACGCGCGGGCGACCGCCGCCTTGCGCTTGCCGGTGGTCAGGACGACGACCGGGGCTCTCATACGTGCGCTCCCAAGAGGCGGGTGATCGCTTCCAACGTGATCGGCGGGCGCGTGGACGGCCGGGCCTTCGCCGGGGCGAGCGTCTCGGCCGAGGCGCCCTGGTAGGTGGGCGGGACCCCGATATGGACCTCGAGGCGCGCGAACGCGACCTTCCCGCGGGTCTTGAGATGCGGCAGCATCCCCCGCACCGTGCGGCGGAAGATCCGGTCCGGATAGCGCGGATAGTGCGGGCCGGTGCGCTTCGATCCGCGCGCCCGCTCCGCGGTATAGTGCGCGAGGACCTGGGCCCGGCTCCCGGTGACGACCGCCTTCTCGGCGTTCAGCACGACGATCGTCTCGCCCCGCAAGAGGCGCTGGGCGATCAGGCTCGCAGCCCGTCCGACCACGAGGCCGGTCACGTCAATGACGGTCGGGGTCGGCGCGGCGTCGGCGCTAGACAAGGAGCCTCACCCCCGTCCCGTCCGGGCGGGACTTTACGAGGTCATGGAGCGAGAGCGCCGTGCCGCCGGCGGCGTGGATCTTCGACTTGGCCCCGGCGGAGTACGCGAAGGCGGCGACCGTGAGCCGCTTCGAAAGCGCGCCCGCGGCCAATAGCTTCCCCGGCACGACCACCGTCTCCTCGGCCTCGGCGAGCCGGTCGAGATGCCCGACGTTCGCGGGCGAGCTCTGGTGGCGGGATCGCTCGAGACGGTCGGCGACCGCCTCCCAGATCGGGGCCTTTTGGGTCCGGGCCGTCCGGCGCAGCTCTCCGAGGAGACGGACGAGCTCGGTGTTCTGCTTGCGAACAGTACGAGGCATGGGCGGGACGCCTCCGACCCGGGTGCTCGATATAAGCGTTGCCGCCTCGGGAACGCTCGTCGCGGCCGCGCGCCCGGTCGGCGGTGGCGGCTCGTCCGAGACGGCTTCCGATACTCACCAACGGTTAAATACGCGCCGCCGCCATTCGCGCCGCGAGGCCCTCCCCATGCGCAAGTTCCTCACCGAGCTCCGCGGCAAGACCGTGATGACGAATGACGGACAGATCCTGGGTCTGATCGACAACTTCGTCGTCGACACGCTGACCGGTGGGATCGCGCACGTCCTCGTGACGCCGAGCGAGGATGTCGAGCAACGCCTCTTCCAGAGCGACGCCTCGGGCCGTCTCGTGCTCCCCTTCAAGAGCATGCGCGCGGTGAAGGATGTCGTCGTGATGGACATTGGGAAGTAAGCCCGATTCTCCCCCGCTCGTCTCGGTCGTAATCACCGTCCGCAACGAGGCGTCCCGCCTCGCCCCGCTGCTGGACAGCCTGCTCGCCCAGGCGCCGCCGTTCGAGGTCGTCCTCGTCGACGCCGAGAGCCGCGATGGCACCTACGAGATCGCGCAGGAGTACGCCGCCCGCCACCCGGGCGTGATCCGCGTCTTCCGCCAGCCCTGTTCCCGCGGCATGGGCCGGAACGCCGGCGTTGCGGCCGCCCGGGGCGAGTATGTCGCCTTCACGGACGGCGACTGCTTCGCGGACTCGAACTGGGTCGCCCGGATCCGCGAGGGGCTCTCGATCGCCCCGGTCGTAGCCGGTCAGACCGTGATGGTCGGCCGACCGAGCTACAGCCGGCTCGTACGGATCGAGCTGTTCCAGAGCGGCTACGACGTGACGTATCCAAGCTGCAACCTCGCCTACCATCGAGCGCTGTTCGAGCAGCTGGGCGGCTTCGACCCGCGGTTCATCACCGCGGAGGATATCGACCTCAATCTGAGGGCGGTACAGCTGGGCGCCTCGATCCTCTACCGCCCGGACGCCACGATCTACCATTATGGACGGACCACCTTCCTCCGGTTCCTCTACCAGGCGTTCTGGAACGGCTATGGCCGTAAGCAGCTCACCGAGAAGCACGGCAGCCTATGGGGCCGCTACCGGATTCGCCGCCTGATCTCGGGCCAGCGGGGGCCGATCGCGTGGTGCCGCCTTCTTGCCGCGCTCGCCGGCTACGGGGCCCGAGTGGTCACCGCTTCCGACCGACGACTCACGAACGGAGCCGGGTCGACCCCGGCGAATTCTCCCCCCTGATCCCGCGGCCGGGCCAATGATCCCCCGAAACCGGGGGTTCAGTTCGCCTTCAGGAGTTCGGCGACCTTCACGACCTCGGCCATGACCTTGGGGAGGTCGGCCGACTGGTCGACCACCGCGACCAGGAGCGCCTTCTTGCCGCTCCCGACGATGATGGTCTTCGAGTCGTTCCCTTCGATGACGATCCGCTCCGGAGGGGAGCGGTTCAGCTCGGTGTTCGCCGTCGCGGCGGCGCCGAGGATCGTCGCGCACATGATGGCGAACGTCTCGGTATACACCCCCGCCGGCACATCGGCGTACAGCACGAGGCCGTCGCGCGAGACGAGGGCGGTCGCGATGCCCCCGATACGGGTCTTGAGGTCCTTGATCACTGCCCCGACGTTCCCGGTCGCCATCATTGTCCTTCCGACCTGCCTACAGTTCCTCGATCCGGAAATGGCACTCGGGGTGACCGGTGCTCGCGCACATCTCTTCTGTACACTTAACGCGGCCCCCTTTAAAACGTTCGTAGAACTCGCGGAGCATCCCCCGGAGGCGGTGGCATGTGGGTATGTCGCTCGGGGCGACCTCGATCGAGCCCTTCACGACCACGTCCCGATCCCCGAAGGTGATCGACTCGACCCAGCCGCGCTCCTTCAGGAGCTGACCGGCCCGCTCGAAGAACTTCGCACGGTCCTTCAAGGCCTCATCGGCCATCCCCACGCCGATCACCGACCCCTCCTTGAAAAAGAGGCCGTGGCAGGCGTGCGACATCACGCCTTCGTAGAGCTCTTTGATCTGCCGGAGCTCCGCCTGGTCGATCTTGACCGAGCGCATGGACGGGGCGGGGGACCGCGGGCCCCGTATATAGGGATTCAGTCGGGTGGGACCCGCTCGGTCCCTTCGGTCGCTTCCGTTTCCGCGACCCCTCGACCGGGCGCGAGGGTCGCCTCGAGGGCGTCGAGGCTCGTCATCCGCCCCAGGCGGACCTTCGGCCAGGCGTCGTGCCGGTCGAGAAGCACGGCCGCGAGGCCGGCGCGCGCCGCAGCTCGCACGTCGCTCCAGAACAGGTCGCCTACGAACGCGGCCCGGGCCGGAGCCGAGCCGAGCCGTTCTACGGCCTGACGGAACGCGGCCGGGTCCGGAGCGACCGGCCCCGAAGGGTCCCCCGCGCCAACGAGGAGCTCCTCCGAGATCCCGACCCGGTGCAGCAGCCAGCGAGCCGGTTCGAGCGGAAGGGGCGTAAGTATCCCGACACGGATCCCGCCGGCCGCGAGCCGGGCGAGCGCCGGGGCGACGTCCGGGTACCGTTCCACTTCGGCGGCCGGCCGGAGGATGCGACGCACAACCGCCTCCGTCTCCTCGGTCGGGAGCGAGTGGCCCGCGATCGCCCAGAGGGTGTCGGCGAGATGCCGGGAGAGCGCGGCGACATCTGCGGCCGGAGCTTTTCCCCGCAGCCCCTGCCAGCGGCGCCGGTCCCACGCCTTCAACGAGCGACGCACCGCCGATCGGATCCGCCGCTCGCCGAGCACGGGACCCTGCGGACGCCAAGCCCACTGCCAGAGCGCCGGAGTGTGGAACGGCACGAGCACGTCATCGAGGTCGAAGACGACCGCCTCGAGCTCGCGGGCGCCGTATCGGAGCGTCACCGTCGGCTCCCTCGCGCGCCTATCCGCGCCCGCTCTTCTGGAGTTCGAGCAGGTCTTCGGTCGAGACCTTCTCGCCCTTCTTGAGGCGGGCCAGGAAATCTTCCTCGCGCGGGGGTTCGACCTCGCCCCAAGACGCCGGGGCCCGACCGCCGCGCGCCGCGTAGAGGAGCTTCTCGATGTCCCGAACCTCCTCGATCGCGGCGATGTGCTGCCGATGGGCGTCGTCGGCCTGCGCCTTGACCTCGAGGAGCTTCGCCTGCACCTCGTCGGCCTGCCGCCGAAGCTCGTCCACCGATTCGTAGAGCGTGACCATCGCCTCGTGCTCGCGCTGGGCGTCCTCCGCGGCGTGGCCGACCGCAGCGTGGTGCTTCTCCGCCTCGTCGCGCGCCTCGGCGAAGGCCTTCATCGTCTGCTCGACCTCGGGATCCTGGCGCAGCTCCTGGTCCTGCTCCCGGATCGCCGCCTCGAGGCGCTTCATCTCCTCGATGAGGCGCTTTTCTTGCTCGCCCGTCAGGGCGGTGGTCATGTGACGGAACTCGAGCTCCTTGAGCTCCTTGCGGAGCCGCCAGACCGGGACCGCGCCGGGCCGCGGGGCGCGGGCCCGTTTGAGCTCCTGGACCTTGTCCCCGAGCTCCTGGAGCTTGTGGTTCCACTCCTCGCGCAGCCGCTTCTCTTCGCGGACCTGGCTGTTGAGCAGATCCCGCTGGCGACGGTGCTCCTGGGCCTCGGAGCTCTTGAAATGCAGTTCATCCAGGATGCGGGAGCGCTGCTCCGCCGTCGCCCGGGCCTCGGCGTTCAGCCGGTCCCGACGGGCCCGAGCCTCGTCGGCCCGCGCGTTCGATTCCGCACGTCGCTTGTCCAGTTCTTCGGTCGCGTCGCTCAACCGGCCACCGCTCCGCCCCGGGAAATCACCCGGTCGAGGAGGCGTTCGACAAATGCGCGCGATATAAAGGCTTCCGACTGACCCGCCCGGGTGCGTTTCGCCTGCCGCGTCAGTCTAATATGCCGCCCCCCGGATGAAACGCGCCGTGGAAGAGGTCGGCCGGATCTTCGGGGACGTCGGCCTCGGCCAGTTCCAGCTCAACCTCGCCCGGCCGGTCGAACGCGGGGATTATCTCGCGGTGGAGGACGAGATCCATGGCAAGGTCCTCTGCCAACTGGACGACCTGAAGCGCAAGAGCGACTTCGATCTCGAGCGCGCCGGCGCGACGAGCAGCGTCGAGGAGGTCCCGATCCATGAGAACCTCCTCGGGATCGCGCGGATCATCGGCTACCGAGATGGACAGGGTCTCGTCAAGCTCCCGACGATCCCGTTCCGCCCCGGGGCGCACGTCTACCGGGCCGAGGAGCCGCTCATCGCCGAGGTCCTCGGGCTCAAGCACCGGGCGAACTCGGGCGCGTACGTGGGGCTCTTGCGCAACCACGAGCTCAAGGTCGAGCTCGACATCAACCAGCTCGTCCAGCGGCACGTGAGCGTGCTCGCGAAGACCGGCGGCGGGAAGAGCTACCTCCTGGGGGTCCTCATCGAGGAGCTCCTGCGCCACAAGGTCACCTGCGTCATCATCGACCCGCACGGGGAGTACGGCTCGCTCCGGTTCCCCGCCGAGAAGAACGGCGTCCACGCCCGCTTCAACGTGGAGTCCCAGGGCTTCGGCCGCCAGGTCCAGGAGTACTCCCCGGACGCGACGCTCAATCCGTCCGCGAAGCCGCTCACCTTCTCCCTCCGCCACATCGATCCGCGGGACCTTCTCGTCTTTATGGGCCTCACGAACGTCAAGACGTTCCTTGCTCCGCTGAAGCAGCTGATCGAACGGGTGGCGACCGCGAACCCCGACTACTCCGTGCGCGACCTGGTGCGCGCGGCCGAAGCCGGTGAGGGGGTCGTGGCGGAGACGCTCCACGAGCGCCTCGAGTACGTGGAGCAGACGAAGCTCCTCGGCCCGGTCGGGACGAGCCTCAACGACCTCGTCAAGAAGGGCGAGGCGACCCTGGTGAACCTGCGCGGGGTCGCCCCCGACGTCCAGGAGCTCGTCGTGGCCCGCATCGCCTCGACGCTCTTCGAGAACCGGAAGAAGGACAAGATCCCGCCGCTCTTCCTCGTGGTCGAGGAAGCCCACAACTTCGCCCCCCAGCAGGGGACCGCGACCTGCTCCCGGGTCCTGAAGAACATCGCGAGCGAGGGGCGGAAGTTCGGGCTCGGCCTGTGCGTCGTTACCCAGCGGGCGGCCCGGATCGACAAGAGCGTGCTCTCGCAGTGCAACACGCAGCTGATCCTCCAGGTGACGAACCCGCTCGACCTGAAGGCGATCGCCCAGTCGATCGAGGGGCTCACATCGGGGATGACCGAGATGATCCAGTCGCTTCCCGTCGGCGTCGCCCTGATCACGGGGGGCGGGTACCACACGCCGCTCTTCTGCGAGGTCCGACCGCGGGCGACGCGCCACGGCGGCGAGAGCGTGCAGATCGTCGCCGCGTAGGCCGGGGTCAAGAGCCGTTGTGGGCTCCGGCCCGGCGGTGACCGTGCCCCGCATCGCCCCGCGCACCGTCCGACGCCGGGTCTTCGGGCGCGACCCGGCGACCTACGACCGGGTCCGTCCCAGGTATCCCGATCGGGTCTACGCCATCCTCGAAGAACGGTGCGGTCTCGGCCCGGGGACCTCGGTCTTCGAGATCGGCCCGGGCACCGGAATCGCGACGCGGGAGCTCCTGCGCCGCGGGGCCGGTCCGATGACCCTCATCGAGCCGGACGCGCGGATGGCGCGCTACCTCGGCGCCTCCCTCGGCCGGGCCCGTCGCCGGGCCACGATCGTGGTCGTTCCGTTCGAGAGGGCCGCGCTCCCGGCGGCGACCTTCGACCTCGGCGTGGCCGCCACGAGCTTCCACTGGCTCCCCGAACGGGCCGCGCTTCGAAAGGTGGCCCGGGCGCTCCGACCGGGAGGATGCTGGGCCGCGTGGAGCAACTCGACCGGCGCCCCCCCGCTCGCCACTCCGTTCCAGCGGGCGATCCAGCCTCTCTACCGTCGGCTCTTCCCGCGGGGTCGACCGCCCACGAGGGCCGCGGCCCTCGCCGAGCGGCGGGCCCGTCTCCGCGCGCTGCGCTCGGTGGACCGGTTCGAAGAGATCGCCTTCGAGGAGATCGCCTGGAGTCGATCGCTGGGCACGGCCGACCTGCGGACGCTCTGGGGAACCTTCTCGGAGATCGCCACCCTGCCGGTCCGCTCTCGGGATCGGTTCCTCGACGACCTCGCACGCATCGCCGACGCGCAGTTCGACGGCCGGGTCGAGCTCCCGATGAGGACCCGGATGTACACCGCCCGGCGGGTCGGCGGCCGAAAACGGGGCCGCGACGACTAGGCGCGGGCCGAATCGAGGAGGTAGCGGGTGATGAGCCGCACCCCGAACGCCGTCATGCCGAGGTTCTGGTAGGACGGCTGGTACTTGTACGTCGTGAGCGAGGTGTACGCCGGACCGGCGATATCGAGGTGCGCCCAGGGCGTAGTGCCCACGAACGTCTCGAGGAACGCGGCGGCGGTGAGCATGCCCGCGGGCGGGATCTCGGTCGAGTTCCGCACGTCGCCCACGTCGCTCTTGACGAGCTCGCGGTGGTAGTCCGTGAGCGGCATCCGCCAGATCGGCTCGCCGGTCACGGCGGAAGCGGCGAGAAGACCCTGCGCGAGCCGCTCGTCGGTCGAAACGAGCCCGGCGGTGTTGTCGCCGAGGGCCACGACCTCGGCCCCGGTCAGGGTCGCGAGGTCGATGACCTCGTCCGGCTTGTACTGCTGGGTGACGTAGGAGAGCCCGTCCGAGAGCACGACCCGGCCCTCGGCATCGGTGTTCAGGACCTCGATCGTCTTGCCGCTGTAGGTCCGCACGATGTCGCCGGGCCGGTAGGCAGACCCGCTCGGAAGGTTCTCGGCCGCGCAGAGCACGCCGATCACCCGGGGCGGAACCTTGAGGGTCGCCGCCGCGCGCAGGATCCCGAGGACCGCCACGGCGCCGGACTTGTCGAACTTCATGTGGGCCATGCTCGCGGACGGCTTGATCGAGATCCCGCCCGAGTCGAAGGTGATCCCCTTGCCGACGACCGCGATGGTCTTGCCCCGCTTCGACCCTCCCGGGTATTCCAGGAGGATCATGCGGGGCGGATGGGTCGAGCCGCCGCCGACCGCGAGGAGGCCCCCGCAATGCATCTCGGCGAGCTTCTTCTCGTCAAAGACCGTGACCTTGAGCCCGAACTCCTTCCCGAGCGCCCGAGCCTCCTCCGCGAGCCGTTCCGGCGTCGCGGTATCGGCGGGAAGGTTGCCGATGTCCCGGGTCCAGACGACGGTATCGTCGATCGAGGACTGCTCGGCGAGCGCCTTCTTCAGGGCGGCCTCCTCCCGGGCGAACTCGTCCCCGAGGTGGATCGACGTCTCTTCGACGTTCCCCTCGGTCTTCGTCTTGTACTTCACGAACTCGTACACTCCGAGCACGGCCCCATCGGTGATCGCCCGGATCGCCGACTCGCTCGTGACCGGCTCCACGACGACCGAGGGCAGGCGGACGGCGAGGGTCCGGACCCCCTTGCCGCGCAGGCCCCGCACGACCGAGGCGATCGCGCGGCGGAGGGCTTCGGGGTCGTACTTCGATCGGGGTCCGACCCCGATCAGCACGAGGCGGCCACGACCATCGGGCCGGTGGAAGACGGTGAGCTCCTTCGGTTTCCCGCGGATCTCCTTCTTGTCCCAGGCCGCGCGGACGAGGCCCTTCGTCGCCTCATCCTCTCGGGCCAGGGCGTGGGGGAACGTGTCGTCCTTCTCGGACCGTTCGAAGACAAGGGAAACGACCGCGTCCGCCGCCGCGGTGAGCCCGTCACGACGGTCGATCTCGACCTTCATGGCCGGGCGCTCAGAACGACGGACGAATCTTCTGCCGGTCGATCCGGATCCCGGCGGGAGTGATCGCGAGCAGGTTCTTCGCGATCCCGGCGACATCGCCTCCGGTGTCCTTGGCGACGTTCTTCAGGTCCACGCTCATCCGCTTCACGGCCATCTGGTCGTTCGCAATCGAGGTGTAGTCGAGCAGCACGATGTCGCCCTGGTAGGCGAGCTTGGTGACGTGGTGGAGGTCCTCGAACCGGAGGATCTCGGCGAGACGGACGGTGCCCTTCGTGCCCGCGAGCGCCCCGGCCTCGTCCTCGAACTGCATCGTGCCGAGATCGAGGAACGAGCCCTCTTCCAGTGTGTCCGAACCGTGGTGCCGCCGAAGGATTCCGCTCTTTTTCATCATGGAGACGCGCCCCGCTTCTCGGCGCCTCGACCGATGGGTCGCTTATTAAGGGTATTGTTCCACTGTCGTTAGTCGGAACCGTCGGCCGCGGGGTTCGGCGGAACCTCGGGCCGGGGGAAGCGTAGGCAGAAGGTGACCCGGTAGACCTCCTGGCCGTTCTTCCGGCCGAAGAGGCTCGCCGACTCCTTGATCGCGACCCCGTACCGCTGCTTCGCGAGCTTGGCGATCGAGCGAGCAGGCAAGGTCTCGGTGAAGTAGCAGTCCCAGCCTTCGGGGAGCTCCTCGCGCCAGGAGACCGCCTTTCGCCAGTCCGGACGGGCTTCGCGGACGAGCTCCGCCCAGATACGGTCGAGCCGGGCCCGGAGCGCCGGGGCCTTCTCTCCCCGATCGTCGGCCACCCCCCGCAGCTGGATGATCGCGGTGTAGTACCGGCCGCTCTTGCGGCTGCAGTCCGGACAGCTCCTCGAGACCACGCGTACGGTGAGCGGCACCTCGACGTCCCTCGGGACTCCCCGAAACACGACATGGAAGCGCCCGACGAGCTCGCGCTGGTTCGCCGTCGCCGCCACCTCCTCCCACCGGGTCCGGCGGAGGCCGACCTCGGGATGGAACTCGAGGAACGGCGCGAGGTCCTCGGCGGTCAAGAGGCGACTCGCTCCCGCCCGCTCCCAGTGGCCCCGCATCTCGCGCGCCCCGCAGTGGGGACAGACGGTGACCGTCCCCTGCCGCCGGGCGAAGACCAGGACCGTTCGGTCGGCGGCGCACGGCGCGCACATGCCGGCGACGAGCTCGCGGTCCGTGGCGCCGCAGACGACGCAAAACTCGCCCGTTCCCATGTTCTCCCCGTACGATGGCCTAGCCGACCATCGCGAAGATCTCCGCGTGGGGCACCCCGCCCAGCGTGCCCGCGCTGCCCGGCGCGATGTAGCCCCCCTCCTCCGCGAGCTTCAGCACCCGCTCGCCGAGGAGGTTCGCGATCGTCGCCCGCTCGAGGGCCCACAGGATCTCTTCGGAGGAGACCTGACGCTCGCCGTAGAACTGCGAGGAGATGCGGACGGTCCGACCCGCCTCGCCGACCGGCAGGTCGCGGCCGAGCAGCTCGGCGTCGCACGCCGCGACGACGAACTCCGCCCGGACCTTGTGGACCCGCATCACGAACCCGGTCTCTACCATGCGTTCGGCCCCTCGCCCTAGGAAGGAAAGGCAGGGAATAAATGGACTACCGACCCGAGCCGCCTAGAAGCGGATCAGCTGGAGCTGGTTCGGTCGCGCCTCGATGATCTCGCCCTGGTTGCGCAGGGACTGGAGCAACGCTTCCGCCTTGGCGGCGGCGATCCCGGCCTTCTCGGCCGCCTCCCGGAACTGCTCGATCGCGAAGAAGCCGCCGTGCTCCTCCTGGAGCTCGCGCATGATCCGCATCACGATGTCGAGGCGCTCCCGCTGGCTGTGGCTGACGCCGGACTGGGTGAGGTCGATATCGAGCTTCCCCTCCTCGGTCATCGAAACCCGCCGCAGGAACGTCTCGACGATGTGGATCGCGCGCTGGGAGTCCTGGACCTCCACCATGCCCGAGAGACGCGCGCGGGCCGCGGCCTCGCTCAGGCGGACCAGCGCCTCGAGCTGGCGGGCCGTGATCGGGACCGGGGCGTTGGGCTCCTCGCCCGCCTTCCGCACACGCACGTAGTAGTTCTCGAGCTCGTCCAGCGCCTCCTGGGAGAGGGACGGCTTGAGGTTCTGCCGTGCGTAGGCGATGTATTTCTTGAGGAGGTCCGGAGAGAAGGGGGCGGCGGAAGCTCCGCCTATCCCGACTTCGCCCCGGTTCTCCGCGCCGATGTCGCGGTGCGAGGCCAGGATGCGATTTGCGAGCCGACGGTCGCGCTCCTGGTCGGGCAGATCCTTGATCGAGAAGATCACGTCGAACCGAGAGAGGAGCGTCGGCGGCAGGTCGAGCTGCTCCGCGATCGTCCGGTCGTTCGTGAACCGGCCCCACTTCGGGTTCGCCGCGGCGAGCACCGGGCATCGCGCGTTCAAGGTGGAGGTGATCCCGGCCTTCGCAATGGAGACGGTCTGCTGCTCGAGGGCCTCGTGCATCGCGGAGCGGTCCTCCGCGCTCATCTTGTCGAGCTCGTCGATGATCGCCATCCCCCCGTCCGCGAGGACGAGCATACCGGCCTCGAGCACCCAGCGGCCCCCGGCGAAATCGTCCTTGACCGCCGCCGCCGTGAGCCCGGCGGCGGTGGCCCCCTTGCCGCTCGTGTAGATCCCTCGCGGGGCGACGTCCGCGATGTACCGTAGGAGCTGGCTCTTCGCCGTGCCGGGGTCGCCGACAATGAGGATGTGGATGTCCCCGCGGACGCGCACGCCGTCCGCGTGCCGCTTCTCGACCCCGCCGAAGAGCTGGAGCGCGATCGCCTCCTTCTCCTCCTCCATCCCTTTGATCGTGGGGGCGAGCGAGAGGACGATCTTGTCGACGACCGTCGGGTCGCCCCGGAACCGCTCGATGAGCGCGAGGTCCTCCGGCGAGATCTCGATATCCTCGTACTCGCGGACCTTCGATTCGAACGAGTTCCCGATGACCATGAGGTCGAACGTCGTGTTCCGGACGACCCCCCCGCGCGAGGCGCTCGCCCGCTGGAAGCTCTTCATCACCCCGTTCAGGATGATGCGGTTCCCGGGGAGGACCTTCCCGGCGAGGTCCTCGGTCAGGAGGACATTGAGCCCCTGCGGATGCGCCCCGTGCCGCAGCTGCTCGGGGTGCTCCTGGATCTCGATCCGCTGGGCGTCGACGTAGGTCGACTCCTCGGCGACGAGCCGGAACCGCGTGCGCCCCTGGGTCTTGCCGCACCCGCCCTGGGACTCGGGACACTCCAACGGCTCGCGGAAGACGAGCGACGCCTCGTCCTGAGGCTCGTGGAACTTCGTCCGGCACGCGACGCACTCGAAGACGGCGTCGCGGATCTGGGGGCGGACCTCGCTCACCCGGCGGACGATCCCGTCGATGGCGATCAGCCGGTTGAGGTCGGACTCCCGGATCGCCCGGATCGAGCGCCGTGCGGTCGTCGGGAGGCCCACGACGCGCAGACGCAGTCGGTCCGCCTCGGGCCCGGCGACCGGGAGGAGCTCCCGCATCGCCCGCAGGCCCGCTCCGAGCACCTCCTCGGGACGCTCCAAGAGGATGTCCGCGAGGCCGGTGTCGGCGCCGTCGACCGAGGGGAAGGGAACCTCCAGCGACCGCTCTTCGGGGAATCGATCGTGAAGCTGCAGGATCTTCGGACGCAGCCCGGCCTCTTCGAGCACCGCCGCCCACCGGCTCTGGAGCTCGGGCGGCGCGGGGAGGGTCCTCTTGACGGCGACCATGCAGCGTGCTCCCTTACGGGTCGAGGCGGTAGCGGTCCCGGGGGAAGAGGCGGGCCTCCCGTATATTGGAGAGCCCTGCCAGGACCTGGACCAGGCGATCGATCCCGATCGCCCAGCCGCCGTGCGGCGGCATCCCGTACCGGAACGCCTCGAGGTACCCCGTGAACCCGGCCGGATCGAGCCCGGCGGCGCGGATGTTCTCGACCAACCGGTCAAGACGGTGCTCGCGCGGCCCCCCGCTCATGATCTCGAGCCCGCGGTAGTCGAGGTCGAAATAGCCGGTGAGCGCGGGGTTCGCGTCCTGGCGCTGCGCGTAGAACGTGTGCGCCTTCACCGCCGTCGGGAAGTCCGTGAGGAAGTAGAACGGAGAGCCGTACTCCCGCACCGCGCGCTCGCCGATGGCCTTCTCGTCCTCCGTTCCGAGGTCCCGCTCCGCGCCGGGCCGCCCGAGCCATTCCTCGCTGACCGAGAAGGGGATCCGAGGGAACGGCGCCTTCGGCTCGGGGATCCCGCGCACGAGCGGATTGCCGCGGTCGGAGAGGTCGCGGCGAACGAATGCGAGGGTATCGATGATCAGCTCTTCCACGAGCGTGCGCAGGTCCTCCGCCCCCTCGATGTACCCGACCTCCGCGTCGAGGCTCGTGAACTCGGTCAGGTGGCGGACCGTGTCGGAGGGCTCGGCCCGGAACGCGGGCGCGATCTCGAAGACCCGCTCGAAGCCGGCCCCGATCAGCATCTGCTTGTACAGTTGCGGGCTCTGCGCGAGATACGCGCGCGATTCGAAGTACTCGACGGGGAAGAGCGTCGCGCCGCCCTCCGCGCCCTGCCGAAGGATCTTCGGGGTCTCGACCTCGTAAAAGCCGCGCTTCAGGAACGCCGCTCGGAACCCGGCGAGCACGCTCGTCCGAAGCTCGAAGACGGCGCGGACGGCCGGCTTCCGCAGGTCGAGGACCCGGTGGTTCAACCGGGTGTCGAGCTCGGCCCCGACCTTGTCGACGACCCCGAGGGGGAGCGGGACCTCGGCGCGGGCGATGACCGAGACGCGGGAAGGATGCAGCTCGACCCCCCGCTGGCTCTTCTCGGAGCGACGGGCGGTCCCCTCGACCTCGACGACCGACTCCCGAGGCAGGTTCGCGAACAGCTCGAAGAGCGCCGGGTCGGCCGAGCCCTTCTTCAGCGTGACCTGCGTCGATCCGCGCACGTCTCGCACGATCGCGAACGCGACCCCGCCGAGCGCGCGGTAGTCTTCGAGATGGCCCGCGATCCGGACGACCTGTCCGTCCAGCTCTCGGAGCTCATGCGAGAGCCGACGGGACGCCGACAGGGCGAACGACCTCCTTCCGGGCGAGCGCGGCGCGCACGAGCGCGAGATAGAGCGGATGGGGCGACTCCGGCCGCGAGAGGAACTCCGGGTGGTACTGTACGCCCACGAAGAACGGATGGTCGGGCGCCTCGAGGACCTCGACGCGGCCGTCGACCGCGCGCCCCGTGACGCGAAGGCCGACCTTCTCGAACCGCTCGAGGTACTTCGGGTTGATCTCGTAGCGGTGCCGGTGGCGCTCCCAGATCTCCGTCTTGCCGTAGAGCGCCGCGACCTTCGACTCGCGAGCGAGCACGACCCGCTGCGCGCCCAACCGCATGGTCCCGCCCATGTCGTTCACGGTCTTCTGTTCCTCGAGAAGGCAGACGACCGGATCGGGGGTCTCGGGATCGATCTCGGTCGAGTTCGCGCGCGGGAGATCGAGGACGTCCCGGGCGTACTCGACGGCCGCCATCTGGAATCCGTAGCAGACGCCGAGGAACGGGATCCCCTTGGTCCGGGCGATCCCGATCGCCTTCACCTTCCCTTCGACGCCCCGGGCGCCAAAGCCCCCCGGGACCAGGACGGCGTCCGACCGCTCCAGCCGGGCGATGAGCGACGGGTTGCGCGGGATGTCCTCCGAATCGTACCACTGGAGGTGGATGTCGACCCCGAGGTGGCCCTGGCAGTGGTGGAACGCCTCCGAGTGGGAGAGGTAGGCATCGCGGAGATCGGTGTACTTTCCGACGACCGCCACCTCGATGGCCGCGGTGCCGCGGCGGTAGGTCGCCAGGAACTCCTTCCACGCGGCAAAGTCCGGCGGGCGGTCGGGGAGCCCGAGAAGCCGGGTGAGCCGCGTGCCGACGCCCTGGGCCTCGAGGACGAGCGGGACCTCGTAGATCACCGACTGGTCCGGCACGGAGATCACTGCCTCGGGCGGCACGTCGCAGAAGAGGGAGATCTTCGTCTTGATGTCCGAGGAGAGCGGCGCGGGGCCGCGCGCGATGATCAGGTTCGGCCGGATCCCGATCGCCCGCAGCTCGCGGACCGAGTGCTGCGTCGGCTTCGTCTTCGCCTCGCCGACGGGGCCCACGACGGGGACGAGCGTGGTGTGGACGAACGCCATGTGGCCCTCGCCGAGCTCGTAGGAGAGCTCGCGCAGGGCCTCGAGGAACGGCATCGACTCGATGTCCCCGACCGTGCCGCCGACCTCGACGAGGATCACGTCGGCGCCCGCCGCCTGGCAGACCTCCCGGATCGTCCGCTTGATCTCGCCGGTGACGTGGGGGATGATCTGGACGGTGTTCCCGAGGTAGTCGCCCCGCCGTTCCTTCTCGATCACGGCGCGGTAGATCTTCCCGGTCGTCAGGTTGTGCGTGCCGCTCAGGCTCTGCCCGAGGAAACGCTCGTAGTTGCCGAGGTCGAGGTCCGCCTCCGTCCCGTCGTCGAGAACGAAGACCTCTCCATGCTGGTACGGGTTCATCGTGCCCGCGTCGACGTTGAGATACGGGTCGATCTTCAGGATCGTGACGGCAATTCCCCGCGCCTTCAGGAGCCGGCCGAGGGAGGACGTCGTGATCCCCTTGCCGAGCCCCGAGATCACCCCGCCGCTTACGACAATGACCTTCACGAGTGTCTCCGCGGGCTTGTAGAAGGGACGGGCCATAAAGATGGTGGCCCCCGGCCCTCCGCCGGCACCTGACGAACCCGCGCCGGAGGCGAACGGCGAGCCTAGAACGGCACCCGTCGGCCGGAAGAATCCCGGTGGAACCGACCGAAGTCGGGAACCCCCTTGAGACGCTCTGCCGGGAAGACCGGACCGTCCGTGCACACATGGAACGGACCGAGCGCGCAGGCATCGCACATCCCGATCGCGCACTTCATGTGCCGCTCCATCGAGCAGTGCACCGGAACGCCGAGCGGCTCGGCCGCCGCAATCACTTTCCGCATCATCACCTCGGGCCCGCAGGTCCAGACCGCCTCGAACTCGCCGCGGGCGAGCTCGGACTCCGCCACGGTCGTGACGAACCCGGCGTGACCCTCCGAGCCGTCATCGGTCGCGACCTCGACCCGGGCCCCCATCGCGCGGAAGCGGTCCCGAAAGAGCAGTTCGGAGGCCCGTGTCGCGCCCAGGGCGACCGTGACCTCGGCCCCCCGCGCGCGCGCCGCTTCGGCTGCCGGAGCGAGGACGGCGGCTCCCGAACCGCCCGCGACGACAAGGATCCGCCGGGGGCTGAGGTCGAACCGGTTGCCGTACGGACCCCGGATCCCGACCTGGGTCCCCGGGGCGACCGACTGCACATGGCGGCTGGTCTCTCCCATGACCTTGACCGTGATCCCCTTCGAAGGCCCGTCCGTGTAGGAGAGCGACATCGGGAGTTCGTCGTCGCCCGGGAACCACACCATCACGAACTGTCCGGGGAGGGCCGGCGGAGCGTACGGGAACCGGAGCGTGACCGTGGAAGGGGTCTCCTGGACCCGGTCGGTGACCCGCACGATCGTGCGCACGGGCCGGCGGTAGCGGACCACCGATATAGCCCCTCGGTCGGCCGTCGTGGGGCGACGGGCCTACACGCGGGTATGGGCGGCGCCGACCGCGTCCTCGAACCGAGCGAACCCGAGTTCGTCGAGCAGCCCGGCGAGCTCCCGGGGAAGGCGGGCGAACACACTGATCCCATCGAACGCCACCGCAGTGCCGACCTCGACCGCGCGGGCCCCGGCCATCGCGTACTCGAGCGCGTCCTGCCCGCTGCCGATGCCGCCGATCCCGATGATCGGGATCGACACCGCCTCGTAGATCTGCCAGATGCAGGCGAGCCCGATCGGCTTGATCGCTGCGCCGCTGAGCCCGCCGAGCCCGTGGGCGAGCACCGGCCGTCGAAGGTGGACGTCGATCGCGAGGGCCCGCACGGTGTTGATCGCGCTGACCGCGGCCGCCCCCCCGGCCTCGGCCGCGCTCGCGAGGCCCGCCGGGTCGGACGTGTTCGGCGTGATCTTCGCGATCACAGGGACTCGGACCTCCGCGACCACGGCACGGACGATCTTCTCCACGTCCTCCGGCTCGCTGCCGACCTCGGTCCCGAACCCTTCCGCGTGCGGGCAGCTTAAGTTGAGCTCGATCGCGATCACTCCGGTCGCGGCCATCCGGCGCGCGAGGCGAGCGAACTCGGTGGCATCCCCCGCGAAGACCGACCCGATGACCAAAGCCCCGGCCCGCTGAGCGACCTCGATCTCCCGGGGATACTCCCCGATACCGGGGTTCGGGAGGCCCATCGCGTTCAGGAGTCCCCAGCGTTCGTACGTCTCGATGGTCGGGTTCGGGTAGCCGGCACGGGGCACGGCCCCGATCGACTTCGTGATGACGCCCCCGGCCCCCGCCGCCCATGCCCCGGCGAGGGAGTCCCCGCTCTCCCCCCAGACCCCGGAGGCGAGCAAGAACGGGTTGCGCAGGGACAGCCCCGCGAACCGGACGGAAAGGTCGGCCACGACTCCGGAGTACGGGTGGTGCGCTTAAATCGCCTCGCCCGGATATTGCGAAGCCATGCATCTCGACCGACTCACCGACGCGGCGCGCAGTGCTGTCGAGAGAGCGTTTCAGCGGGCGAGCGAGCTCCGGCACACGGCGGTCGAGCCGGAACATCTCCTCGTCGGACTGCTCGACGATCCCGAAGGTTCCGTCACCGCGCTCCTCGGAGCGCTGCGGGTCCCGGTCGAATCGGTCCGCTCTCGGCTCACCCAGTTGCTCGAGGGGCGACCCACGGCCGATCACGTAGCCCCTTCGGATCAGTACCTGTCCCGCTCGCTGACGCAGGTGATCGACGCGGCCGAGGCAGCGGCCGCGCAGCGCAAGGACCGGTACACCAGCATCGACCAGCTGCTGCTGGGACTCCTTTCGGTAGCCTCTCCCGCCCGCGATCTGCTCGAGGAGCTGGGCGTGCGCAAGGCGGCGGTCGAGAGCGCGCTCGCGCAGCTGCGGGGCGCCGACCGCCCCGTGGAGAGCCGGGGCGAGGAAGCCCAGTACCAGGCCCTCGAGAAGTACGGCAAGGACCTCACGGCCCTCGCTCGGGAGCGCAAGCTCGACCCGGTGATCGGGCGGGACGATGAGATCCGCCGGGTGATCCAGATCCTCTCGCGGCGCACGAAGAACAACCCGGTCCTGATCGGGGACCCGGGTGTCGGGAAGACCGCCGTCGTGGAGGGGCTCGCCCTGCGCATCGCGGCGCGGGACGTCCCCGACTCCCTGCGCGAGAAGCGCCTGATCGCGCTCGATCTCGGGTCCCTGCTCGCCGGCGCCAAGTTCCGAGGCGAGTTCGAAGAGCGGCTCAAATCGGTCCTGAAAGAGGTCGAGCGGTCGGAGGGGGCCGTCATCGTGTTCATCGACGAGCTCCACACCCTCGTCCACGCGGGGGCGACCGAGGGAGGAGCGCTCGACGCCTCCAATCTCCTCAAGCCCGCGCTCGCGCGGGGGACCCTGCACTGCATCGGCGCTACCACCACCCAGGAGTACCGCCGCTACATCGAGAAGGACGCGGCCCTCGAGCGCCGGTTCCAGCCGGTGGTCGTCGCCGAGCCCACGGTCGAGGACACGATCTCAATCCTGCGGGGCCTCAAGGAACGCTACGAGCTGCACCACGGGGTGCGGATCCAGGATGCCGCGCTCGTCGCGGCCGCGACGCTCTCCGCGCGGTACATCCCGGACCGCCACCTCCCGGACAAGGCGATCGACGCCATCGACGAGGCCGCCTCGATGGTCCGGCTCACGCTCGATTCGCGCCCGACCGAGCTCGACCAGCTCTCCCGCCGGATCCGCCAGCTCGAGATCGAGCGAACCGCGCTCCAGCGAGAGAAGGACCCGGCGAGCCGGGAGCGGCTGAAGTCGCTCGAGCGCGAGCTCGCCGGGCTGAAGGAGCGGGAGACGGCGCTCCAGGCCCGCTGGAAGCAGGAGAAGGAGCAGGTGGAGCGGCTCCGGGCGCTGCGCGCCGAGCTCGATCGCGCGAAGGCCGACGAGGAGCGGGCCGAGCGGGCGGGCGACCTCGAGGCCACCGCCCGGCTGCGCTACGGAACGATCCCCGAGCTCCAGAAGAAGGTCGAATCCCTGACCCGGGCCACCGAAGCAGCCCCGACGACCCCCCTCCTGCGCGAAGAGGTGAGCGACGAGGATGTCGCCCTTGTCGTCGCCAAGTGGAGCGGCGTGCCGGTGAGCCGGATGCTCGAAGGGGAGACGCAGCGTCTTCTCCACATGGAGGAGGCGCTCCGGGCGCGGGTCGTCGGTCAGGACGAGGCGATCGCGGCGGTCTCGAAGGCGGTGCGGCGCTCCCGCTCCGGCCTCGGGGACCCGAACCGGCCCATGGGATCGTTCCTATTCCTCGGACCCACGGGCGTCGGCAAGACCGAGCTCGCCAAGGCGCTCGCGACCTTCCTCTTCCACTCCGAGAAGGCGCTCGTGCGGATCGACATGAGCGAGTACATGGAGAAGCACACGGTCGCCCGGCTCATCGGCGCCCCCCCGGGCTACGTGGGGCACGAGGAAGGGGGCCAGCTGACCGAGGCGGTGCGCACCCACCCCTACACGGTCATCCTGTTCGACGAGGTCGAGAAGGCCCACGCGGACGTCGTCAACGTACTCCTGCAGCTGATGGACGACGGTCGCCTGACCGACGGACAGGGCCGAACGGTCGACTTCCGGAACACGCTCGTGATCCTGACCAGCAACCTCGGCTCCGACCTCCTCGAGGGCGCGACCTCGGACGAGGAGCGGCGCCGCCGCATCGAGCCGGTGCTCCGGTCCCATTTCCGCCCGGAGTTCCTCAACCGGCTCGATGAGGTCGTGCTCTTCCACGCGCTGGGCGAGAAGGAGATCGCCACCATCGTCGACCTCCAGATCGCCCAGGTCGAATCCCGGCTCGCCGATCGACGCATCCGCTTCAAGATCTCCGACGCCGCCCGATCGCTGCTCGCCCAGAACGGCTTTGACCCCGAGTTCGGTGCCCGGCCCCTCAAGCGGACGATCCAGCGGCTCGTGGTCGACCCCCTCACCACGGAGATCCTGGCCGGGCGGATCCCGGACGGGAGCGAGGTGAAGGTCGACGTCGCCGAGGGGTCGATCGCGCTGCACGCGACGGCCCCGAAGGGAGGACGAAAGAACGCATGACGACGAGCGTCACCGTGGCGGTCGTCGGGGCCGTCGACCTCGCGAAGGAGCTCGGGAAGAAGGGGACCAGCTCCGATCTGACGCTCTTCAACACCGCCCACGACGAGCACGCGATCACGGTGGTCGAGCCGACCCAGTTCCCCGAGAAGATCCCCCCGCTCCTCACCGCGCTCGCGATGGCCGACCGCTGCCTTCTCATCGTGGCCGAGCTCACCCGTTCGGTCGCGGAAACGATCGCCGTCCTCGAGCTCGTCGACATCGACACCACGGTCGTCCTGGGTCCGAACGTCGGCGAGGCCGAGGTGGCGCGGGCGTTCAAGGGCGGCCGGCTCGCCGGGGCCCCGCGCGTCGCCCTCGACCTGCCTCACCTTCGTGAGCTCGTCGAGTCATGGACGGCCCCCACCCGGGAAGGACCCGTCCGCGTCCCGATCGACCACTCGTTCCCGGTCAAAGGCGTCGGCGCTGTCGCCCTGGGCGTCGTCCGGCAGGGGACGCTCAAGGCGCACGAGCGCCTCCGATTGTACCCGACCCCGAAGGAGGTCGAGATCCGATCGATCCAGGTGCACGACATAGACCGGAAGGAGGCGATGAGCGGCGAGCGGGTCGGCGTCGCGCTGCGCGGCATCGAGGCGGACGAGCTCTCCCGCGGGCAGGTGCTCGCACCGGAGGGCACCCTCGCCACGGGTCGATCGCTCTCCTTCGGCCCGCTCGAGCGGTGCCGGTACTATCGGGGGGATGCCGGGCCCGGGGCCCAGCTGCACCTCTCGCTCGATCTGCAGGCGGTCCCGGCCCTTCTCGAAGAACTGACGCCGACGACGACGCGGGTGAGCCTGGACCGGGACGTGGTGTTCGCGCCCGGGGCCTGGGCATACCTGCTGGACCTGGACGTCCCGGCCGGCCCGCGGTTCCTGGGTCGGGCCCGGCTGCTTCCCGCGAACGGCTGACGAGCGGCGTACCGACCCATCGCGACGACCGTCAGAGGCGGCGCCCGCGCGGCGGCTCCTCAGGCGAACATCGTGACCGACTCCTTGCGGAGCTCTTCCTCGCCGACGACCTTCTCGATCGCCCGGTCGAAGTCGGCGCTGGTCACGCTGTCGCGCTCTTCGCGGATCGCCCACATGCCGGCCTCCGTGCAGATCGCACGGATGTCGGCCCCGGTCGCGCCCTCGCAGCGGCTCGCGAGCGCCTCGAAATCGACCGTCTCGCGGATCGCCATGCCGCGGCTGTGGATGCGGAAGATCTCCGCGCGGCCCTGGTAGGTCGGCACGGGGATCTCGATGATCCGGTCAAAGCGACCGGGCCGCAGGAGGGCGTCGTCCAGGATGTCCGGTCGGTTCGTGGCGGCGATGATCTTGACGTTCGAGAGCGGCTCGAAGCCGTCCATCTCCGCGAGCAGCTGCATGAGCGTCCGCTGGACCTCGCGGTCGCCGCTGGTCGCGACCTCCAGCCGCTTCGCGCCGATCGAGTCGACCTCGTCGATGAAGATGATCGTCGGGGCCTTCTCGCGGGCGAGCTGGAACAGCTCGCGGACGAGGCGGGCGCCCTCGCCGATGTACTTCTGGACGAGCTCGCTCCCCACGAGTCGGACGAACGTCGCGTTCGTGTGGTGCGCCACGGCCTTCGCGATCATCGTCTTCCCCGTCCCGGGCGAGCCGATGAGCAGGACGCCCTTCGGCGGGTCGACGCCGACCTTCTTGTAGAGCTCCGACCGGAGCAGGGGGTACTCGACGGCCTCCCGGATCTCCCGGATCTGCTCGGTGAGCCCGCCGATGTCCGTGTAGGTGACGCTCGGCTTGTCGACGATCTCGCTCGCGGTCACGAGCGGGTCGAGCGAGGCCGGCAGCACGCCCATCACCGCGAGGGTCTGCTTGTTGAGCGCGACCCGGCTCCCGACCGTGAGCTTCCCGTGCTCGACGGTCTCGGCGGAATTGACGACAAAGTCGGGCCCGGTCGACGACTTGACGATGACGCGCCCGTCCGTGAGCACGTCCCGGACGCTCCCGACGATGAGCGGCGGATAGCGCAGGCGGTCGAGCTCGGTCTTGAGCCGCTTGACCTCCCGCTGGAGGCGGAGGATCTCGGCCTCCATGTAGTGGCGTTCGCTCTCGACCCGCTTGATCGCCTCCGCGAGCTGGGTGTTCCTCAGCTCGAGGAAGTTCACTCGGTCGAAGGCGTCGTGGGGCGCCGCGGGAGCTTCCGGGTCGCTCATGGTGGTCTGAACCGCCGTTCCCGGCGACTGACGAGATTCTTAGAACATGGCCGCTTATAAGTAGTCGTTCTTAGAACCCCGGTCGAGGCGGCCGATGGGGGACGCGGCGGCAACGGCGGAGGCGTTCGCTCCCGGTCACGTGACCGCGGTGTTCTGTCCCCACGCCGAGGCCCGCGACCCGCGAGCCCGTGGCTCCGAGGGCGCTGGGCTCGTCCTGGAGCTCGGAGTGCGCGCCCGAGCCCAGTACCGGTTGGGCGGGCCCCGCCGGCTGAGGGTGACGAGCGATCTCGCACGTCCCTTGCCGATCTCGACCGAGGTGGCGCGGCGGCTTCTCGGGGAACGCTCGGGCCGGCTCGACCTGCACCTCACGCACGCGCTCCCGGTCGGCCAGGGATTCGGCACGAGCGCGGCCGGGGCGACCGCCACCGCCCTCGCCGTCGGCGCGCTGTTCCGGATACCGCGGGGTCAGTTACTCGCGACCGCTCACCTCGCCGACCTCTTCGGGGGCGGCGGCCTCGGGGGCGTCGCTGCGATCCTCGGGGGCGGCTACGAGCTGCGCCGGCGGGCCGGGCTTCCCCCGTGGGGCGAGGTGCTCCACGCGTCGTTCCGCCCAACGATCCTGATCGGGGTCGTGGGGGACCCGATCCCTTCCCCGTCGATCTTGGGGAGCCCCCGGTGGCTGCGGCGCATCGAGCGGGCCCGGGCGGTTTGGGCGGACCTCGGACCGCGCAGTGCACCGGAGGAACTGTTTGCCGCCGGCGAGCGGTTCACCGACCGGATCGGACTGGCTTCGCCCCATCTCCGGGCGGTGCTCCGGTCGGCGCGACGCCACGGCGCCCAGGCGTTCCAGGCGATGTTCGGCGAGAGCTTCGTCGCGCTCCCTCGCTCCCCGGCGCACCGGAGAAGGCTGATCGACTGGCTCGAGGCGGTGGGGATATCGACCGTCGAGATGAGCACGGACCCGAGAGGGGCGCGTCGGCGGCCCGTCACCGGCTAGCGGTCCGACTCACCGCCCCCCCGCTCCCGGGCGCAACGCTTTTAGAGGGAGGGCCGTCTCGGCGGCGCCCATGACGCGCAAGCCGGCCCGCATGTACCGCAAGGTCGAAGGGCAGGTCTACACCCGCCGCGAGTACATGGGCGGTGTTCCGAACTGCCGCATCACGCAGTTCGACACGGGGAACCTCCACGAGGAGTTCCCGCTGAGCCTCACCCTCGATACCGAGGAGGCGGCCCAGGTCCGGGACATCGCCCTCGAGGCGGCCCGGGTCAGTGCGGTGCGGGTCCTTGAGAAGACCGCGCCGAACCAGTTCCGCCTGAAGGTCCGACGGTACCCGCACCAGATCCTCCGCGAGCACAAGATGGCCATGGGGGCCGGCGCCGACCGTATCTCGGACGGCATGCGCCGCGCCTTCGGAAAGCCGGTCGGTCACGCGGTGCGCGCGGCGATCGGGACGGCGTTGCTCACGGTCTATACGACCGAAGCCCACCTGGCGGACGCCCGCGAAGCGCTGCGCAAAGCCTCCCACAAGCTCCCGGTGCCGACCCGGGTCATTGTGGCGGGGCTGACGACGGCTTCGTAGCCGCGGGGCGTACGACGAGCACCGGGCACGGTGCGTGGTTCACCATCGCGCTCGAGACGCTGCCGAGCAGCAACCGGCGCGCTGCCGATAGACCCCGTGACCCGACGACCAGAAGGTCCGTCGGGTTCTGCTCGAGATGCGCCAGAATCTCATCCACGACCACCCCTTCGTCGCAGAGCCCCGTCACGCGCGTTACACCGGCCGACTCGGCGCGGCGCACGGCGGCGTCCACGATCTCCCGGTAGTGCGCGAGCTCGCTCTCGGGCACGGTGCTCGGCACGTAGGGCTCGGCCGCGGTGACGTAGACCGGCGAGAGCGGCGCGACCGAAAGGACCACGAGGTCGCTGTTATAGCGGCGGGCCAGGTCGATCGCATAGTCGAGGGCGATCGCCGCGTTCGAAGAGCCATCGATCGAGACTGCGATCCGCCGGAAGCGCTCTTCGACCATCGTCCCTCGTATCGTGTGCCCGCTACATGGGGATTGCGGCCCGGCCTCGCATTCCGCGGGGCGATCCTTCGACCTCTTCCCCGAGATTCCGGCCCACCGGTGCGGGGGTATGTGCCGTGCTCGGCGGCGCCCGAGAGCGAACAGGGCCGCACAATCATTTTTATCAGGGGGCCACCTCCATTCTTCGAAGGGTGCGTCCGTGCCTCCCGTATGTACGAACTGCGGCGCCGGTGATTTCGTCTGGGTGAACGACCTCAAGACCGGCACGATCGGGGGCGGCTCGCTTTCGATCCGCTCGCGGGGCGAGCTCGCCCTAGGGACGCGGATCTGCCGGGCCTGCGGCCACGCCGACCTGTTCCTGAAGGACCCGGCGATACTCAAGATGCCCCACACCTGGCGCCCCGGGGAGTTCGTTCCGATCCCGGCGCGTCCTTCACCGTCCCACCACGGCGGGACGGCGGCGCCCCCGAGCGCGCCCGCCCCGGCCGCTACTTCCGCGCCCCCGCCACCGGTAGCCCCCGCGGCCCCCCCGGCGGGCTCGAACGCTCCGACCCCTACGACGGCGCCCGCCCCCCCCGTCCCACCTTCCTCACCTCCGAAGGCCGACCCCCCGGCGCCCCCGGAACCTGAGACCTCCTCGGTGGCTCCCGAGCCGCCGCGCGCACCTCCTTCGGAGCCGGTAGCGCCGGCGCGGCCGACCCCGCCCGCCGCCCCGGAGGAGTCCGCGAGCGAGCCCCCCGCCGCCAAGCGGTCCCCCCGTCGCCGAACGACGAAGTCGAAGTAGGCCGCTCGACGACCCGTTTCTCCCCCGCCGATTCGGGCGCGGGTCGGCGGCCAGGGCTAGACCGCCCAAGCCCGGGGCAGCTGACCGGTGGACCGGATCCGGGACAGTGAGGCGTGGACCGCGAACTCGCGGGCCTCGTGCGTCGGCACTTCTTCCGCGCCGATCGGAACGGACAGCGGTCCCTCCTCCGGCCGCGGCGCACCGGAGAACCGGACGATCACGATCGGGGCGAAGATCATTGGCACGAGCCAGAGCGCGTTGAAGACGGAGGCGAGGGGGTTGACCAGGACCGAGCCGATGAGCAGGACGCCCTCGAGGACCAGCGAGTAACGGGCGATCCGGATCACCTCGCGGAGATGGAGCGGGGCCTCGCTCTTCGGTGTCACGGGGACCTGCCGGATCTTCCGCCGGAGGTAGGCCACGATGCTGATCGCCTCGTACGGGAGCGAGATGGCGCTCACGGCCGCGCTGAGCCACCGGTGGCGCCAGTACGTGCCCCAGCCGATGCCGCACTTCAGGTAGATGATGATCGTCGGGACCGAGGCGAGGAGGCCGACCAGGAAGAGGTAGCGGAGCAGCGGGATCGACCAGAACGTGCCGGCGGGGTTGGTGGCAAAGCGCCCGAGGAAGGCGAGGGCGGCCGCCGGGGTCGACGCGAAGCCGTAGACGGTGAGGAGCATCCCAAGGGGGAGGATGAGGTTGGTGAAGTGGGCCCACGGGGTCTGCCATAGGTGGAACTTGCGCGCCGGCCCGATGTGGGAGCGGCGCGAGAACCCGACGAACTCCATCGCCCCCCGGGTCCACTTGTTCTGCCGCTTGATGAACCCCCGAACGTTCTCGGGCATCGCCTCGTAGGTGTGGAGGGGGACGAACCGCGAGTGCCAGTCCCGGTCGGCGAGCGCCACGGCGGTCGCGAAGTCCTCGGAGACGTACCCTTCGACAAAGCCGCCGAGCTCCGCGACGGCGCTCGTCCGGATCAGGACGTTGTGGCCGTAGCAGAAGACCGCGTCGAGCGCGTTCGCGAGGTGGGATTCCCAGACGTACTGGCCGACGCGGGTCATCGGGGCCAGGGTCTGCACGAACCGAGTGTCGAAGTTCCAGATGTTGATCATTCCCTGGAAGATCGCGACCCGCGCGTTGCCGGGGTGATCGGCGTACTTCAACGCCTCCCCGACCCAGTCGGCCGGGAGGAACGAGTCGGCATCGAGCAGGACGAAGTAGTCGTACCTCGCGCCGTGCTCCCGGAACCAGTCGTTGATCGCCCCCGCCTTGAAGCCGCGGCGGGCGCTCCGTCGCACGACCGTATAGCCCCGTTCCTGGGAGATCGCGTCGACGGTCGCACGGGCGGCCGGGTCGCTCGAATCATCGAGGACGAAGACGTCGATCGGGTAGCTCTGGTGGATCGCCCGAAGGCACTCGGGCACCACGTCGTTCATTGTCGTGTAGAGGACCGCGACCTTCGCGTGTCGCGAGAGCGAGGCGAGGGCGGGGAGCTCTCCGCGTCGGTACACGAGGGCCACCGTCTGCCGGGCCAGGCCGTACGCGCTCCCCACGAACAAGGCCGCGAGGACGCCGAAGAGCGCGACCGAGGCCGGGTGGCTCCACTGGATGACGAAGTAGCCCATGCCCCCCACGAGCGCCGCGTAGTAGGCGATGAAGAGCCCGTAGAACAGCCCGCGCACCTCGGGATGATTCGGAGGGGCGCTCGCATAGGTGACCGGGGTGATCGGCCCGGTCCCAGCGCCCGGAGGCACAAGCCCCCCGCGAAGTGCTTCCGGGCGATCCGGCATTGCCATCGGACGGGGCCAACTGCCCCCCCTATCACCTCACTTTTGGCGCAAGCCCCGAATCCGTAGGCGCAATCCCAGCAACCTATTGCCCGTACCTCCAGGCAGAATCCCGGTGGAAGGAAGCCGGAACGAGGCACCGGGGGTTCGGTGGTCCGCCGCCAGACCAAGAGAACGGCGCCGATGTCGCTAGCTTAAGGCGCCGGGAAGTGGGTCGGAAGGACCCCCTGCCTCGCGGGTGGCGTTCTGGCGGAGCCGCGTCGCGAGCCGCAACGACTCGAGTCCCTGAAGCACGGCGTTCTGGGCTTCGGGCGGTCGGTGCTCGAGGAAGTACCGCTCGACCCGGTCGGGGTTGTCGATCCCGAGCGACCGGAGGCCCCGCCTCAAGAAGTCGCTCAAGAGCGGGGTACCGGCCCACAGCCGGGAGAGCTGAGGACCCTGCTCCTGGATCCACGCGAACAACTCGGGTCGGGCGGCCGGATTCGAGGCCATCTCGAGGAGGAGTTCCCGCGCGCGAGAGGGCGTCACCCCCGGACTGGGGATCAGCCCGAGGACCTTCCGGGCCACCGCGGCATCGGGCAGCGCGGCGAGGCCGACGACCATCTGCAGTCGCTCCGCATCATGGTCGGCGGCCCGCAGCCGTCCGAGCAGGGGGTCGAACGCGCCGGCGCGGTGGTCGAGCGCATAGGCCAGGGCCACAGGACCCCGCAGCTCGGCCGGAAGCGCGTCGAACTCGGCAAAACGTGTCGCGAGCGTCCGGGCGAACTCGGGGTCCACCCGCGCCCGCGTCTCGGCCAGAAGCTCCCGCAGCACCCGGGCGTCCTCGGGCTCGCGGGCGCGGGGGTCGAGGCCGATCGCCTCGAGCTGGGTCCGGAGGAACGCACGGGCTCCCTCGCGGAACGACGCCACCTCGTACAGCGGGACCAGCAGGTTATCCAGGGCCCCGGCCATCGTACGGACGGGCAGGGCGCCGCGCAACTCCCCGGCAGCCCGAGCGAGCGAAAGGAACCGCTCGAGGGGTAGGAGGCCCGCGTAGAGGAATGCGTGGGTATCGGTGATGAGCCCCCACTGGTCAATGGGGTCGAGGGAGGGAAGCTCGGAGAGGACCGATTCGAAGAGGCCCGCATCCAGGTCGATCCGGCACATCGTCGTGCGGCCCGGATCGATCCTGAGGCCCCGCGGCGAAGCGAGGGGACGGGAGACCGCCGGCCCTTCCCAGAGCGTCTCGAAGTCCCCTTCGGGGGTCCGCAGTCGAAGCGGGATCGGCCAGACCGCGGGCGCGGGCGCCCCGTCCGCGCGGAAGCGTTCCTGGGAGAGCGAGAGCTGTCCGCGCGACCAGCGAGCGTGGACGACCGGGAAGCCCGGTCGGGTCAGCCACTCCGACATAATGTGGGAGACCGGTCGACCCGAGACCTGGTCCAGCGCCGTCCAGAGGTCCGCGGCCGACGCGTTGGCGTACTGGTGCCGGGTGAGATAGTGCGAGATTCCCTTTCGGAACGTCTCCTCCCCGAGGTAGGATTCGATCATCCGAAGCACGACCGCGCCCTTACCGTAGGTGATCTCGTCGGCGATCTCTCCCAAGGCCTCGGGGCTATCGATCGGTACGTGGATCGGATGGGTGGAGTCGAGGGCGTCCATGTCCAGCGCCGGACGCACCCAGCGGTTCAGGAACGACGACCAGGAATCCTCCGAGGGATATTGGTGGGAGACCAGGCGGTACCCGACGAACGTCGCAAACGCCTCGTTGAGCCAGAAATCGTCCCACCAGGCGGCCGTGACCAGATTCCCGAACCACTGGTGGGCGATCTCGTGCGCGAGGGTCTGGAGAACGCCCCGTCGGCTCAGGGCGCTCGTCGTCGGATCGACCAGCACCGCGGTCTCCCGGAACGCGATCGCCCCCCAGTTCTCCATCGCACCGGCCCAGAAGTTCTCGAGCGCGACCAGGTCGAGCTTCGAAAGGGGGTACGGCACTCCGTAGTACTCCTCGTACGCGGCCAGGATCTCGACCGCTCGCTCGGCACAGTATCGCCCGGCGGCCGCGCGGCCCGGCGACGTCGCGACCGTGACCGACCAGCGGTCGCCCGGCAGGGTGATCGTATCGAACGGCCCGAGGCCGAGATACAGGAGGTAGGCGGACATGGGCGGGGTCGGCTCGAACACGAGTACCCGCCGCCCGTCGACCGTCCGCTCGGACCGGGCCGGCGTGTTGAAGATCACGCGGGCCTCCGCGTCGACGGTCAGTGTGAGATGGTAAACCGTTTTGACAGTCGGATGCTCGAACGTGGGGAGGAGCCGTCGCGCGCCGGTCGGAAAGAGCATCGTCGTGAGCACATAGCTCGGGCCCGCGGGAGACTGGTAGAACCCGACGAGCGAGGAAGGGTCGACCACTCCGTGATAGGCGATCTCAAGCCGGTGCCCCCCCGGGCTCACGCCGTCGATCTCGAGCGCGCCCTTCGCCGTCTCTTCGCGGTACGCCACCCGCCGTCCGTCCAGTTCGACGAACTCGACCGTCAGATGGTCGCAATCGATCGTCAGGGGGTCGGCCACCCCGTCCAGCTCCAGCCGGACCGTTCCGTGGAACGTACGTTCCCGGTACCGCACGTCGAGCTTCCAGTCGATCCGTTCGACCCGCACGGTCTCCGGACTCCTCCGCGGAAGATAGCGACTTACCCCTCTTCCCGATGGCGAACGGGGTCCAAGTGGGGATAGGATTCCGGGAGGGAGAGAGGAGAAGTCCCGGACGCGGTATCGCCCGGACCACGGATCCTCCGGGCCCGAGGCGAAGGGACGGGGGAGGGATCGCCGGGCCTCGGCCATTCGGCGCCGGGCGGAGCCGAATGGAGGAGGGAAGAGCGCGGCCGCTCCGCTAAGAATACACCTAGCGGGGCATGGATTTGAACCATGGATCTACGGGTTATGAGCCCGTCGGGATTTCAGGACGGCCGACCTCGTCGGTCGTTTTCCTGACTACCCTACCCCGCTGCGGGGCGAGGGAGGAGGAGGCCCTATATAGGCCGTTCTCCCGAAAATCGCCGGCGCCGGGCCGCGGGCTCAGTGCGCGAGGCTCAGATCCTCGCGTTCTCGCTTCTGCAGCCGTTCCCAGTCGGATCGGACCTGGGCCTGGATGAGGGTCACGTCATCCGGGGTGAGGTGACGGAAGCGGCCCTGGGCCGAGAGGTACTCCGCGACGGGCTTGAGCTGCCCCGTCTTCCGGGTGATCCGCAGCCGGCCCTCGACGACCTCGTAGAGCGGGAAGACGCCCGTGTCGGTCGCGAGGCGACCCAGGGCGATGGTCTGCGCCGAGTCGAACTTCCAGCCCGGAGGGCACGGCGTGAAGATGTGGAAGAAACGGGGGCCCACGATATCGCGGGCCTTCTCGACCTTCTGATTGAAATCCTCCGGGAACGCGGGATTGAGGGTGGCCGCGTACGCGGGTCGGTGGGCGAGGACGATGCCCATGACGTCCTTCTTCGGCTCGGGCTTGCCGCGAAGATCTCCGGCGACCGGCGTGGTCGTCGTCCACGCGCCCCACGGGGTCGCCCCGCTGCGCTGGATCCCGGTGTTCATGTACGCCTCGTTGTCGTACATGACGTAGATCGCGTCGGTCCGTCGCTCGAGCATCCCGCTGAGCGCCTGGAGGCCGATATCCGCCGTCCCGCCGTCGCCGGCAAAGCCGACGATGTTGACCTTGTCGAGGCCGAGCGCATCGGCAGCGGCCCGCAGGCCCGAGATCGACGCCCCGGTCGATTCGATCGCATTGTCGAGCACGGCGACCTTGAGGGCGGTGGTCGGGTAGGGCGTCGCGATCACCGTCCAGCAGCAGGCGGGGATCGAGACCAGCGTCCGCGGCCCGAGCCCCTTCAGGAGGAGGCGCATCGCGAGCGCGGGGCCGCAGCCCGGGCAGGCCGCGTGGCCGCCGTACATCAGCTCCTGGGCCGGGATCGTGAGCTTAGCCATGGATCCGTGTCACCCCCTCGTCTTCGAGGTCTTCCCAATGGACCGTGGCGGGGGCCCCCGAGAGCAGGGTCTCGAACATCCGCCGGACCTCACCCGGGGTCACGTCTCGCCCCCCGATGCCGGCGAGGAAGCTCGTGACCTCGGGCCGGTGCCGCGCCGTGTAGAGCGCCGCGCTCACCTCCGTGGCCGCGGGACCCATCGGCCCGAACGTGTAGGAGCGGTCGACGACCCCGATCCGGTCGACCCCCCGGGCGAGACGACGCAGCTCCTCATCAGGGAACGGCCGGAACAACCGCAGCTTCGCGAGCCCGACCCGGCGGCCGCTGGCCCGGAGCTCGTCGACGACGGATCGGGCGGTGGTGGTCGAAGTGCCCATCGTGATCAGGACCGCGTCGGCGTCGTCGATCCGGTAGGTCGGGAGCGCTCCGCCGTGGGAGCGGCCGACGGCGCGCTCGAACTCCGTTTCCACCGTCTCGAGGACCTTCGGCACCCGGGCCATCGCCTCGCCGATCTGATGGCGGAAGTCGACGTAGTGCTCGGGGCCCGTGAACGAGCCGAGACGGGTCGCCTCGCCCGGCACGAGCACCGCATGGGGCTCGCGCGGCGGCAGGAAGCGGTCGACCACCGCCGGGTCGGGCACGTCGACCGGTTCGACCGTGTGCGAGAGATAGAACGCGTCCTCCGTGACCATCGCGGGAAGCCGGACGTCCGGGTGCTCGGCGAGCCGATACGCCTGGAGCACCGTATCGAGGACCTCCTGGTTGCTCTCCGCGTAGAACTGGATCCAGCCGGTGTCCCGCTGGCTCATCGTGTCGGTGTGATCGGCGCCGATGTTCCACGGGGGGGCCACCGCGCGGTTGATCACCCCCATCACGATCGGAGCGCGCATTCCCGAGGCCCAGTGAAGCAGTTCGTGCATCAGCAACAGGCCCTGGCTCGACGTCGCCGTGTACGTCCGCGCGCCGAGCGCCGCGGCGCTGATCACGACCTGCAACGCCGAGTGCTCGCTCTCGACCTTGACGTACTGCGCGTGGAGTTCTCCGCTGGCGACGAAGTCCGCGATCTTCTCGACGATCGAGGTCTGCGGCGTGATCGGGTACGCCGAGACGACCTGCGCCCGCGCGAGGAGAGCGGCGTACGACTGCGCGTAATTTCCCGAAAGCACCTTTGCGGTCATGACCTCCCCCGTCAGGCCTCCGCCACCATCTCGATCGTCTTCGGCGGACACTCGGCCGCACAGATCCCGCACCCCTTGCAGTAGGCGAGCCGGATCTGAGGGTAGCCCTTCGCGTCGAACTCGATGGCGTCGTCGGGGCAGAACTTCCAGCAGAAGTTGCACTTCGTGCAGCGGTCGAGGTGGATCACCGGCGTGAACGTCCGCCACGCCGCGGTGTGGAGGGTCTCGCTGGAGACGGAAGCGATCGGGCCCTCGGGCAGCACGAGGGGCGGAGGGCGGGCACGGGGCGGCGGCGCGGGAGCCGAGGCGTCCCCCGGGAGCACGGTAACGCCGAGATACCCGTCCCGGGCCGCGAGTCGATTTTCCTCCGGTCGAGCAGGGACGAACTGCCCCACCGCCCGGGTCAGGCCCTCGAGGGAGACCACTCCCGTCGCCCGCGCGAGGGCACCGAGCACGGCCGTGTTGACGATGGGGAGCATCGGGGTCCCGAGATTGTGCGCGAGCGCGATCCGGGTCGCGTCCACGCTCGCCCGCCGAACTCCGGCGGGCGCGATCAACGCCTGTGGCGGACGCGGGGAATTGACGAGGAGAATACCGTTCGGCTTCAGGCCGTCGGCGACCGGTTCCGTCGCGAGGAGTCCCGGGTCGAGGACGACGACGGCGTCGGGGGCGGTGATCGAGGTCCGCAACCCCACCGGCCGATCGTCGACCCGGCAGTAGGCGGTGACCGGAGCCCCGCGCCGTTCCACGCCGAAGAACGGGAAGCTCTGGGGCTGCTTCCCGTCAAGGAACGCCGCCTGGGCGAGCAGTTCCGAGGCCACGACCGCCCCCTGGCCGCCGCGGCCGTGGAACCGGATCTCAATCATAACATCCCCGCGTGAACGAGCCCGAGGAAAGTTGATGAATCGGGGGTCAGCCACAGTTGACAACTCCTTAAACAGCGGCGCGCCTCTCGTTACTCTCGGTGTGTGGGTAGACATGGTGGGCATACGCGCGCTCAAGAAAATCTGGTTCGACGGAAAGCTCGTCGACTGGGACGCGGCCCAGGTCCACGTCCTGACGCACGGGCTTCACTACGCCTATGCCGTGTTCGAAGGCATCCGAACCCACGACACGCCCCGCGGTCCGGCGATCTTCCGACTCTCGGAGCACATCGACCGGTTCCTGAGCAGCGCGAAGATCTATCGGATGAAGCTCCCCTACTCGGGACCGGACCTTGCGAAAGCATGTGTCGATCTCGTTCGGGCGAACGAGATCCCGACGGCGTACATTCGCCCGATCGCCTTCTCGGGCTATGGCGAGATGGGGCTCGACCCGACCAAGAGCCCGGTGCAGGTCGCGGTCGGCGAGTGGGAGTGGCCCGCCTATCTTGGGGCGGAGGGGGTCGAGCGCGGCGTGCGCGCCACGGTCTCGAGCTGGGTCCGAATGGACTCGCGGTCGTTGCCTCCGCAATCGAAGTCGGCCGCGAACTACGCGAACAGCGCGCTCGCCAAGATGGAGGCGGTGGTGGGCGGCTACGACGAGGCGATCCTCCTGAATTCGGCCGGCATGGTCGCCGAGGGGCCGGGGGAGAACGTCTTCCGAGTGAAGAACGGGATCGTCAGCACCCCGCCGGCGAGCTCGGGAATCCTGCGCGGCATCACCCGGGACACGGTCATCCAGTTCGTGGCGCACGAGGGAATCCGGTTCCAGCGCACCGACTTCACTCGAGAGGAGCTGTTCACCGCGGACGAACTGTTCTACACCGGCACGGCCGCGGGGATCACGCCGATCCGGGAGGTCGATGGACGGCTGATCGGCAACGGAAGCTACCCCATCGTCAAGCGGCTCCAGCAACGGTACGAGGATGCCATCCACGGTCGCAACCCGGCGTACAACGCTTGGCTGACCTACGTCGCATAGCACCGCGACCTGAGCCGGAGTACGACGGCGCCATTCGCCGTCCCGCGCCGGCCGGGGTGAGACTCACCGCCGGGCCGAGCGACGGGCGCGGGGCCGTGGGAGGGGCGCCCCGGGGCCTAAGGTCGCGGGTGGCATGGCCTCACGGACTGCTCGCCTTCGTTGGGCTGGCTCTGACCGGAGGGATCCGCGCGTCCGGAGCTGACGCTCCGGCTCGTCGCACTCCCTCCAGCCCCCGAAGTCCCTGAGCGGGGTCCTCCGGTGTTACGGTGGGCCTGGGTCGACTTAGGTCACCAAGAAGCGCAGCAGCTTCGCTCCGATCGAGGAGCCGCTCCAGCGGTCGCGCAGCTTCAGTCGGGATGCAAGGCTGTACGCATAGGGAGAGAAGATCAGCACGAGGAACGCGAAGGCCAGCATGAGGTCCCCTCCGGGGTCCGTGTACCCGACGAACGACCAGCCCGTTCCCAGGACGTACGCGCCGCCGAATCCGCCGGCGACCCAAATGGAGAACATGATCGTGGCGCTCCAGATCGCTGCGGGTCGCTGGAAGAGTCCGACGATGAGGGCCAAGCCGCCCATCGTCTCTCCCAGGGCGACGAGGGTACCGAACACGACCCAGTTGTTGCTGAGCGCGTCGTAGCCGAAGCTCTGGACCGTGGCCTGCATCGTGCCCTGCTGGAAGAGGATCCACTTGAGCATGCCATCGAGCAGGAACACGGCTCCGAAGAGAATCCGCATCCCCGAGTAGGCTCGGATCGACATCGATTCCGTACCGAAGCCGACATCGGTCGAAAGGTTCTGCTGCTTCGGAAAAGCGAATCCCGGCGCGGTTGCGCCCCTGGTATTTCCCCGCATGGCCCGCTATCGAGCAGGTTACAGGGTCCATCCTCCATCTTCCCTCCGTCCATAGAGTCAGGACAGTAAGGACGCCTAGGGTCGGCCGCGCCGCGGCTCCGGCCGCGTCCGGGTTCACACCATCGCCCTTGATGGTGGGACCGCGAGGGGGCCGGGGTCGCGGCGGATGGGGGACCCGTGCAGGGAGACGTCCCTGAGCGCAGCAAACCGACCGGAACTTCAGTGAGAGACCAGCCGCGGGAGGGATTTGAACCCTCGACCTGCTCCTTACCAAGGAGCCGCTCTACCAGCTGAGCCACCGCGGCACGGACGTGAGGACCCGAGTCTCACGCCTTATTCCTCTTTCTGGGGGGTTCGTCGCTCCGCGCGCCGGCCCAAGGGAATCCCTGGGACGATGCTGCCCAGCCTTCCCGGTCAGTCTCGGCAAGGCGCTTCTTCTCGAGGAATGCTTGCATCCCGGTCTTCTGGCCCGCGGTCCCGAAGAGACGGGACCAGAGATCGAGCTCGTAGTCGAGCCCGGCCTCAATCTCGGGGTCGATCGCGTTCTGGAGCGCGTACTTCGCCGCCGCGAGCGCGAGCGGCGGCTTCGACGCAAGCTCGGTGGCGAGGGCGAGTGCCGCGGGGAGCAATTCCGACCTCGGCACGACCTGGTCGACCAACCCCTGCGCATGGGCCTCGGCGGCCGTCACGGGTCGTCCGGTGAGAATCCAGCGGCGAGCACGGGCCGCCCCGATACGACGGGGGAGTCGGCGAGTCCCGCCCCATCCCGGCATGATCCCGAGGTTGATCTCCGGCTGGCCGAACCTCGCGTCCTCGCTCGCCAGAATGAAGTCGCAGGCGAGGGAGATCTCGCAGCCGCCGCCGAGGGCGACTCCGTGGACCGCGGCGATCACCGGCAGGGAGAGCCGTTCGATCTGTCGCGTCACGGCCTGGCCCAGGGCGCCGTGCTCGTGGGCCGCCGCCGGGTCCATCGGCGCCATCTCCCGGATATCGGCCCCGGCGGCGAATGCCTTCTCCGCCGCGCTGGCAAGCACGACGGCCCGCACCCCGAGGTCCACCTCGGCCTCTTCGAGCCGCGCGGCGAGGGCGTCCAGCACCCGGCGCGAAAGGACGTTCACCGGTGGATGGTCGAGCGTCAGGAGGAGCGTTCGCCCGCGTTTCTCGCTCCGCACGAGGTCCGGTCCGTCCGGCATCGTGGCGGCCGAGTGAGGGCGGCCTATTAATCTCCGTGACCTCCCGCCCCCGATGCGGGCGGTGGTCACCACCTGGTATGCGACGTTCCTGATCGAGGACGGGGTCGTCGTGCGCACCGCGGCCGTGCCGACGGAGGTCGTGACGATCGCCGAGCGGGCGCTCCAGCGTCGGGGCGGAGAGCTCACTCCTGAGGAGCGGGAACTGCTTACCGACCGGGGAAGCGCCGAATGGCGCACGCGGGACCGCCGCCTGGCGGCCCACGGGCTGGTCCTCGATCTGAGCCTCCCGGCCACGATCCCGTCGCTTCCGTCCCCGCCGGACCCGGCGCTCCTGCGGGCCGGCGAGCTCGCCGCGGCCGAGCGCTCGCTCGAGGCCGCCTGGGACCCTTCCGTGCACGTCGAGGAAGCGGTCCGGGCCGTGTCGGATCTCGACCGCGTGCAGAACCTCGTGGGAGAGCGGCTCGCGAGCTGGGTCGCGCGCGACGCCCCCGATCTCGATGCGTCAGACCATGGTCGGGCCGTGCGGCTGGCCCTCGCTCGGGAGGAATCGGCGCTGGGCCCCCTTGACCCCTCGCTGCGAGCCGCCCGGGAACGCCTCGCGAACCTCTATCGCGAGGTGGAAGCCACCCACGCTGAGCTGGAGAAGGCGGTGGCGACCGCCGCGCCGCGTCGCGCGCCCAACCTGGTCGCATTGCTCGGCCCCGACCTCGCCGCCCGGCTGCTGGCCTCGGCCGGTGGCCTCGACCGATTGGCCCGGCTCCCCGCGAGCACGATACAGGTCCTGGGCGCGGAGCGCGCCTTCTTCGAACACCTGCGGGGCCGAGCGCCGCCACCACGCCACGGGTTGCTCTTCCTCCATCCCTCGATCCAATCGGCGCCGCGCTCGGAACGCGGGAAGCTCGCCCGGGCGCTGGCCGGAAAGGCCGCGATCGCCGCGCGACGCGACCATGTCGGGTCGCCGGTGGACGAAAGCCTCGCGCGGGCCTACGAGACCCGTCGGGCGGCGCTCAAGGCACGACGAGGTCGTCCGGCGCGGGACCGGGGCCCCCGTCGATCACGGTAGCCACTTCACCGTGCAGCCCTGCACGGGGACCTCGCTCGGTCGCACGGGTTGACCGGCGAGGGCCTGATCCAGGGCGCGCACGAGGTACCGCTCGGTCACGCGCTCGGCATGCTGATGGTCGTTGTCGATCCTTCCCTGGAACAGGAGACGTCGGTGGGCGTCGAACAGCATCGGGTGGGGCGTGACGAGGGCGCCGTACGCGTGCGCGACCTCCTGGCTCTCATCTTGAAGGTACGGGAACGGGTAGTGCTTCTCCTGCGCCCGTCGCGCCATCGACTCGAGGCTGTCCTCGGGATAGGCGCGGGCATCGTTCGGATTGATGAGGACCGTCCGGACCCCCTTCGCGAGATACTCCCGTCCGATCGCGATCATCCGCCCTTCCCAGGCCTGCACGTACGGGCAGTGATTGCACCAGAAGACCACCAGCAGAAACGGATCGGTCGCGAACTCCGAGAGATGATAGGTCCGGCCGTCGACCCCAGGCAGCGCGAACTCCGGCGCCGGGTCCCCGGGATGCAACGAGAACGTCGACAGCTCGGCCATAGCACGAGATGCAGCGAACCCATCCTCATAGCCTTTAGAGGGGCCGCGGGTCGTGGTCCCGGAACCGGTGCACGAAGATAGCGGACCTGAGGACGCGGTCGCCGCGGACGTTCGCGCGGCGATCTCGGAGGTGGACTGTGCCACGAACTCCGCGGCCGACGTCACGCTGCTGCGGGCGGGGTCCGTAGCGTTTCGTGTCGCGATCCTCGCGGACCGCGCCGTTTCCGTCGGCTCCGGCGTGGAGGAGTCGGCGCCGTACCTCGGCCGTGCGCGGGCGGCCGGTCTCTCGGTCGTTCGGCGCTCCTCGGGAGGGACGGGAGTGCTTCACGCGCCCGGGGACCTGGCGTGGTCGATCGTGCTGCCCCGGGGGCATCCCCTCGCGGGCCGGGATTTCGTCCGCGCGTACCCCCGGCTCGGCGAGGGCGTCGTGCGATGGCTCAGCGACCTCGGGGTATCGGCCGCGTGGACGGGCCCGCTCGGGCGTTCGACCGACTATTGCCTGCTGAGCGCCCGGGGCCACGTCCTGTCGGTCGGAGAACGAGTGCTGGGAGGGGCCGCCCAGCACCTCTCGGGGTCATCGCTGCTCCATCACGGGATCCTCCCGCTCGAGGTCGACCGGACCGCGGTGACCCGGCTGTTCGGGCTCGACGAGGACGGCACGACGGACCGGTTGACCTCCCTGCGCGAGCTCGGGATCCGCGGCTCCCCTCGTCGCCTCGCCGAGGGTCTGGCCGCGGCGATCGCCCGCCAGCTGGGGACCTTCCCACCGCCGGGCTAAGCGGCGTCGCGCGGAGGCCAGAGCGCTTCGGCGGCGGCCTCGGCCTCGCGACGGATCTTGTTCCAGTCCCCGCGCACCAGCGATCGGTGGCGGACCACCGGCTCGCCCGCGATATAGACCGAGTCGATCGCCTCGTCGGAGGCACTGTAGGCGAGATGCGAGACGATCGCCTCGGGCCGGGCCGGGACGAGGGTCGGGTGGTCGAGCCGCACGAGCGAGAAGTCGGCGCGTTTCCCTACCTCGAGCGAGCCGAGCTCGCCGTCGCGGCCGATCACCCGCGCCGCCTCGATCGTCGCGAGGTCGAGCAGCTCCTGGGCCCGGAGGAGGCTCGCATCCCACCGCTGGTTCTTGTGGAAGAGGCCCGCGGTGTGCATCTCACGGAGCATGGACAGCGAGTTGTTGGAGGCGACCGAGTCGGTGCCGAGTCCGACACTCGCCCCCGCCGCCCGCAGCTCCACGATCGGGGCGACGCCGCCGGAGGCGAGCTTGGCGTTGGAGCTCGGGCAGTGGGCGATCCCGACGTTTCGCTGCGCGAGGAGCGTGATCTCCTGGCCGGTGAGCCACACCGCATGCGCGGCCACCGAGCGACCCCCTTGGAAGAACCCGATCTGGTCGAGCCAGAGCGCGGGGCGCGCTCCCGTCTTCGTCTCGTGCTCGTGGACCTCACGGCGGGTCTCGGAGAGGTGGAAGTGGCAGAACGTCCCTTCGCGGTCCGCGAGCTCGCGCGCGCCGAGCCAAGTCTCGCGGTTGCAGACGTACACGCCCTGGGGAGCGACGACCGGCGTGACCCGCTCGTGCCCTTTCCACCGCCCGATGAACTGTCGGGCGTTGTCGAGCGGGGCCCCTTTCTGGGTCGTGAGCTCCGGATCGAGCACCGCCCAGCCAAGGTACCCCCGGATCCCGAGAGACTCGACCGCGCGCGCGACCGCGTCCTCGAAGTAGTAGAGGTCCAGGAACGAGGTCGTTCCCGCGAGGAGCATCTCCGCGATGCCGGCCCGCGCCCCGGCCTCGACATCCCGCTCCGTGCGGCGGGCATCGACGGCGAAGAGGGTCTCGAGGAACCCCGCGAGGTCCCGGTCGTCCGCGACCCCCCGCAGGGGGGCCATGGCGACATGCGCATGCACGTTGACGAACCCCGGCACCACCGCGAACCCGTGGCCATCGATCACCGCCGCGCCTTCTCGGGGCGCGTTCGGACCGACGTGGGTGATGCGCCCGTGCTCGATCCGAAGGTCGCCGCGGAGCACCCGCCGCTGGGGGTCCTGGGTCACCAAGAGGCCGTTCGTAACGAGGAGCGGATCCTCGGGCTCGAGGGCCTGCATCGGACCGGCTACGGGCCCCGCCGTAAAAGAGGTTCGTGACGCCCGAGGGTTTACTTTCCCCGCTCGCCCGGGAGCCGGCCGCCGCCGGCTCGCCGACACGGTCTCAGGCTTAGCGCTAAATGGCGCCGGACGGTTCGCGTACCCTCGGGTCATGGTCGAATCCGAGCCCGCCACGGGTCACGCCCCCGCCCCGACCGGACCGGTCCGCCGTCGACCGGTGCGTCCGCTCGCTCGTACGCGAGCCCGCCGCGCCGTCTACTCACTCCTTGCGGTCGGGGTCGTTCTCGCGATCGGGACCCTCGGATTCCACTGGATCGCGAACGTGGGCTTCATCGATGCGTTCTATTTTGAGAGCATGCTCGCGACGGGGCAGGGCCCGCCGTTCCCGCTCACGAGCGACACGGCGAAGCTCTTCGCCTCCGTGATGGCGTTCGTGTCGATCGGCTCGGTGCTGACGAGCGTCGTCTTCACCCTCGGGCCGATCGTATCGAAGCTGTGGCACGAGGCCGCCGAGCGGGTCGAGCAGGAGGTTCGGATCGTCGGCGAGGAGCTGGACGGTCATGTCCGCTCACCCGAGCGCCCGGGCCGCCGGGACTAGATGTCGAGGTTCGTGACCTCGACCGCGTGCTGCTGGATGTACTGGCGACGGGGCTCGACTTCCTCGCCCATGAGGATCTGGAAGAGCTCGTTCGCTCGCACGGCGTCGTCCACCGTCACCCTGAGCAGCGTGCGGGCCCCGGGGCGCATCGTAGTATCGGCGAGCTGCTCGGCGTTCATCTCCCCGAGCCCCTTGTACCGCTGGATCGTGACGCCCTTCATCCCGCCGAGCTCGGCGACCTCCTGGTCGCGTTCCTCGTCGGCGTAGGCGTAGCGGATGCGGTTCCCCTTCTGGATGCGGTAGAGCGGAGCCTGGGCGATGTAGACGCGGCCGTCGGCGATGAGCCCCGGCATCTTCCGGTAGAACAGCGTGAGGAGGAGCGTGCGGATGTGCGCGCCGTCGACGTCCGCATCGGTCATCAGGATGATCTTGTGGTACCGCAGGTTCGACATGTCCTGCTCGTCGCCGATCCCGATCCCGATCGCGGTGATCAGCGCGCGGATCTGCTCGTTCTCGAGCATCTTGTCGAGCCGCGCCTTCTCGACGTTGAGGATCTTCCCGCGCAGCGGCAGGACGGCCTGGAACTCGCGGTCGCGGCCTTGCTTTGCCGTGCCGCCCGCACTGTCCCCCTCGACGAGGAACAGCTCGCACTCGGCCGGGTCGCGGGAATGGCAGTCGGCGAGCTTCCCGGGCAGTCCCCCACCCTCGAGGAGGCCCTTGCGGCGCGTCAGCTCGCGGGCCTTGCGAGCGGCCTCGCGCGCCTGCGACGCCTGCACCGCTTTGACGATCAACGACTGGCCGGTCGCGGGGTGCTCTTCGAGGAACTCGGCGAGCTTCTCATTGACGGCGCTCTCGACCTGGCCCTTCACCTCGGAGTTGCCGAGCTTGCCCTTCGTCTGGCCCTCGAACTGGGGCTCGAGGACCTTGACCGAGAGCACCGACGTGAGCCCCTCCCGCACGTCCTCGCCCGTCAGACCCTCCTTCTCCCCGCGGATGAAGCCGCGGCTGCGGGCGTAGTCGTTGAGCGTGCGGGTCAGCGCGGCCCTCAGACCGATGACGTGCGTTCCGCCATCGACCGTGTTGATGTTGTTGACGAACGCGAGCGACGTCTCGTTGTAGCCGTCGTTGTACTGGATCGCGACCTCGATATCGGTCGAATCGCGCTTCGAGTGGAGGTAGATCGGCGGCTTGAACAGCACGTTCGAGGCCTGGTTCAGGTCCTCGACGAACTCTGTGATCCCGCCCGCGTGATGGAACGTCTCCTCGGCGCCGTCGCGGTCGTCGCGGAAGCGGATCGTCACGCCCGGGTTCAGGAAGGAGAGCTCCTTGAGGCGCCGACCGATCGTCTCCCGATCGAAGACGACGGTTTCGAGGATCGTCCCGTCCGGCTTGAACCGAGTCGTGGTCCCGGTGCGGTCCGTCGGTCCGACGGCCTCGACCGGCGCGACGGGTGCCCCGCGCTCGTAGCGCTGGACGTACTCCTGCCCGTTCCGGTAGACGCGCACCTCGAGCCATTCGGAGAGCGCGTTCACGACGTGCACGCCGACGCCGTGGAGCCCTCCCGAGACCTTGTAGGTGTTCCGGTCGAACTTCGAGCCCGCGTGCAGGACCGTCATCACGATCTCGAGCGCGGGCCGGTTGTACTTGGGATGGTTCTCGATCGGGATCCCACGGCCGTTGTCCTGGACCGAGCAGGAACCGTCCGGGTAAAGCGTGACGACGATCTCGGTACAGGCCCCCGCGAGCACCTCGTCGATCGAGTTGTCCACGACCTCCGTGACCATGTGGTGGAGACCGCGGGCGTCGGTCGATCCGATGTACATTCCGGGCCGTTTCCGGACCGCCGACAGCCCCTCCAGGACCTGGATGGAGCTCGCGTCGTACGCGAGCGTGTCGACCGTCTGCTGAGCCATCGGAAATCGCCGGTCGGAACCGACGTATCTAACCGAGCCGGGGTCGCATTATAACGCTTGGCTTGGGCAGGAAAATCGACCGTCGCCGGACCCCGGATTCGTTCCCCAAAACCGGCCCCCGGAGCGGACCCCGACCGGCGCGCGGACCACGGCCCGACCGACCCGCGGCGAGCCAACGGCGCGGCCGACAACGCCCTATAGTGGCGGCCTCCTGAGCACGCCGAGACCCATGACCGACCGGGCGGCGGAGCATCCCGAAAAGGAGGTCCCCGGGCAGCCGGTCTCCCCCCCGTCCCCCGAGCCGGCAGAGCCGGGCGCGGAGGAGTGGGCGACCCGCTACAAGTACCTCCTCGCCGACTTTGAGAACTTCCGCCGGCGGGTCGAGCGGGAGCGGGAGGGCGTCAGCCGGCAGGTACGGGCGGGCATGCTACGGGAGCTCCTGCCGCTCTTCGAGGCGTTCCGCGCGGCGCGCGAGGCGCTCGCTCACCTCCCCACGGGAGATCCGGTCCGGAAGGGCCTCGAACTGCTCGATCGGGAGTGGTCGACGTTCTTCAAGCATGAAGGGGTCGCCCCGGTCACCGAGGCCGGGCGCCTGTTCCACGCGGACGAGGCCGAGGCGGTCGCCGAGGCGCCCGCCGACCCCACGCACCCGGCCGGCACGGTCGTCGAGGTCGTCCAGCAGGGATACCGCTTCTTTGGGGGGCTCTTGCGACCCGCGAAGGTCGTGGTCGCCCGCGCCCCACCGCCCCCCAACGTGCCCGTCCCGATTCCCGCCGAGAACCGCGATGTCGAGGAGAGCTGAGCGAAGATGCCGAAGTCGTCCGAGGTGCCGGGATTCTATCGACGCAGCATTGCCGAGCGACGAGAGTTCGTCCGGGAGTGGGCGGGCCTTTCCGAGGAGGAGGCCCGGGTCTACGACTTCCCTCCCGGGGTCGATCCCGGCGTCCTCGATCGCATGATCGAGAACGTCATCGGCGTGATGCCGCTCCCGCTCGGAATTGCGACGAACTTCACCATCAACGGGAAGGACTACCTCATTCCGATGGCGATCGAGGAGCCGAGCGTGGTCGCCGCGGCCTCGAACGCCGCGAAGGTCGCCCGCGCGGCCGGGGGGTTCCACGCCCAATCGACGGCCCCGGTGATGATCGGGCAGGTCCAGATCCTCCATGTCCCCGACCCCGCGGCGGCGCGACTGCGGATCCTTGACCAGAAGGAGGAGCTACTGGCGGCCGCGAACGCGAAGGACCCCGTGCTCGTGAAGTTCGGTGGCGGCGCGAAGGACCTCGAGGTCCGTCTCCTTCCGTCCCCGCGGGGCCTCATGCTCGTGGTCCACCTCTTGGTCGATGCCCGCGATGCGGGCGGGATGAACGCCGTCAACACGATGTGCGAGGCGCTCGCGCCCGAGTTCGCCCGGCTCGCCGGGGGCAAGGCCGTGCTTCGGATCATCTCCAACCTCGCGGTGCACCGGCTCGCTCGCGCCCGCGCGACGTTCCCCGCGAAGCTCCTCCACACCGACACCGCCTCCGGGGCCGAGGTCGTCGACGCGATCCTTGACGCCTACGCCTTCGCGGTCGCCGACCCGTTCCGCTGCGCGACGCACAACAAGGGGATCATGAACGGGATCTCGAGCGTCGTGATCGCCACCGGCAACGACTTCCGCGCGATCGAAAGCGGGGCGCACTCCTACGCGGCCTGGACGGCCCGGGAAGGGACGTCGGTGATCCGGCCGCTCTCGACCTACGAGAAGGACAAGGACGGGAACCTCGTCGGGACCATCGAGTTCCCGGCGCCCGTCGGGCTGATCGGGGGCGCCACGGCGGTCCACCCGACCGCCAAAGCGAACGTCAAGGTCCTCGGCGTGAAAGGCGCCCGGGAACTGGGCGAGGTCCTCGCGGCGGTCGGTCTCGCCCAGAATTTTGCGGCTCTCCGGGCTCTCGCCACCGAAGGGATCCAACGCGGCCATATGGAGCTCCACGCCCGGAACCTGGCCGCGAGCGCGGGGGCGAAGCCGGACGAGGTCGACCGGGTCGTCGCCCGGCTCCTCCAAGACCACCAGATCCGCTTCGACAAGGCGAAAGAGGCTCTCGAGGAGCTGCGGCGCGGCGGAGGATGAAGGTCGGCGTCCTTGCGCTCCAGGGGAACATCCCGGAGCACCTCGGCGCCCTAGGAGCCCTCCTGCCCCCGGGGGACCTCCTACCGGTGCGCTACCCCTCTGAGCTCGAGCGCGTGGAGGCGATCTTCCTGCCGGGCGGGGAGTCGACGACGATCGCGCGACTGCTCCGCGGCGCCGGGCTCTGGAAGCCGCTCGCGCGCCGGCTCCAGGAGGGCCTCCCGACGCTCGCTACGTGCGCGGGCCTGATCTTGCTGGCCCGCACGCTCGCGCCGAGCCCCGCCGGCCGGGATCCTCCGACCTTCGGGGTGCTCGACCTGGTCGTCCGTCGGAACGACTACGGGGCCCAACGCGAGTCGTTCGAGGGGCCGGTACGGATCGAGGGGCTGAAGGGGGGGGCGTTTCCCGGCGTCTTCATCCGGGCCCCGCGCATCCTCGAGGTGGGACCGGGAGCCGAACCGTTCGCTTGGCGGGACGCCGAGATCGTCGGGGCCCGCCACGGGACCATCTGGGGCACGACCTTCCACCCGGAGCTCTCGGGGGACCTGCGGCTCCACCGAATGTTCCTCGATCAGGTGCGCCGTCGGGCCCGCTAGCGGGTCACGATCGCGACGGCGAGGAGAGTCCCTAGGATCACCGCCCCGGCGAGGGCGACCCACCAGCGGGTCCGACGGGAGACCGTGCGCCAGCCTCCGAAGAAGATCGGTACCGGGCCGATAAGGACCAGTCCTCCGCCCCCGGCCAACGGCGCCGAGGGAGCCGCGACGCCCGAGACGGGCTCGGTCGGGGGGAGCCCCGCTTCCGCGAAGAACCACGGGAGGGAGAGGAACCCGCCGAAGAGGAGTACGACCCCGAGGAAGAACTCCGCCGAGCTTCCGGTGACGACGGGGAGGACGACCACCACGAGGAGGCTCGCGCCGCCCCGCACGACCGCGTCCGCGATCGCCGCCGCGCCGGCGACGAGGAGACCGATCGGGACGAGCGAGACCCAGCGCATACGAGAACGGAGCGCGCTCCGAGGACTTCGGGCTTGCGGTCTCAGTGGTAGGTGTCGAAGCGGTACGGCTCGAGCGGCCGCTCCCCGAGCGCCATCAGGAACTCGGGCGGGGTGAGGACCGGCTTCGGGAAGTTCGGCCCGTCATCGAGGGCGATGCGGGGACAGGCGGTGTTGACGTATGCATCGAGGTCCCGTCCCTCGAGGTCGCGGGGGTCGAGGCGGTCGAACAGCAGCATCTCCGCGTCGCGACCGTGCGCTCGGGCCCGCCCCTGGAGCGCGAGCGCGGTCGGGGTGCGGTTCTGGCCCGCGAACGTCGAGACGAGGATCCCCCAGCGCCGGGCGTCGCGGGCCGCGGCGACCGCGAGGAGGCGACGACCGATGAGGGCGGCCCGGTCGATCGGCGGCTCGAGGCGGTTCTGGAGGGGGTCGATCGCCCAGACGGGTCGGTCGACCGCGAAGGCAAGGCCGAGCGGGTGGAAGCGACCGGTGCCGACGAACAGGAACGCCTCCACCTCCGACGCCACGGCCTCGGCGCTCGTGTAGTTGCACCCGAGCGCCTGGGCGGCGTACGCCAGGCGCCGATCCCCCCGACCGAAGCGCACGTCGAAGCCGCGGGCGGCGAGCGCGGCCGAGAGCGGTCCGGTCAGCCCGAGGTGCTGGACCGAGAAGACGAGCCCGAGCCGGCGCGGGATCGGCGCGGCCGCGATCGAGGCCGCGATCCGTTCGGGATCGCCTCCCGCTTCCCGCATCTCGACGAAGAAGGTGGTCCGCACGAGCGGGACGTTGGGGATCGGCGCATGCCCGAGCACAACCGCGACATCCGCGCGGGGCGCCTCGTCCCGCGAGGGAAAGTCGCAGGCCCCAAAGCAGGGGCGCGTGGCCAGCACGACGGGGGCCGTGACGGCGTCCCGGATCTGCGCGGTGAGCGCATGCGCGTTGCGCACCAGCCCGGCCGGAACCTGGAGGACGATCCGCTCGGGCCGAGCGGTCCGGAGGGCGGCGAAGAGCTCGGGCCCGACGGTCGCGAAGACGCGGGCCTCGGGCCCGGCGAGCGGCCGGGAAGGAAGGGCGGCATCCACCATCGGTCCCTGAACGAGCGGGCGGGGGGGCTAAACGTTTGGGGAGGGCCGGACGACGCGATCGAGGAGCCGCTCGACCGCCGCTTGGTTGTCGGGAAAATGGAGCCGTCGGACCGCGTCCGCCGGGGAAACCCATTCCGCCCGGTCGTGCTCCGCGCTCAACCGGGGTTCGAACGCTCGGTCGACCTCGACCGCGTAGGCGTGGAGGCGCCAGGTCTCCCCATTGTCGGCCGGGAACGGCACGTGCCAGTCGAGCGGGAGGATGCGTCGGGGGGCGGTGAGGCCCGTCTCCTCGGTCAGCTCGCGGCGGAGGGCCGATTCGAAGTCGGCGTCGCCCGGGTCGACCTTGCCGCTGATCGGCACCCAGATCCGACCCCGCGCCGGCGGTCGTCGGAACAGCAATAGCTCGAGGGGCGGAGCCGCGAAGAGGTAGCCCTCGACGCACTCCCGGTCGATCCGCTCGGCCCCGACGGTCACTACCCGCCCCGGCTCAGGATCTTGAGGATCGCTTCCGCAGGCTCTCCGCCGCTCAGGAAGAGCGCTTCGATGGCCTCTTCGCGGGAGACGTTCGCCTGCTCCATGACCAGCTGGATATCCTCCTCGGGCGGACCTGCCGGGGCCGCGGCGGCCGTGGACGGGACGCCCGTCGTCGGGGGCGCCGCCGACCGGGGACGGATCTCGGGGGTCCCGACGACCTGGTAGGTGCGGACCCCCTGGATCGTGAGGACCGTCACCTCCGGCTCGCGGAAGACGTGCTCCTGGGTCTTCGTCCGGACGATGACCTCCTCGACGCCCGGGACCTCTTCCGTCCGCATCCCGAGGCGACGCATCATCATCTCCATCTGGCGCTGGTTGCGGGGACCTCCGGGGATCATCGTTCCTCCTTTCTTGGACACCGAGCGGCGCTACGATTCCTCTTCGTCCTTGCCCGTCGCAACGCGGAGCCGGCGCTCGAGATCCGGGTCGCCGCTCGAGGTCTCGTCCGACGCCCGGAGCGCCTCCGTCCGTGGCCGACGGCGGCTCCGGTTCTCCCGCACGCGACGGGTCTGGCCGGCGAGCTCCTCGAGAAGCCCCGCCACGCCGGCGAGCAGGTTCCAGCCCGTGTGCGACGCGTAGAAGATCCCCTGGTTCGTGTGGAGCCGCGCCTCGACCGTCAGGTCGCTCGTGCGGTGCATCGAGTGCGGGGCGAAATGGAGCGCCAGCAGGGTCGGCTGGACGTAACGCGCGACCCGGCGCAGCCCTCGGGCCACGACGTGGTCGATCTCGGCGAGAAGGGCCGGGTCGCCCGAGCCGCGCAGCCCGGTGATCTCCACGTAGACGTCCTCGACCCGGGCCTTGGAGGGCCGGCGGCGTGCCTGGCCCATGACGAAGTTCAGCAGATCGGCCTGGGTCAGGATCCCGACAGCGCGGCCGTCCTCCACCACGAACACGCTGGAGACGTTCTCCTCGACCATCCGCGTCGCGGCCGCGACCCAGGCGCTGCCGGTCGCCACCGTGACCGGGGGCGCGTGCATGATCGAGCCGACCTTGACCTCGAGCGCGGAGCGGGCCGCGCGTGCGTCGCGCTTCCCGCCGACCACCGGCTTCCAGAGGACCTTGCCGAGGTCGGCGACCCCGACCGCTCCGACCAGGCGGCCCTTGCGGTCGACCACCGGGAGAGGATGCTCCTCCAGGATCCGGAGCCGGCCGAGAAGGTTGCGGCAGAGCTCGTCCTCTCGCACGGCTTCGGTCGCCGAGGTCGCGAGGGCCTCCACGGTCGGCCCCGTGCGCGGGAGGAGCGAGGTCAGGCCGGGCAGTGCCCGTACGAGATCGCTGCGGCTGACGATCCCCAATAGCTCCCCTCGCCGGCCGACGACCGGGGCCGCCCGCAGGCCCGTGGCGAGCAGCTGCTCGGCGATCTCGAGGAACGGCGAGGACGGGGTGATGAGCGGCGGCAGCACCAGGAGGTGCTCGACCTTGGTGGCGAGCGAGCGGCTCGACCGACGGGCGATCGACTCGATCGTCACCATTCCGACGAGCCGGCCCCGTCGCAGGACGGGGATCTCGTGGAATCCCTTCGTCCGCATCAGGCCGAGGGCCTGCGATATCGGAGATTCCGGGGAGAGGGTCACCGGCCGCGCGCTCATCAGGTCGGTCGCCGAAGGCCAGGACGGAGACATGGCCCGCCACCCGAGCGGGAGGCTTTAGCGACTACGGTTCGCCCGTCGCGGGTCTAGGGCAGTTCCCGGGCCATCTGGTAGCCGTTCTCTCCATCGGAATAGTATGCCCGCAAGAGGTCGATCACCGAGAACTGATAGCGGGTGTAGAAACGGATCGCCGTGGCGTTCGACACCCGGACCTCGAGCGTGACCCGGCGGAACGCGCGGGCGCGGCACCGGTCGAGGAACGTCGACATCAGCTGGGCGCCCACGCCGATCGTGCGGTGGGAGCGGTCGACCGCGAACATGAGGATGCGGGCCTCTCGCTCGACCTGGCTCACCCCGAGGAGGAAGCCGATCGGTGCATCGCTCGGATCGGCCGCGATGAGGAACCCGTTCGGCCATTCCGCGCTCAGGGACGCGTAGAGCGACGGGTCGTAGTGCTCCCGGAGGGCGTCCGCGACGATCGTCGCCACGAACGGCACGTCCGCGGGCCGGAACCCACGCAGGGTCACGGGCGGACGGATCTCCACGAACGGGGAGAGGGACGGGTTGGGGGCCGTGTCAGCGATACATCTCACCCGGCCCTTCGAGCTCCGCCGCCCGCATGTTCGTCATCGACTCCCGCGTCTGCTCGAGCGTCTTCCGGACCTCGGCCTCGATCTCGCGCGCCTTCTCGCGCAGCGGCTTCGTGTCCAGGATCAGCAGGGGCACGAGGGGGTTCACGGTCTCGATCACCTTGGCCGCGGCCCGGGCGTCCGGGTAATCCTTGTGCGCCTGGGCGATGAGGCAGAGGACCGGCGTCGTCCGTCCGATCGCGCCGAGGAGGAGCCCGCCGGCGAGGCCCGTCACGACCCCGTTCGCGGCCGCGAACCGGTACTTCTCGAGCAGGGGCGCTGCCGCGCGGTTCGCCATCGCGACCACGCGCGCGTCCGCGTACGTCTCGTTCTCGATCGGTTGGCCCTCGATGGCGGTGACCAGCTGGATCCCCTTCGCCTCGGCCCAGTCGAGGAGGGCCCGGCCGAGGCCGTTCAGCATCGAGACCGGGGGCTGGATGTCGGAGATCACGACCACGATCTGATCGCAGGAGCGGTCGACGCCGCAGACGAGCTTGCTCGCGTAGAACCGGACCGGGGCGTTGACGATCCCCTCCTCCATGATCACGGTCGGCGGGAACTCCTCGCTGATCATGTAGGCGACCAACGTCATGTCGAGCGAGTGCACGAGGTAGGAGGCCGCCACCGACCCGACCAGCCCGTGGGTCGGGAACCCGACGACCATCATCGCGCCCCGAAGCGATTCGTCGCGGGTATCGACGATGCGCACTTCGCCCGGTCCCCCCATGGGCCCCCGTTATCCGACCGGGGACCCAGCGTCCTCCCGTTGATACCGCTTTGGTCAGTCTCGAAGCCGGCGCGGCGGTACGGTCGCGACCCTTAAGCGCCGCGGCCCCTGAGGGTACCGGGCGCCGCATGAAGGTCCTTATCACGGGGGTCGACGGCTACTCCGGTTGGCCACTTGCCCTCCACCTACTCGCGCGCGGACACGAGGTCGTCGGTCTCGACAATTTCGTTACGCGCCGTCGGGTCCGGGAGGTCGGTAGCTGGTCGGCGACCCCGATCCCCTCGTTCCCCCGCCGGCAGGTCGCCGTCCGGGAGGTCCTCGGAAAGGAGCTCGTCTTCCACCGGGGAAGCCTGACCGACTGGGAGTTCGTCCGCAACGTCCTTTCGACCGAGCGGCCGGACGCGGTCGTGCACCTCGCCGAGCAGCGGAGCGCTCCGTACTCGATGATCGACGTGCACCATGCGGTGACGACCCAGGTAGAGAATCTCACCGGGACCCTCCACCTCCTCTACGGTCTCCGCGAGTGCTGTCCCGGGGCCCATCTCGTCAAGATGGGCACGATGGGCGAGTACGGCACCCCCAACACCGACATCCCGGAGGGATTCTTCGACGTCGAGTTCCGTGGTCGGAAGGACCATCTTCCGTTCCCCCGCCAGGCCGGTTCCTGGTATCACTGGAGCAAGGTCTTCGACTCGGGCGACGTGATGTTCGCGACCCGCATCTGGGGGCTCCGGGCCACCGACGTGATGCAGGGGGTCATCTACGGTGTCCGGACCCCCGAGATCACCGACGATCGACTGCTCACCCGGTTCGATTTCGACGAGACCTGGGGCACCGCGCTCAACCGGTTCATCGCGCAGGCCGTCCTCGGCCTTCCGCTGACCCCGTACGGCAAGGGGGAGCAGAAACGGGGCTTCATCGCGCTCGAGGACTCGATGCAGTCGCTCACGATCGCGCTCGAGCACCCTCCCTCCCCCGGGGAATACCGGGTCTTCAACCAGTTCGATGCGGCGTACTCCGTCAACGAGCTCGCCGAGCTCACGGCCCGGGTGGCGCGCGAATTTGGCCTGAACCCTACGATCGACCACCCGCCCGACCCGCGGGTGGAGGCGGAACAGCACTACTACCACCCGCTCCACGACCATCTCCTCGCGCTCGGCTACCACCGCACCCGCGAGCTCGAGGAGGTCGTCCGCGAGATCTTCCACGACCTCCTCCGCTTCCGGCGGCGGCTCCAAGCCCGGCGCCATGTCGTCCTCCCGACGGTCCAGTGGCGGATGCCGGACAGCCGGCCTCTGCTCGCCGCGCGGCATCCCACCGCGCCTGCGCCACCCTCAGAGAACGCGCCCGAGTCCCCCCCGGCCGGGTCGCCGACGGCCTGACCGGATATGCTGGCCGTCGTCACGCTCGCGGGCGAGGGGACCCGGATGCTCCCCTGGTCCCGGGGCCTGCGCAAGGAGTTCCTGCCGCTCTACGACCGCGGCGAGGGCGGAGCCCCGGTACTGAAACCGGTCGCCCACCTCATCGTCGAATCGCTCGTCCGGGCGGGGACCGACCGGATCACCCTCGTCCTCCAGCCGCGGGACGTCGCGTTCGTCCAGAACTACTTCACGATCGATCCCGTGTTCCTCGAGCAGCACCGGGAGCACGCCGAGCGCCTCACGGATACCCGCCGGTTCTACGAGACGATCGGGGGGGTGCATTTCGCGTTCGCAGTCCAGCCGCGGCCCGAAGGATTCGGGGACGCCCTCCTCCGGGCGAAGAGCTCGGTGCGGCGTCGGCCGTTCTTCCTGCACGCCGGGGACGGCATCCTGATCGAGCCCGACCGGGGCTTCCTTCTCCGGACGATGGGCGAGTACCTTCGGCGGAGCCGCAGCGATGCAGTCCTCCTGGTCCGGGCGGTGAAGGACCCCCGCCGCTACGGGGTCCTCGAGGGACGGCTCGCGGCGCCGTTCCGAGGCGTCCGGCGGCTCGAGGTCACGGACATGGTCGAAAAGCCGGTGGCGCCGCGCAGCCACTGGGCCGCGACCGCCGTCTACGCCTTCGCCCCGTCGATCTTCCCGGCCTTGGAGCGGTACCGGCGGGGCCACGCCCCGAAGGAGCTCGAGGTGACCGACGGGATTCGCGAGCTCCTCGCCACGGGCGGCCGGGTCAGCGCCCTCATCCTCGACCGGCGCTTCGGCGAATGGCGCTCGGTGGGCTCCCCCGAGGGGTTCGCGCGGGCGCTCGCCCACACCCGCACCGAGGCGCGGCGACGACGCCCGGAACGGGCGAACGATTAAGACGCGACAGGGCTTATCGAACCGAAGACCGGTCGCACCATTTGGCACCGAACGGCGAGAGGAAGGACGTCCGATGAAGCGCCAGATGGTCGATATGCTCGCGGAATTGATCAAGATCCCGAGCGACCCGTTCTCCGACAAGCAGGAGGTCCTCGACTACGTCCAGTCGTTCACCGACCAGATCCACATGCGTAACACGCTCTTCGGGGACTCCCAGGCCCCCGCGCTCCTCGCGGAGTTCGGCCAGGGCGGGGTCGTCCTCTCTGGCCACCTCGACACGCCCCCGGTAGGGGACTACTGGAGCTTTTCGCAGAGCCAGCTCGCGTCCGGCCGGATGTACGGCCGGGGGGCCGCGGACATGAAGGGCACGGTCGTCGCGATGCTCGAGGCGGCCCAGGACCTGGTCGCCCGCAAGATACCGGTCGTGCTCGCCTTTACGACCGACGAGGAGACGGCGATGCAGGGGGCGATGGCCCTCTCGAAGACCCTGCCGCTGCGTCGCGCGAAGGCGGTCGTGGTCGGGGAGCCGACCGGCCTTCGGGTCGCGTACGCCGAGAAGGGCGTGCTCGACCTCGCGATCGAGACCCGGGGGAAGGCCGCCCACGGGGCCATGCCGCATCTCGGAGAGAACGCGATCGGCAAGATGATGCGGATCCTGCGCGGGCTCGAGTCGTTCAAGGGACGGATCGCCCACCCCGAGCTCGGCAGCGTCACGCTCAACATCGGTACCTTCAACGGGGGGACGCGGCTCAACGTCGTCCCGAACCGCGCGACCGCCGAGGTCGACATCCGGTTCCCGCCGCCCTACACGCCCGACCAGCTCTACCATGAGATCGAGGAGCACCTGCGCCGGATCAAAACCCCGTTCACGCTCCGTCGTATCCTGACGATGCCCGCCGTCCAGATCGACCCGAACGCCGAGCACGTGAAGGTCCTGCGCGACGTGGCGCAGGCCGAGACCGCCGTCCTCGTCCACGCCTCCGAAGCGGTCCACTATTCGCAGGTGAACCCGCGGGTCGTGATCTTCGGGGCCGGCGAAGAGGAGCTCTCGCATCAGGCGAACGAGTACGTCAAGGTCGAGTCGGTGGCCCGGGCCACCGAGGTCTACAAGAAGTACGCCCAGCGCCTCGCGACCCTGCGGAACCCCGCGTAGGGGCCCCGAGCCCGCGGCCGGCGCGCCATCAAGTACGCAGAGAGGTACTGCGCCGCCGTGAAGGTCGCCCAGCTGTCGACCCGCTACCCTCCCGGGCCGGGCGGGGTCGAGCGGCACGTCGCCGAGCTCGCCCCGCGGCTCGCGGCGCTCGGCCACCGGGTCGAGGTCTACACGAGCGACCTCTACCGCGAGTTCCCCTGGCAGCGACTGGCAGCGTCGGTCCCTCGCGAGGAGCGCACGGCGTTCGGCGCCGTCCATCGGCTCCCGGTCTGGTCGTTTCCCGGCGAGCTCCACTACCCGTTCTTCCGGGGCCTGGACCGGGCCCTGCTCCGGGACCGACCTGACCTCGTGCATGCCCATACCTACGGCACCCACCAGGTCGCCGTGGCTCGGCGCTACGGCCGCCGGACCGGCGCCCCGTTCGTCCTCACGGCGCACTTCCACCCGATCTGGTCGATCGAGGGGGGCTGGTTCCGCCACCGGCTCCGCGGGTTCTACGACCGGCGGGTCGCCGGTCCGATCGTGCGGAGCGCGGCGGCGGTGGTTGTCCAGACGCACGAGGAAGAGCGGCTCCTCCGTTCCCTCGGCCTCGCCCTCCCGCGGGTGGTGATCGTGCCGCCCGGCTACCGGCCCCTCCCGGCGCCGCCGTCGGACGCGGGGCGGTTCGGCGAGAAGTTCGGCATCCCGGGCCCGTTCGTGCTGTTCGTCGGCCGGCTCGCGTCGAACAAAGGCCTCCTTCCGCTGCTCACGGCGTTCGGGACGCTCGCGGCCGAGGAGCCGACGGCGCACCTCGTGCTGCTCGGCGAGGACGGCGGGATGCGACCGACGGTCGAGGAGCGGATCCGCGCCGCGGGGCTCGCGTCCCGTATCCACCTGGTCGGCCACGTCGACGACGACCGATGGGTCGCCGCGGCGTACCGCGAGGCCCGCCTCACGGTACTGCCGAGCGAGTACGAGGCGTTCGGCCTGGTCCTCTTGGAGTCGCTCGCTCAGGGGACCCCGGTCGTCGCCACCCGGGTCGGGGGGATCCCCGAGGTCGTGGAGGACGGGCGCTCAGGTCTCCTCGTCCCGCCGAACGACCCGACGGCGCTCGCGGAGGCGCTCCGCCGCCTCTGGCAGGATCGCGCCCTCGCCGCGCGGCTCGGCCAGTACGGCCAGGAGAGCGTCGTGCCCCGCTACACGTGGGAGGCGCTGGCGGCGCGGCTCGACGCGCTCTACCGGGAGGTTCTCGGTCGATGAAGGTCGTGCACGTCACGCTGCGCTTCGACGCCCCCGGCGGGGTCGAGACGAACGTGCACGAGGTCACGCGACGCCTCCGGGCCGCGGGCGACGACGTCGAGGTCTTTGCGAGCGATCTCTACGACGAGGGTCGCTGGGAACGCCGGACCGGTTACGCTCCCCGGGTCGACGGAGTCCCGGTCCGTCGCTTCCCGGTCCACAAGCGACTCATCCCGGGGCTCACCATGCCGATGATGGTCGGGCTGATCGACGCGCTCGCGGAGAGCGGGGTCGACCTCATCCATGCCCACTCCCACCGGTATGGCCATGTGCTGCAGGCGGCGGCCGTGGCCGAGCGGCTTGAGATCCCGCTCGTGGTCTCAACGCACTACCATCCGGCCGACCGACGCGAGCCCCCGCTGAAGCGGGGCTTGCTTCGCTGCCAAGACATCGGCTTCGGGCTGACGGCGTACCGCGTCGCCGACGCGCTGGTGGTGCAGACCCCGCGCGAAGCGGCGCTCGTCCGGGAGTTCGCTCCGGCGGACCGCATCCGCGTGGTGCCCCCCGGGATCGACCTCGCCGCCTGGGCCGACCCCGGCGCCGACCGGGCCGCGGGACTGGACCTGCCCGCCGACTACCTGCTCTTCATCGGCCGAGTCGCGCCGAACAAGGGCCTCCCCGGCCTGGTGAACGCGCTCGCGGAGCTCGGACCGGCCCGCGCCCCGCCGCTCGTCCTCATGGGTCGGGACTGGGGCGAGCGGGCCGCGCTCGAGGAGCTGGCCCGTCGCCGGGGCGTGCTCGACCGCCTCCGCTTTCTCGGCCACGTCGAGGACCCCGCGGCGTACCGCGCGGTCCTCCGGCGGGCCCGCGCGCTCGTGCTGCCTTCCGAGTGGGAAGCGTTCGGTCTCGTGCTCCTCGAGGCGATGACGGCCGGTACACCGATCGTCGCGACGGCGGTCGGGGGCGTGCCGGATGTGCTCGATGGCGGCCGGGCCGGTCGGCTCGTGCCGTACGGCGACGTGGCCGCCCTCGCCCGCGCGATCGCGGCGGTCTCCGAAGACGCCGCGGCAACCCGAACCCTCGTGGACGCGGGTCGGGAACGGGTCCGACGGTACGACTGGTCGGAGTGCGTGCGCGCGCACCGCGCGCTCTACGAGGAGATCCTGCGTCGCTGAGCGCGCCGCGCCTCGAGCCGCCGGAGCTCGCCCCCGACCGTTCCGAGGTCGGCGGCCGCCGGCCCCCCGCGGAGGTGGGCCAGCGCCTGCATGAGGCGACCGACGAGACCCGCGATCATTCCGCGGGCGCCTCGGCGAGCTCGATCGCATACTCCCGGAGGATCGCCAGGCCCCGGCGCAGGTTCTCCCGGGAAGTGGCAAAGGAAAGGCGCAGGTGGCCCGCGCCGAGGGAGCCGAACGCTTCCCCCGGCGTCGTGATGACCCCCCGATGGAGCAGCTCGGTCGCGACCTCGAGCGCCGTGCGCGGCCAGGTGAATCGGGGAAAGGCATAGAACGCGCCCGCCGGGGCGGTGACCTCGATCCCCGGAATGTTCCGCAGCAGCCGGGTCACGAGCGCACGTCGGGCCCGGAACTCCCGGACCATGGCGGCGGTCGCGCTGGGGCCCGCCCTGAGCCCCGCGAGCACGGCGGCCTGAGCGGGGGTCGACGGGCAGGCGAGGATGTGGTAGTGAAGCTTGTTGAGATCGACCGCGAGGTCCCGCGGGGCGACCAGGAACCCGATCCGCCAGCCGGTCATCGCGAGGGTCTTCGAGAACGAGTTCACGACGACGACCCGATCGCTGCGCCCCCAGAAGGAGGTCGCCGGTCCGTCGTAGACGATCTCCTCGTAGACCTCGTCGGAGACGATCGTGAGGTCGTGACGGTCGGCGAAGTCGAGGAGCCGGTCGACGATCGCGCGCGGGAACACCGCGCCGGTCGGGTTCGACGGACTGTTCACGACGATCGCCCGGGTGCGGGGACCGACGAGGCGCTCGAGCTCGTCGAAATCGGGGAGATAGCGGCGCTCGGTCCGCAGGCTGTACGGGATTGGCGTGGCGCCGGCGATGCGGGCGTGGGGGCCGTACAGGACGAACCCCGGGTTCGGGACGAGCAGCTCGTCCCCCGGGTCGAGGAGCGAGAGGGCGACCGCCATCAACCCCTCGGAGCCGCTCCCGGTGACGATCACGTTGTCGCGGGCGGTCGACGGGCGCCGATCCTGGTACCGCTCGGCGATCGCGTCGCGCAGCTCGGGAAGACCGGCCGACGGGCCGTAGTGGTTCTGGCCATGGCGGACGGCCTCGCAGAGCCCGTCGATCACCTCGCGGGGCGGTTCGAAATCGGGCTCGCCGAGACCGAGGTTGATCGCGTTCGGGGGCGCGGCCTCGAACATCTTGCGGATGCCCGAGAGCTCGATCCGGCGTACCCGCTGCGCGACCATTTCGTCGTTGACCGAGACGGGGCTCATTACCGTTGTGCCGTGCGACGCTACGTCGTGCCGTCCCGGGGCCGTCGGAACGCCCCGGGCACAAGGGACATCTATCCGGACCGCTCCCCAGTGGATGGCCAGGCAGCTCCATGACCGTCCGTATCGTGGTCGGTGCGCAGTTCGGCGACGAGGCGAAGGGCAAGATCACGGACTTCCTGGCGGCGGACGCCCGCTACGTGGTCCGGACCGGCGGCGGTCCGAACGCCGGCCACTCGATCCATCTTCCCGAGGGTGCGTTCGTCCTGCACCAGCTCGCCTGCGGCGTTCTCCGTCACGGCGTCACCGGCGTCAGCGGTCCCGGAATGGTGGTCCAGCCGATCGCCTTCGAGGAGGAGATGCGCGAGCTCGAGCGCAAGGGGCTCCTGCGCGGCGAGGTCCTTGTCTCCGACCGGGCCCACGTCCTCCTGCCGGTCCACGAGATCGAGGATGCGTGGGAGGATGAGCTGCGGGCCCGCAAGCGACCCGGCGCTGGGATCGGAACCACCCGTCGTGGAATCGGGCCGGCGTACGCGGACCGCGCGGGGCGTTGGGGACTTCGGATGGGCGACTTGGCCCGCCCTTCGGTCCTCCGCGAGCGGCTCGAGCTCCTCTACGCGACGAAGACCCACCTCTCGAACCTTCCCGCCATCGATGAGCTCGCCAGCCGCCTCACCGAGGTCGCGGGACGGCTCGCCCCGCTCATCCGCCCGACCGAGCCCGTCCTCTGGGAGGCGGTCGCGCGGGGGGAGAACGTGCTCCTCGAAGGGGCCCAGAGCGCGCTCCTCGACATCGACTTCGGCACGTATCCGTTCGTCACGAGCTCCCACCCGACGAGCGCCGGCGCGCTCGTCGGAAGCGGGATCCCGCCCACGGAGGTCGACGAGGTCATCGGGGTCGCAAAGGCGTACTCGACCCGGGTGGGCAGCGGACCGTTCCCCACCGAGGACTCGGGCGAGATGGGCCAGTACCTTCAGCGGGTGGGCGGAGAACGCGGCGCGACCACCGGTCGGCCGCGCCGGTGCGGCTGGCTCGACCTCGTGATGCTGCGGTACGCCGCGCGCCTCAACGGCTTCACGTCGCTGGCGATCACGAAGGTCGATGTCCTCGGCGGCCTCGACGAGATCCCAGTCTGCGTGCAGTACGTGATGCCCGATGGAACGACCCTGCGCGACGTGCTCCCCTCCCAGGCGGACGATCTCGACAAGGCGCAACCGGTCTACGAGCGGCTCCCCGGGTGGCCCGAGCTGCACGAGCGGGCGAAGGAACGGATCCGCCGGGAGGGCGCGCACTCGCTCCCCTCGACCCTGCGCCGGTTCCTGGCCCGGATCGTCGAGGAGACGGGCGTCGGCGTGGAGTATGTGGGCTTCGGGCCCGCCCGGGAGGATACGGTTCGGCTCGAGCCGACGGGTCTCCGGGGATCGGGGGCCGGTCTTTCGGCGTGGAACGGCTAAGAGGCCGTGGCGTTCGATCCCTTCCTCTACGTTGCCCTGGCCCTCGGGTTCCTCGCGGGTCGTCTCTGGCCGCGCCCCTCCCCATGGACCCCGAAGCTCACGCTCGTCACGGTCGCCGTGCTGGTCGGCCTCTTGGGAGCCTCGCTCGCGGCGGTCCCGAGCGCCGACCTCCTTCTCGCGATCCCCTTGGCCCTGGGATTCACCGTGCTCGTGCTCGGGCTCACGATCGGCGCCTACCTTCTGCTCGCGCGTTCCCCCGCTCCGTCCCCGCCGCCGGCACATCCCTCCCCCTCCTCCCGAGCCCGCGTCCCGATCAGCGGGAGCCTGGTGGTCGCCCTCCTCGTCGGCTATCTTGCGGGACGTCTCGTCCCGTTCCCCTCGGACCAGGCGATCCCGTACGCGCTGTACGTGCTGCTCGCCCTGGTCGGCTTCGACCTCCACTGGGATTGGAACGCCCTAAGGGAGATCTGGCGCCCCTTGACCGCGGCCGTAGCGGCCGCGCTCGTCGGCGGGGTGCTCTTCGCCGTCGCCGCCGGGGTCGCGCTCCCGGTCGCCCTCGCGACGAGCCTCGCGTTCGGATGGTACTCGCTCTCCGGCCCCCTGGTGGCCGCTCGAGCGGGTGCGGTGCTCGGCCTGCTCGCGTTCCTCACGAACTTCTTCCGCGAGAACCTCACGATGCTCTTCGCGCCGGTGCTCGGAAAACGCCTGCGCGGGGGCGGCCTCACCGCGATGGGCGGCGCGACGGCCATGGACACGACGCTCTACTTCGTGACGCGGTACGGGGACGAACGAGCGGCGAGCCTCTCGCTGGCGAGCGGTCTCTTGCTCACGCTCGCGGCCAGCCTCGTCCTCCCGGCCCTGCTCGCGCTCCCGCTCTGAAACACCTTAAGGGTCGGGAACGCTGGCGTCTTCCGTTTGGGCTCGTGGTCCAGCGGTTACGACGTCGCTCTCACACAGCGAAGATCGCCGGTTCGAATCCGGCCGAGCCCATCTGACACGAAATAGGCACTCTCCGGCCCTCGTCGCCCCGGATCGGTCGTGACGCGGCGGCGCCCAAAATCGGCCCGCGGCGGTCGGGAGTCGGACCGCAACCTCTAGCTCGCCTCGTCGACCCGCCGTTGGACCCGAAGCGCCGAGAGGGTGATCCATTTGCTAGGCTGGCCCACCGGCTCCAAGGACCACGGCTTGAACTCCTTCCCTCCGTAGTCCTTCTTCAGTTCCGCGCCCACATCGGGATGGACTTTGTCCAGGGCCCAGGTCCCGTCCGAGCGGCGCTTGTCCGCGAGGATCTTGAGCGCGGGTCGGAGACGTCGGTCGTCGGAATATCCCAGGCGGGTCACCGTGTCCAGTCCGACCAGGACGTCGTAAAAGTAGTGGGTGGGGTAATGGAAGCGGAACCACGGCTCGTAGCGTGTGCCTTCGCGGAAGAGGTTGCGATCCAGGTAGAACTCGACCCCCCTCTCGATCGCGGACTCCATCGCCCGCGACCGCTTCGGCTTCGGCAGGGCGGAGAACGCGGCGAGCGCCTGCCAGCAATCGAGCGTACCGGGTTGGTCGGGGGCGCAGTTCCATCCCCCGTTCTCCCGCTGGTCCTCGATCATCCAGGCGTAGAGCTTCTGCACGCGACGATCGTCCTCGTAGCCGAAGTGAGCCAGCATGCGAGCGAGGTTCCCGACCGCGCACACCTCCTCGGTGAAGAAGTTGAACGGCGAGCTGAGCCGGAGCTTGTAGTCGAAGAACAGTTCGGCCGTCTTCCGGATGCGCGGCTCGCGAGCGGTGAGCCCCAGGTCGGCGAGGACCATGGCGGGCCACATCGTTGAGCCAAACTGTGGGAACTGGAGGAAGCGGGTCCATCCCCGAATGTCGGTCGGTTCGCGGGGTTCCCAGTAGCCTTTCGGCTTCTGGCGGCTCAAAAGCTGCGCCGCCCAGCCGTCGCGGGGGATCCGGGACCGGGCCTTTCGGACCTCGGGATCGTTCTCCTTTCGCCCGAGCAGGTCGACCAGGGTGAAGTACTGAACCGAGGGCTGATCGCTCTCGAGCAGCCAGCGAATGACCCCGTGCTCCGACGCGTGGTTCGCGCGTGCACCCAGTCGGGCCATTTCGCTCGGTGCCGCCCCCGTCCTACGAGACCGGACAGCGGCGGTGGATAAGTCCCTGCCGCCCTCCCCTCTCTCGAGATACTCCGGTTAGGTGACCGGTCCTGGCCGGTGCGGCGGGTGCGAGACAGAGGGCTCATGATATCGGGTCTCGCCTCGTCGGAGCGACCGCGAGTGCGAGCGCGATCTTGCCCGTTTAGCGAGCTACGTCGAGAGTACCCTCCGCCCCACCTCGGGGCGGGGGCCCGGCCAGTATCGGGCCGAGCTCGGGCGCACTCTCGGGGAGCCGAGAGGTTATGGCGCTCTCGGTCGTCCGAGCGTTCTCGTGAGCGAGACCGGTTCTTTGCTGGTCGGCCTGGTCTGCCCGGCGTGCGGCACGGCCGTGGACCATCGCCAGCCGGTCGGTACCTGCCCGTCCTGCGGCGGCACGCTGTTCGCGGAGTATGACCTGGACCGGCTCGACGGGAGGACCTGGCTGCGATCGCTCCGCGACCGCCCGGCAAGACTCTGGCGATACCGAGAGCTCCTGCCGGTCGGCCGGGCGGACGCGATCGTCTCGCTGGGGGAGGGCGGTTCGCCGATCTTCCCACTCGGCGCCATACCCGAGGCACCCGACCTCACGGTCGTAGTGAAGGACGATGGCGGGCTACCTACGGGGTCGTTCAAAGCCCGGGGCATGACCGCCGCGGTCTCGCGAGCGAAGGAGCTCGGGCTGCGAGAGCTCTACGTGCCGAGCGCCGGGAACGCCGGGGTCGCGCTGGCCGCGTATGGTGCCCGGGCGGGGATGCGAGTACGGATCTACCTCCCCGAGCGCACCCCGGCGCCTCAGCGCAACGCCTGTTCCTCGTACGGCGCCGAGGTGCGGTCAGTTCCGGGCACCATCCGCGAGGCGGGGGAGACCGCCCGCACGACCGAAAAGGGCCGGGGCTCCTTCGATGTCTCGACGCTCCGCGAGCCGTTCCGGGTCGAGGGCAAGAAGACGATGGGCCTCGAGATCTTCGAGGCGGGCGGGAACGACGGCCTCCCGGACGCGATCCTCTACCCCGCCGGGGGAGGCACCGGTCTCATCGGCATGGAAAAGGCGTTCTCCGAGCTCGCGCGGATCGGTCTTCTGCACCGGATCCCCCGGCTCTACGCGGTCCAGCCGGACGGCTGCGCGCCGGTCGTGCGCGCGCTCGCGGAGGGAGCGGAGCGGGTCACGCCGTGGGCCGACCCGCATACCGTAGCGCCCGGATTGCTGGTGCCTTCGCCGTTCGCATCGGAGCGGATCCTCGCCGCGGTGCGCTCGACCAAGGGCGGCGGGGTCACGGTCACCGATGGCGAGATCGTCCACGCGATGCGGCAGCTCGCCGAGCGGCATGGGGTCTCGGCATCACCGGAGGCCGCCGCGCCGTACGCGGCCCTTGCCCGGCTTAGGGCGCGAGGGGATCTCCGACCGGGCGAGACCGTACTCCTCTACCTCACGGGCACCGGGCTTCCGTTCTCGATCGAGGAGCTCGAGCGCGCGGTCGGGGTCACGGCCCCTCCCCGCTGAGACGCTCCGCGCCGCCCCTTGCGTTGGCCCCGGAACCACGGTCGTGCCCCGCGGCGGAAGGGCGCGACGTCCGCAGAAACCCGCGCGTCTTCGCCCGATGGCAGGGTCGGCAGACCGTCTGAAGGTTCGAGTACTCGAGGGCCGCCCCCCCGAGCGCGATCTCGACGATGTGGTCGACATCGAGCTCCCGCGCGCGCCGCCGCTGTCCGCAGAGGCGGCAGGTGTACCGATCCCGGAGCATGACGTAGGACCGGGCCGAGTCCCAGAAGTAGTGGCCGTGGAACCTCCACTGACATCGTCGGGAGCAGTACGGGGTGCGGTGGCTGGGCAGCCCCTTCCCGCATTCCACGCACCGGGCCTCCCGGCGCGCCTCGGCTCGCCGGCGCGCCCCATCCGAGAACCAGGCGGCCGACAGGGCGAGGATCCGACCGCCGGGTCCGATCTGGACCGAAGCCGACGCGGGACGGCGCGCCATCGCCCAGCCGTGGGGGGCTCGGGGCTCTTGAGCGTTCGGCTCGACCGGCGGCCTAAGTAGTCAGGCGGTTCCTCCGATGGCCCGGAGGAGCAGCGCTACGAACGTCCTGGCGGCCGGCCTGCTCGGCATCCTCGTCGGCGCGGTGATGGTCCGACAGATCTCTGGCCGGGGCCCGGCGGTCTGGGTGATCTTCCTGGCCGGCGCCTTCCTGATGGTGGTCCTCGAGATCCTGTCCGTTTCGGCGGCGGAGTCCGCGCTGGCGGGCGCCGCCCCCGTGATCTTGTTCCTGTTCTCGCTGTTCCTCTTCGCGGTCGCCCTCGAGCAGGCGGGGGTCCTCGACCATCTGGCACGCTGGTTGATCGGCCGCGCGCGACGGCCGGGTGACCTGCCGCTCGTCCTGTTCCTTGGGTTCGGTGTCGCGTCCGCGTTCCTGGTCAACGACGCACTGGTCGTGATCGGCGTCCCCCTCCTCATTTCGCTCGCCCGCCGGCTCCGCACCGACCCGAAGCCGTTGCTGCTCACCCTCGCCTTCGCCGTGACGGTCGGCAGCGCCCTCACGCCGTTCGGCAATCCGCAGAATCTCCTGATCTCCGTCGCGAGCGGACTCACCTACCCGGTAGCGGTGTTCCTCCGCTACCTGCTCCTCCCGATCGGGATCAGTCTCGGCTTCGGCGCCTGGTACGTTCGGCGGGCCTTCGGGCCGGCCGTCTCCTCGGGCGATGGCGAGTTCGAACGCGTCCGGGCGACCGCGCCCCGGCTCTTCCCTTCCGGGGGATGGCCCGAGCGGCTCCTGCGCGCCCCGGTGCTGTGGGTCTTCCCCGGCACGATGATCGTGATCCTCACGCTCGACCTCGCGGCCGCGCTGACCGCGGGCCCGGTCGTACCGATCTGGGAGCTCGCGGGCGCGGGGGCGATCGTCCTCCTGGTCGTGACCCCGCACCGCACGCAGGTCGTCGAGCGGGTCAACTGGACGGTCCTCTTGCTGTTCGCGGGTCTCTTCGTGGTGGTGGGCGGGGCGGTCTCGGGGGGCGTCGTGCAGGCCGCGGAGCGACTGCTCCCACTTCCTACGCCGTCTCACCCGGCCTCGGCGATCGTGGCGATCGTGAGCGGGGCAATCCTGGGACCCCAGGTCGTGAGCAATGTCCCGTGGGTCGCCCTCCAGATCCCGTTCCTTTCCGCGCTCGGGTTCGGTGCCACGACGCCCGTGCCCTGGGTCGCCCTCGCCGCGGTGAGCACCCTCGCCGGGAACGTAACGCTCCTGGGTGCCGCGAGCAACCTGATCGTCGCGGAGCTCGCCGAGAAGGAGCGGATCCCCTTCCGGCTCGGCCCCTTCGTGCGGTACGGGCTTCCCCTCGCGGCCGTTTCGATCCTGGTCGTTACGTTGAGCCTGCTTGTCGGGCTGTAGGGAACGCGGGGATCGGCCGCAGCCGCCTTACGAGGCGGCGACTACCCCTACCGTGCCTTCCGAGCTCGCGGACTGGATCGATTCGCACCACGATTGCCGCCACAATCTCGGGACCAGCGGGATGCTCGGCTCGATCGAGCCGCCCCGGCCGACGGCCCGCGAGGTGCGCGCGGCGGACCCCGAGGAGCTGCGCCGCGAGCTGGCCGACGACCTGGGCGTGGACCGACGGCGGCTGTTCCTCACCCACGGCGCGACCGAGGGGAACGCCGCGGTGCTCCAGTTCATCGCGCGGCGGGCGGCCTCCGGCCGGGTGCGGGGCTGCCGGGTCGCCTGGCCGGAATATCCCGACCTCGCGGACCTCGCCGCATGGGCGGGGCTCCCTCCCACCGACCGGCCTTTTCCTGCCGCGGTGGCAGTACTCACTCAACCCCGGAATCCCGAAGGGGACCTGTGGACGCGCCCTCGGATCGCCGAGTGGGCCGAGGGGGCGCGGGAGCTGCTCATCGATGAGACGTTTCGGGAGTTCGCGGGGGTCCCCTCTCTCGCAGGGTTCCTTCCCGAACGGCTCTGGCTCACCGGTACCTTCACGAAGTTCTACGCCGGAGACGACCTTCGGGTCGGCTTCGTGATCGCTCCCGAGACAGCCCGGGAGGCGTTCGCCCGGTATCACAGCCTCGCGCTGGACCGGCTCCCGAGCTACTCCGTCGCCGGGGCCCGGGCCGCCTTCCACGATCGTCCCCGCCTCCGTCGCGAGGTCGAGGGGATCCTGACGGCGAACCGAGCCGCCTGGCACCGTGCGTTCCCCCACGCGGCAGTGCCGAGGGGTCCCGTCGCCTTTGACCGCTCGGTGGTGCCGGACGGCACCGTGGTCGCCGACCGCTGCCTCCGGGCCTCCGTCCTGGTCTGCCCGGGGCCCCTGTTCGGAGATCCCCGGGGCGTGCGGATCGGCCTCACGCGTCGGTCGTTCCCGGCGGACCTCGCGGCCTATCTGGCCGCTCGGGAGCCGTCGCGGGGGATCACTCCGAGCCGCTCCAGCCTGCGCTCGCGAGACCGAACGGCTCGACGGCGCCGCGCGGCGATCGGCCGAGAGCGAGCCGGGCGAGCGTGACGTGGGGGACGGATTCGACGCGCGGCTCAGCGGGGCGGCCGGATCGCTCGCGGAGGAACGTTTCCGCGAACCGCACAGCGCGCGCGGGGTTCGTCTCGTGGACGAGCAGGAACCCGCGGGCGAGCTCGGTGAGAACGGCCCGGGCCGGGACCACCTCCCGGAGCTCCTCCTCCGCCGAATCCGAAGAGTCCTCCGGGTCGTCCCGCCGAGACATCTCGGTCGAACGACCCGGGCGCTCGGCATAAAAGGAAACGTTGCACAGGACGGCGGCCGAAGGTATGGCCGGACCCACCGAGAAGATTTTACCTCCCTCGCGGCCATTCGGGGACGGTGACATTGCGATGAGCGAGTCCGCCCCCTCCCGTGTGCCCTCCACCTCCGAACCGACCCCCCGGGCGTCGAAGCGGGGGATCCTGCTCAGGACGCCGGTGCCAGGCCCCAAGGCTCAGGCGATCGTCGCCGCCGACCAGAACGCCCTCATGACCAGCACCAAGACCTCCCCGATCGTCGCGGAGTCGGGGAGCGGGGTCTGGATCACGGACGTCGACGGCAACCGGCTCCTCGACTTCGCTTCCGGGGTCGGGGTGACCGCGGTCGGGTACTCCCATCCCGAGGTCGTACGCGCGGTGCGAGAGCAGGTCGGCCGGCTGAGCCACTTCGCCGGGACCGACTTCTACTATCCGAACCAGGTCCATCTGGCCGAGCGGCTCGCCCACCTCGCCCCCGGCGCGATGGCGAAGAAGGTCTTCTACACCAACAGCGGGACGGAGAGCGCCGAAGCGGCGCTCAAGATCGCCCGCTGGAACCGCCAGCGCCCGATCGTCGTCGGTCTCCTCGGCGCGTTCCACGGCCGGACGATGGGCTCGTTGTCCCTGACCGCGTCGAAACCGGTCCAGCGGGCCCGCTACGCTCCGTTCGTCGGCGGCGGGACCCACATCCCGGCGCCGTACTGCTATCGCTGCCCGTACCAGATGGAGTTCCCGAGCTGCGGTCTCTACTGCGCCAAGATCCTGAAGGAGCTCTACTTCCAGACGGCGATCCCCCCGGACGACGTGGCGGCGTTCATCGCCGAGCCGGTGATGGGGGAGGGAGGGTACGTGGTGCCCCCGCCGGGCTGGCACAAGGCGATCAAATCGATCCTGGACGAGCATGGGATCCTGTTCATCGACGACGAGGTCCAGGCCGGCATGGGGCGGACGGGACGCTGGTTCGCGATCGAGCACCACGGGGTCGTGCCGGACATCGTCACCCTTGCGAAGGCGTTGGGCGGCGGCATCCCCATGGGCGCGATGATCTTCCGCCGCGACCTCGACTACACGACCCAGGGGTCCCACTCGAACACCTTCGGCGGGAACCTGGTCGCCGTCGCGGCCTCGGAGGCGACGCTGGACGTCATCGAGAAGGACAAGCTCCTCGACAACGCGCGGGTGCAGGGCGACTATCTCGTGGGACGGCTCCGCGAGCTCCAGAGCCAGCATTCGGAGATCGGGGATGTGCGCGGCCTCGGCCTGATGGTCGCCACCGAGTTCGTCGTCGACCGGCGGACGAAGGAACCGGCCGTGAAGTTCCGCGACCGGGTCCTCGTCGAGGCGTACCACCGGGGGCTCATCCTGCTCCCGTGCGGCCGCTCGTCGATCCGCTACATCCCGCCGCTCATCGTGCATCGCGAGGAGATCGACGAGGCGGTCGAGGTCCTCGACGCCTCGATCCGGGCCGCGCGCGTCGGGGCATGAAGTTCGGCCGCTTGGAAGGAGCGGGGCAGGTCGGCCTCGCGGAGGCCCCCGAACCTGCGCCGGGGCCGGGCGAGGTGACGGTCGCGCTCGCGGGGTGCGGCATCTGCGGGACCGACCTCGAGAAGCTGCGCGGCAACTACCAGAGCGCGGGCATCCTGGGCCACGAGCCGGCCGGCCGGATCGCGCGGGTCGGCGGGGGCGTCCGGGGACTCGCGGTCGGCGACCGGGTCTTCGTGCACCACCATGTCCCGTGCTACTCCTGCGAGGTCTGCGCGCGGGGGGACTACACCTTCTGCCCGACGTACTCGAAGACGAACATCGATCCCGGCGGGTTCGCCGAGACCTTCCGAGTGCCGAGGGAGAACGTCGACCGCGGCGCCGTGCTGCGGCTCGACCCTTCGGTCGATTGGGCGACCGCGACGCTCCTCGAGCCCGCGGCCTGCGCCCTGACGGCCATACACCGGGTCGGTCTTCCCCCGAACGCCCGAGTGGTCGTGCTCGGGCTCGGCCCGGTCGGGCTGCTCTACGCCCGCCTGCTGCGGACGCTCGGGGCGGCCTGGATCGGCGGGACCGAGATCTCCCCGCTCCGTCGTGCGGCCGCGGAGCGAGGGGGGATCGATCGGACGGTCGATCCCCGCACCGAGGGGGCGGTCGAGGCAGCGGTGGCGGACTCCACCGGCGGTCAGGGCGCCGACCTGGTCGTGGTGGCTACGGGTCACCCGAGCGTCGTCCGCTCCGCGACGGAGATCGTCCGGCGCGGCGGCACGGTGAACCTCTTCGGCCTGCCGGAGGCGGGGAGCCGCCTGGACGCCGACCTCCAGCGCCTGTACCTGCGTGGGATCCGCCTCATCCCGTCGTACGCCACGACGGAACCCGACATCGCGGAGGTGCACCGCCTGGTCGCGACCGGGGCCCTCGCCCTTTCGGACCTCGTCACGCACCACTTCCCGATCGGGGAGATCGGGGCGGCGTTTGGCCTCGCCGCGCGGCCGGCGGAGGCGATCAAGGTCGTCGTCACGGGCCCGGCGTTCTCGCCCGGCCGGTAGGGTCCGATCGACCGCGCCCGGCTCAGGCCTCGCCGTGCTCCCCCAGCACCTGGCCCGTGACCCGATGACCGGGATGCACGCGAGACCGAGGGCCGAGCAGGCTCCCGATCACGGTCGCGTCCCGATCGACCCGGGCCCCGTCCATCAGGATGGAGTTCTCGACGTACGCGCCCGATTCGACGATCGCTCCCGGACCGACGGTCACGTACCGGCCGAACGAGGCGCCCCGAACCGTAGCGCCGGTCATCACGGCCACGGGGCCCGAACCGAAGCAGCCGGTCGGCAGGGCCCCCTTCCCGCCCCGGCCCCCGTCGAACAAAAGCCGCTGCGATCGCAGCAGCCGTTCGGGGGTCCCGGCGTCGTCCCAGTACCCTGAGAGCCGGAGCCCGTACAGTCCGCGGTCGAGAAGTTGCGGGACGACCTCCTGCTCGAAGCTGACCGGCCGCCCCGGCGGGATGGCGTCCAGCACCTCCCTCCGGTAGACCGCCACGCCGGCGTTGATCCAGTGCGACGGGGCCCGCTCGGGCTCCGGCTTCTCCACGAAGCCGGTGATGCGGTCCGCTTCTCCGAGCGCCGCCACGCCGTACGGCCGGGTGTCCTCGACCTCGGCGAGGGTCATGACCCCGACGCCCCCGCGATCGGCCTGCCGACGGGCGAGGGCCGCCATGTCGATGTCGGCGATGACGTCCGAGTTGAGCAGGAAGAACGGGTCGGACATCCCGTCCGCGGCGTTCTTCATCCCCCCACCGGTCCCGAGCGGCTGCGCCTCGGGGACCGTCCGCACCGGCCAGCGCAACGGATGCCCGCGGACGTAAGCGTCGACGATGTCGGACTTGTACCCCGTCGCGAGGACCACTTCCTCCACGTCCGGAGGGAGGAGGTCGAGGACGTGGTAGAGCATCGGCTTCCCGGCGATGGGGATGAGCTGCTTCGGAACAGTGTAGGTGACGGGGCGCAGTCGGGTACCGAACCCCCCGATGAGCACGAGCGCCTTCATTCGGTCGGGGGGAGCGTCGGCGCCCATATCTCGCCTTGGGCCGTTCGGAAACGGGGGTCCCGTGGCCGAGCACTCGAATGCTTCCTTTCGCCCCAACCTCTATCAACCTGCCGCGGCTCCTCAGGCCGATGGCGCTCGCATCGATCCTGGTCGCGTTTGATGGTACGGCCCCTTCCATCGCCGCGCGAGATGCAGCGGTCGAGCTCGCGGGGCACACGGGGGCGAAGCTGACGCTCGTCTGCGTCATCCCGGTGATCGCGGCGGCGTACGGGATCGAGATGCCGCCCGGCGCGTCCGTCGCGGAGACGATCGAGGCGGCGCGCACCATGCTGGCGAAGGAGAAGCTCGAACTCGGCCACCGGGGCATCGCGCACGTGGAGACCGCCCTCCTCGAGGGCGACCCGGTCGATCGCATCGTCGAGTACGCCGAGAAGCACCCGGCCGACCTGTTGGTCGTCGGGTCCCGAGGGCTCTCCGAGGCCGGCCGGTTCTTCCTCGGCAGCGTCTCGGACGGGATCCTGCACCATGCGCGCTGTTCGGTGCTGGTCGTCAAGACCGGTGCCCCTCGTGAGCCGCACGGGTCGCGCGCCCTCTGATCCCGCGCGGGAGGCCAGCGCTCTGTCCGGTTACGGAGGGTTCGGCTCGCTCCGGCGCTCCGGCCCTGCGGCCGGGGCCAGGACTTCTCGGTATCCCTTCCAGAGACTGTAGCCGCCGATCCCCCCCACGACGGTGACGATCAGAACGAACGCGACCCCGATCGAGTTGAGGTTCGGGATCGAGCTGCCGGTCCCGAGGGCGTAGTTCTCGATCCACGGCGCCACGGCCACCACGAGCCCGATCGCCACGAACGCGAGCCCCCCGACGTAGAGGGTGCGCGCCGCCGTCCGGCGGCCCACGCGCTGCATCTGGGCGAGGCTGAGACGCTTCAGGCGCGCCAGGCGGGCGAACAGCGCGCCGGTGATCATCTGCATCACCATGGTCCCGAGCCCGAAGAACCCGCCCACCGCGGCGGCCCACAGGACGTTCGGCATCTCGGGCGCGAGCACAAAGACGATGATCGTGGCGAACCCACCGATCCCCCATCCCGCGATGAACCCGTGCACGGCGGCCATGCGCAGGGGCACTGGCTTCACCCCGGTCTCCGGTAACGGAGACCGCTCCGCGACCGTGCGGTGGTGGGTATGCTCGCGGAAGAACTGGCCAAAGAGACGCTCGAGGAGATGGTCGAGCGGCAGGTGGATATCCGATCCGCGGAGCAGGAACCACCCCGCGCCGAACATCGCGATGCCCACGAGGACGTAGATCGGACCGTCCAGGTTGTAGACGAGGTAGATCGACGCGAGCCCGAGGAACCCGAGCGCCGTGAGGATCGCCCGCTGGACGGCGAAGCCGGTGGAGAAGACGAGACCGGACTTGAGACCTCCCCGGCTCGTGTAGCTGCCGATCGAGTAGCTGAAGGTGATCGGCCAGGTGTGCTCGTCCGGGGTCCCTCCGTGCAAGAGGCCGAGCACGAACGAGATCGCCAGGAGGATCGGGACCGTGAGCCCGGTCGGCGGGTTGAGGAAGAAGTCCAGGACTGACATCGGGTATGCCACCGGTCCTAGCGATGGCCCCGGTCCACTTCGCAGGGGGCGATCGGGTCCCCGTGCGGGCAGGTCGCGGGATGACCTTCGCTTTCGCAGAGGCGCTCTACGGTCCGGTGGTCGAGGGCGAGATCGATCTCGCGCGCGGCCCGGCACGTCTCTCCCGCCGGAAACCCGAGTCGGGCGAACAGCTGCTCGGCCACCCGATGGTGCCGTTCGTACTCCCGGAGGCAGGCGTCGCCCCGGGGCGTCAGCCGGCTCTTCCCCCGACGCCGTGCCACCAGACCGAGCTCCTCGAGCGTCGTGAGGTGCTCGAGCGCCGAGGGGGCCCGCAATTTCAGCTCGGTAGCGATCGACCCGAGGGGGGCCCCGCGGGGCGGCGTCTCGAGCTGCCGCACGGCCATCAGGGCGTCGAGCTGGCGACGGCTCAGCCGCGCGAGAACCTCCATGCCCTAGCCAGGCGAGGCGCTTTACTTAAGGATATACCTAATTTTTAGGATGGTTCGAAGCCACCCCACGTCCAGCGGCGCCTCACCCTCCGGGACGGCCCGGCCTGCGCACGTGCCGGGTGGGGGCGGCCCCTCCGCGTCAGCCACTATTTAGAGGGGCGCGGTCTCCGACTCCCGTGGCCTCCAGCCGCCGGCTCTCCGCGATCGTCTTCACCGATATGGCGGGCTCGACCGAGCTCGCGCCACGGTCCTTGCGATGTTGGGCGAGCCCGACGAGGCGCGGAGCCTCCTCTCCCAGCACCAAAACGCTCAGAACGCCGGATTCGTGAGCGCGGACTACGTCGCCGCTCTCCATGCGGTGATCGGGGAGGGAGAGCACGCGCTCTCGGTGCTCGAGAAGGCAGCCAACGGTGGAGAGAGCGGCCCTTGGCTCCGGTACATGTCTCCCGCCTTCGACTCTATCCGCAGGGACCCGCGCTTCGGGGCGCTGATCCGCGCGTATCACTTTCCCGAAGCGGTCACTCAAACGGCTACCGGTGTGCGTCCCGGAACTTAGTGGGCAGCCGGCCGGCGTCGGCGCGGGCAAGGCGGCGAGCGACCGGCCGGGTGGGCGGGTCCGTCGCAATCCGAAGCGTACCCCCCGCCGGCCCCGACCTCGGGCGGCGCTTCGGAGGACCGCGGCCCGGGGGTAGCCGGTGGGCTCAGATTCCGTCCCCGGCTCGGGCTCACCTATGGGCCGAGGGGTGGCGTGCCGAAAAGGGAGGCCCGTACCGCACCCGGGTAGCGGAGGGCTAAAGGCCCCCGGAGAATCTAGAAGGTCAATGAGCGAGAATGGCCCCCGGGAGGGTACCCGGGACCTCCCCAAACGGGACCGGGACGCCGGGTATCGGGCGGTCGAACCCGGGACCCCAACCGGTACGGCGTACGCCGCGCTGGGCCGGGCCGCGGTCCGTCGGAGGGAAGAGATCCTCGAGCTCGTTCGTCAGGGACTGCCCCCACATCGGATCGCCGAGCTCTATCAGCGCGCGCATCCGCTCGAGTTGCCGATCTCCCTTGACGAGGTCCGGGCCCTGGCCCGCCGTCGGTGATCGGGCGCTCCGCCCAGGCGGCGTGGGAGCGAGGCGCGAGGGCGCCTTGCCTTCGTCACCGCCCGAAGGTTGGGTGACCGACCGCTCCGGTGAGAGGGGGACTGCCCCCGTAGGGGGTCGCGGCTCGTGGGACCCATTGCTTCGACCTCCACGACGGGGCGAGTCGCGCCGGCGCAAGCCGAGGGAGGGAATCGAACCCCCAGGAAACGGATCTGCAGTCCGTCGCATTAACCATTCTGCCACCTCGGCGCGGCGGACGGCAGGGGTCCGCTGTTTAAAGCCCTCGGGGAGCCGCGCCGGATTAGATCGGGCGGAACCCCCGAGCCAGGAGCCGGGCGCCCGTCAGGAAGCCCAGCCGCACGCGGGCGTTCCATCGAAGCCCGTTCCCACCGGGCTCGACCCGGTGGTGTCGCAGGGCGTTGAGAAGATCCTCGGTCGAGGCGACCTCGGCGGGAAACTCGGTGTACGCCCGTCCGAGATCCCCGAGCTCATGGACGTCACTGCCACCCGTAGCCAAGAGGTGGCGGCGAGCAGCAACGACCTCGGCCCGAAAGTTCTGGATGTTGGAGTTGTGACCGTTCCGGATCTCGAGCCCGTCCACGGCCTCGCCCTCCGCGCAGGCCCGCCCCGCGCCGTGCGCCCAGCGGAACGGATGGGCGAGGACCGCAAGGCCCCCGCGCGCGTGGACCCAGTCGAGGGTCTCGGCGAGCGAGCGGTGCGGCGGCGGGGCCTCGGAGATGCCGTACGCGAGCAGATGCCCCTCGCGCGTCGAGACCTCGATACCGGGTAGAACCAGGAGTCCGGGGAAGTTCGAGCGGAGCTCGGGGAGCCGGCGGTGGCCCTCGACGCTGTTGTGATCGGTGAGCGCGAACCCTTTGAGCCCTACGTAGGACAGCTGGTTTGCGATCTCGGGGAGGCGAAGACGGGAATCGGGCGAATGGGCGGAGTGGACGTGGAGGTCCAGCCGAACGGTGCCGCTCATCGCACCTTCGCTCCCGGGGGGACCTCTTCGGGAAGCCGCACGGCGCGCCCGGGTCCGAAGGCGAGGACCTCCCCGGTCGTCGCCTCGGGACCGGAGAGCCGGACGACGACACGGCCGGGGCCGGCCCAGTCGCCGGGCACGGTCACTTCCCGATCCCCGACATTGACTTGCGACCCTCCGCCGGGGGCCGGCCCCACGACCGAGCCGACCCGGAGGACGAGCGCGGCGAACTCCTCGTAAGAGATGGTCCGGTCGGTTGGGGAGGCGCCGGTCACGTACGCCCCCGCAACGACCTCCCGAGGAGGTTCGAGGAGGACGGCGTGGTCTCCGTGGTCCGCGGCGAGGACCATCCCCTGGGAGGTCATCCGCCGAATCGTACGGGGCGCGAGGTTCGCCAGGATCGCCACCGAGCGCCCGAGCAACGCCTCGGGCGGATAGGAGGACCTCAGGCCGGCGACCAGCGTGCGGGGGGCGCCCTCTCCGACGTCGACCTCGAGGATGTAGAGCTTGTCCGCCGAGGGATGGGGCGCGACGCTCCGGACGGTCCCGGCTCGGATCGCGAGGATGACCGGACCCCCTGCGGACGGGGCAGGTGTCGGAGGCGTCGTCGTCGGCGACGGAGCCGAAGCCGGCGCCGGTCGGGGGAAGAGGGGACGGATCTCGCCGAGCGGTCGATCCGGCGCCGGTGGGTCGCCGACGCGGTCCCAGTCACCGGGTCCGGGAGGACCGGATCGACCCAGCATCCGGAAGACCTCCGCGCTCGAGAACGGAAGGACGGGCGCCAGCCAGGTCGCGATCGCCTGGAGGGACCAGACGGCCTCGTACACCGCGCGAGCGCGCGCCGGCTCGTCCGCTTGCCATGGGCGGGCCTCGTGGAAGCGGCGGTTCGCTTCTCGCACCTCGCCGAGGGCCAGGTCGAGCGCCTCCTTGAGGTGGACCCGCTCGTACTCCTGGGTGATGCGAGCGTGAGCGGACTGGACTCGCGCCTGGATCGCCGGGAGCGCGCTCGGTTCATCCGGGGGAGGAGGAATCTTCCCTCCGTACCGGTCCCGGACCAGGACGAGCGTGCGCTGGACCAGGTTCCCGTACTGGTTCGCGAGCACCTCCTCGCGGACCTTGTGAAACTCGGCCCAGTCCAGATCGGTGTCATGGTTCTGGGGGGCGAGGAGCGCGGCGTAGAACCGGATCACGTCGGGCGGATACCGATCGAGCAGCGCCGGAATGAACGCCGCCTCGTCCTCGGTACGGGACTTCGAGATCTTGCCGCCGGCGACCCGGAGCCATTCGTTCGCGGGAACGTCGTACGGGAGCTGGAGTCCGCCGACACCGAGAAGGATCCCCGGCCAGATGATCGTGTGGTGGAACTTGTTGTCCTTGCCGACGAAGTAGTAGGCCCGCACCGACTCGGCGGCGTCCCAGAAGCGGTGCCACGCCCCCGGATCCCCGTTCCGGATCGCCCACTCCCGGGAGGCGGAGAGATACCCGGTCACCGCGTCGAACCAGACGTAGAAGCGCTTCGCGTCGTAGCCATCGAGCGGAAGCGGGATCCCCCACTCGAGGTCACGGGTGATCGGCGTCGGGTGGAGCCCCTCGGCGAGAAAGTTCTCCGCCACGTGGAGGGTGCCCGGGCGCCAGTGGGGTTGGTGCTGCAGCCACTCCGCGAGCTTCGGCTGGAGTCGGTCGAGCTCGAGGTAGAAGTGCTCGGACGGGCGGAACTCGGCCGGCGTGCCGCACAGCGCACAGCGGGGCTCCACGAGCTGGCGGGGCTCGAGAGGGCGTCCGCAATTGTCGCACTCGTCGCCACGGGCCTTGTCGAACCCGCAGTACGGACAGCGCCCGTTCAGGTACCGGTCCGGCAGGAAGCGGCGATGGTTCGGGCAGTACGCCCCGTCCGCGGTCCTCCGCTGGACGAACCCGTGCTCCAGGAGCGCGAGGAACACCTCCTGGACGGTCTTCTCGTGCACGACCGTATGGGTCTCGGTGTAAAGGTCGAACGAGAAGCCGAGGCGCTCGAACGACGCCTTGTTGATCTCGTGGTAGCGTCGAGCGACCGTTTCGGGGGAGACGCCCTCCTTCTCGGCCCGAACGAGCGCGGGCGTTCCGTGCATGTCGGAGCCGGACACCATCAGGACCTCGTGGCCCCGGAGACGGTGGTATCGCGCGAACGTCTCCCCGGGCAGGTAGGCACCGGCCAGGTGGCCGATATGGAACGGACCGTTCGCGTACGGCCACGCGATGCCGACGAAGATCCGGGTCGTTTCCTCCACCTCTCCACCGCACCCGAGCCCGCCCGCGACCTAAGGATTTCGAGGGACGGCCCATGGGACGAACGACTCCCGCCCTCCGAGGCGGTGGGGCGCTCCCCGCCCGGCCCGCCGCGACGCCGCGTCGCCTTTATCGACCCCGGGGCCTGCTCGACGCCGGTGCCCGAAAACGAGTCGGCGATGATCCGGCCGGTCGTGCCCGAGGCCGACCAGCTGATCGGGGTGCGCCACCCTGTGCTCAGCCACGGGTTCGTCGCGCTCGTCGACTACATGGGCAATGACGCCGCCATCGTCCAGGCGGCCCGGGTTTCCTACGGCCAAGGAACGAAGAGCTTCCGCGATGACCGGGGCTTGATCCGGTACCTGATGCGCCACCGCCACACGACGCCGTTCGAGATGGTGGAGTACAAGTTCCTGATTCGGCTCCCCATCTTCGTCGCGCGCCAGTTCATCCGGCACCGCAGCGGCTCGTTCAACGAGTTCTCGGCCCGGTACTCGATCATGACGGACGAGTACGAAGTGCCCCCCCCCGAGGAGGTCCGGCGCCAATCCACCCGGAACCGCCAGGGCCGGGCCGAGGCGCTGCCCCCCGAGACCGTGGACCGGTTCCGCTCCGAACTCGATCGAGTTTCCCGGGATGCCTACGCGGTGTACACGCAGGCCCTCGACGCGGGCGTGGCGCGGGAGACCGCACGTCTCGTGCTGCCGGTGGCCTACTACACCCAGTGGTACTGGAAGACCAACCTGTGGAATCTCTTCCACTTCCTCTCGCTCCGCCTGGACCCCCACGCGCAGGAGGAGATCCGGCTCTATGCGGCGGAGATCGCCCGGATCGCGCGCGTCGTCGCCCCGACCGCGTTCGAGGCGTTCGAGGAGTTCCAGCGCGCCGCGTTGCCGCTCGGCCGTCGGGAGCAGGTGGCCCTGCGGGCCCTTCTCGAAGGGAAGACACCGGAGCAGGCCTGCGCGCTCGCGGGACTGCCGCTCACTCGGGACGACGGCCGACCGATGACGAGCGGAGAGGGCGTCGAGTTCCTCGAGAAGCTCGAGCGCCTGCGCCGGGCCGACTAGACCCGTGCCCCGTCCACCGTATAGGCGGACAGGGGTTGGGGCCTGCATGCCGACCCCAGCCCCGCGAGGCGTCTTCCTCGACAACGAATGGCTTCCTTCCGACGGCCGAGCGGTGGCGGAGGTGATCGATCCGGCGGACGGCTCGACGGTAGGCACCGTCGCGAGCGGGACCGCGGAGGATGCCCGGGCGGCGATGGACTCGGCGGCCCGCGCCCAGCCGGCGTGGGAGGCGATCGGCGCCGCCGCGCGCGGGAAGATCCTCCTCGCCGTCGCCGAGCGGCTGCGCGCGCGCCGGGAGGAGCTCGCGCGCCTGATCACCCGGGAGATGGGCAAGGTCCTCTACGAGAGCCGGGCCGAGGTCGACGGCGCCATCGACAATCTCGAGTACTATCCCGCGTTCGCGCGCACCCTTTCCGGCGAGGAGGTCGCGGGCCTTCCCTCCGGAGAGACGATGCGCCTCCTCTGGGTCCCGCGCGGCGTCGTGGTCGCGATCACCCCGTGGAACTTCCCGGCCGCGACGGTCACTCGCAAGATCGCCCCCGCGCTCCTCGGCGGGAACACGATGGTCCTCAAGCCGTCCAGCAACACGCCGCTCTCGGCGCTCTTGATCGCGGAGGCGTTTCGGGAGGCCGGTCTGCCCCCGGGGGTCCTGAACGTCCTCCCCGGGCCGGGCGGCACCGTGGGCCCGGCCCTGATCCAGCACCCCAAGTGCAGCACGGTCACCCTCACCGGGTCGACGCGCAGCGGCATCGAGGTCCTGCGCGCCGCCGCGCCGGGCGTCGTCAAGTGCCTCCTCGAGCTGGGGGGGAAAGCCCCGGTGCTGGTCGGGGCCGACGCCGATCTCGACTGGGCGGCGCGCGCCACGGTCTGGGCCCGATTCTGGAACGCGGGGCAGGCCTGCATCGCCGCCGAGCGATGCTACGTCGCCGAGAGCGTGAGGGACCGCTTCCGCGCGAAGGTCACGGCGCTCGTGGCCGCGCTCCGGGTCGGGCCCGGTCTCGCGCCCCACGTCGATATGGGTCCGCTGTACTCCGCCGGGGCCCGGGAGGCGATGGGCAAGGAGGTGAGCCAGGCGGTCTCAGAGGGAGCGAAGGTGGTGGTCGGCGGGAGCGCGCCTGCTTCCGGCGCGCTCGCGCGCGGAGCGTTCTATCTCCCGACGGTCCTCGATGGGGTCGAGGATTCGAACTCCGTCGCCCAGGAGGAGATCTTCGGCCCGGTCCTGCCGCTATTGACCTTCTCGGACTGGGACGACGTGATCGGCCGGGTGAACGCGAGCCGCTACGGTCTCTCGAGCTACGTCTTCACCCGGGATCTCTCCATCGCCGAGAAGGCGATCCGGGAACTGCGGTACGGGGAGACGTACGTGAACCGGGTCGGTCCCGAGACCCCGCAAGGGTACCACGCCGGCTTCCGCCAGAGCGGACTCGGCGGGGAGGGGACCGTCTGGGGCGTGCGCGACTACCTCCAGCTCAAGACCGTCTACGTCGACTGGAAGGAGCCGCACCGCGGGGACTACTTCCCGCCGTACCCTGACTGAGGGGAGCGACCCGTCCTCCGCCGGGGCCCGCTCATCCCGACTCGAGCGGCAGCAGCTCGTCCCAGGTCGGACGGCCGGGGGCTGCGCGGCGGCCGATCGCCGGGATCCCTACTCCGCTCCGGGCCAGCCACGCTCGCTGGACCGCCGTGAACCGGCCTCCTGCGAGGGGAAACTCCCAGTGGTCCGGCCCGGCGGTCACCGGAAGGCCTCCAGGGAGCGCGAATCTCGATGACGGGATGGTCAGCCCGACGTGAAGGTCCATGACGTTCGTGCCGGTCGGCCCGGTCCGGACGAGTTCGCCGAGCAAGTCGAGGGCCGAGTAGCTCGAATGCTCGCGGAGGGCCCGTGCGAGGTCGATCCCGCCGGCGCGAGCCCGCCGAACGGTCCGTCCGTCGACCCACCCCCCGGCGGCGTCGGTCGGACCATCGATCCCATCCGTACCTACGGAGAGGACGAGCGCCGCTCGGTCCGCGAGCGGAGAGGCCGCGGCAAGGGCGAACTCCTGGTTGCGGCCCCCGCGCCCGGGTCTCGGTCCGAGGGTGACGGTCGTCTCTCCGCCTGACAGGAGCGCGCGAGGCGCGCTTCCCCGCGACGCCCGCGCGACGCGGCGGGCGAAGGCCTCGGCGACAGGTTGGGTCTCCCCCGTGACGCGGCTCGAAAGGATCGTAGGGGCGTAACCGCGGCGCGCCGCGGCGGCGGCCGCCGCCTCGAGGGCGAGCCGGTTCGTGGCGGCGAGAACGAACGGGGCCGCCCGCAATCGGGGGTCCGTGGGCTTCGGTGTCTCGGGATGGACCCCCCGGGCGCCCTCCCGCAGGTACTCCAGCACCCGGCGCGGAAGGGGTCGCCCCAGTCGGTACTCCCGCACGACCCGAAGCGCCTCTCGGAATCGGGTGGGATCTCCCACCGTGGGACCCGAGGCGATGTTCTCCGGGCGGTCGCCGACGACGTCGCTCAGCGCGACGGTCGCGAACCATCGGGCCCGGCCCCGCAACGCGAGCCGACCCCCCTTGAGCGCGGAGAGATGTCGACGGACGGCGTTCATCGACCCGATCGGCGCCCCGCTCGCGAGAAGGACCTCCGTGGTCCGGGTCAGATCGGCGGGGCCGAGCGGAGGCGCGGGTACGTCGGCGACGGCGGACCCGCCCCCAGAGATCAGGAACAGCACCGAGTCGTCGGAGCCTACGCTATCGAGCAACCGCAGCAGCCGCGCGCCGGCGCGCAGGCTCCCTTCCCGGGGCACCGGGTGCTCGCCATACTCGACCGGGATCGACGACGTCGGGGCCGGGTATCCGCGCGGGGTGACGGCCAGTCCCCGGGCGTCCCGGCCCACGATTCCGGCCGCGGCATCGGCCATCGCGGCCGCCGCCTTTCCGATCGCGACGAGGTACAGCTCCCCTTCGGGAACCCTCGAAAGGAGGTGATCCCCGACCCGAAGTCCCCGGGAGGTACGGGCGACCACCCGCCGGACCGCCCGGGCCGGGTCGACCGCGCGGATGCCGGCCCGAGCGATCGCGAGCGCGTCAGAAACGAGGGTCACGGCCCCCTTCCAGCGTGAACCCCGGACGGGGAAGGAACGGCGGCAGGTCCGAGGGGAACCGCGCGGGCAGCACCGGCGCGAGGAGTTCGAGCGCGGTCCGGTCCCCCTCCCCCGCGGCGAGGAGCTCGGCCAGGCGGCGCGCGACGCCGCCGGCCCGCATCACGCCGAAGCCGTTGAACCCCGCGAGCACGAAGCAGCCGGCCGCGTCGGGCAGCGGGCCGACGAGCGGTCGGCGATCGGGCGTCGAGCAGCAGACCCCGGCCCAGGATCGGACGAGCTCGGCCTCGGCCCAACCGGGAAAGCGCGTGAGGAAGCTCTCCGCGAGATGGGTCTCGAACGCCGCATCGCCCCCGGTCCGGAACTGCTCGGGGTCGACCTCGACGAGCTCGGTCCCGTCGCCGGCCAAGATGCGGCCGGCGGACTCCGGCCGCACGTAGACGTCGGTATCGATGTCATGGACCGACGGGAACTCGGGGACCGGGGGCGACGGCCGCAGGACCGCGGCCTGGGTACGGTACGGAGCGAGAGGCACCGGCCGCCCGATCTCCTTGAGGATCCGTTTCGTCCACGCCCCGGCGGCGACCACGACGCGGGGCGCGCGGACCGTGCGACCCCCGGCCTCGACCGCCCACCGGCCCTCGGAGCGGCGCAGCTTCCCGAAAGGAACCCCGAGCCAGAACTCGACGCCCGCCGCGCGGGCTCGCTCGGCGTACATCTCCGTCATGGCGCTCGGCGTCACGACCGCATCGGTCGGGCTCCAGATCGCGGCCCGGACGTCCCCAAAGCGCCCCCACGGGACGCGGGTGGCGAGCTCGTCCCGGTCGAGACGCCGGACATCCACGTTCCACGCGTGGAGCTGCTCGATCGCCCGATCGAGCACCCGTTCGGCCTCGGCCTGAACGGTCCACCGCGCGAAGCCGTTGACGGAGTACGCGGAGGGGTCCCGCTGGCGGGCGAGCGCGGCGTACTCCTCCTTCGACTCGCGGGTCACCGCCACGTCCCAAGCGTTCCAGAGCTGCTCCGTGACGATCCCCGCGGCGCGGCCGCTCGCCCCGGCCGCCGGGATCCGAGGGTCGTAGACCACGACCGGGCCGACGCGGCGGCGGGCCAGATGGTCGGCGAGGGCGCAGCCGGCGATCCCGGCACCCAGGATCACCACTTCGGCCGTATCGGACGTCGGCACGTCCGCCCCGAGGGGTCTCGGGGTTAATACTGCGGCTTGGCGCGCTGGTAGGCGTCCCGAAGAGCCTGGGTGTCCACGTGCGTGTAGATCTGGGTCGTAGCGACCGAGGCGTGGCCCAGAAGCTTCTGGATGTAGCGGATGTCGCAGCCCCGCGAGAGGAGGGCCGTCGCGAGCGTGTGGCGGAGCATGTGCGGCGTGACCCGTCGGGGGATCCCGGCGACCTGGGCGCCGCGCCGCACGATCCGCTCCACGGTCACCGGACCGACCGGGAACAGACGCGAGTTCGATTCGCCCGCGAGCGTACGCTCGGTGAGGTATCGGTCGATCGCCGCGCGGGTGCGGTCCTCGAGCACGACCTCCCGGTCCTTGTCGCCCTTGCCGCTGCGAACATGGAGCACGTTCCGCTCGAACTCGATGTCCTCGAGCAAGAGGTGACACAGCTCGCTCACCCGGAGCCCCGCGAACGCGAGCACGTGGACGATCGCGCTGTCCCGTGGGGAGTCGCGCACGGCCTCGAAGAGCCGGCGCATCTCTTCCTCCCCTAGGTAGCGGGGGAGCCGCTCCGGCCGGCGCGGAGGCTCGAGCTGGTCGGCGACCGAGAGACCGAAGCTGCGGAACAGGCAGGCGAGGCCCCGTACGGTGGTATAGAGCGAGTTCTTCGAGTAATGCCGCTGCAGGACGAGATACTCCCGGTACGCCTCGAGATCGTGGAGCGTCACCTCCTCGAGCGGCTTCTGGGTGTACGCGAGGAACGTGCGGGCGATGTGGCCGTACTGCTTGACCGTGCAGGGGCTCCGCTCCTGGGATTGGAGGAGCCGCTGGAAACGGTCGACGAGCTCCCCCAGACTAAAGGCGGCCGTGCCCTCGGCCCCGGCGAACGAGCTCCGGGGGCGCCGCGCGATGGCGGCGGAGCGAGACATCGGAACCGAGGAGGCCATCGAACCTCGCTGGCCCGGATTCGCTTAATAATCGTATGCGCGCAGTGGAACCGTACCTCGCGCTCGGTTCTCAAATATACCGGAACCGTGGGTCTCGATCGTGCGCTGCGACGCGTGCGACGCCCCGGCCATCGTCGATCAGCCGTATCGGGGAGCCCACGTCTGCGACCGTCATCTCGCCGAGTCCGTGGAGGAACGCGTCCGACGCGAGATCCATCGTCAGCTGCCGAGGTTCGGTCGGGGGACCGTCGCGGTCGCCCTCTCGGGCGGCAAGGACTCGTCGGTCGCCCTCAGCCTGGCGGCCCGGTACTTCCGTCGTCGTCCCACCGTCCGCGTGGTCGCGCTCACGGTGGACGAGGGGATCGAAGGCTACCGGCCCCCCACCCTCCGGGCCGCCGAGGCGCTCGCCCAGGCGCTCGGGGTCGAGCACCGCATCGTCCGCGCCGAGGAGGAGCTCGGCACGACGATCGACCGGACCGCCCGCGACCTCCCGGGCACCGTGCCGTGCTCGTTCTGCGGCGTCTGGCGCCGGCGCCTGTTGAACCGGGCCGCGCGGGAGGTAGGCGCCGACGCCCTCGTGCTCGGCTTCAACCTGGACGACCTCGCGCAGACCGTGCTCATGAACCTCGTGCGGGGCGACCTCGACCGGCTCGTGCGGATGGCCCCGCATCGGACCCGCCAGGAGGGACTCGTCCCCCGGGTCGCGCCGCTCGCCCCGATCCCGGAGCGCGAGGTCTTCCTCTACGCCCGCGGGAAGGGGTTGCCGTTCGATCACGGAGAGTGCCCGCACGCGGGGCGTGCCTCGCGGAACCTCTTCCGGGAGCTCGTCTGGCAGCTCGAGGAGGCGCAGCCGGGCACCCGGCAATCGCTCCTCAGGACCCAGGAGCGCCTGGTCGGCCTCTGGCTGCGCGGCGAAGAGGTGGGAGCGCCCGACCGATGTCGGGTCTGTGGCGAACCGTCCGCGCACGCGGTCTGCCGGGCCTGCGAGTACCTCCGCGTGGCCCGTCCTCCGCTCCCGTCGGCGCCTTCGGAGGCCGCGTGAGCGCGGAGGCCGAGATCTCCGTGGGGAGCGACCCCCGACAGTCGGTCCGCAAGCGGGTCTTCGTGGTGGGGGCGGGGATCATGGGCAGCGGGATCGCCGCCCAGGCGGCCCTCGCCGGCTACCCGGTCACGCTCGAGGACATGAACGAGGAGCTTGCCCGACGGGGCCTCGCGAACGCGACGCGGGCCCTCGACCACGCCGTCGCCCGCCAGAAGGTCGGGGCCGGCGACCGCGCTGCGGCGCTCGGGCGGATCGAGATCGCGATCGGTCTACGGCGCGCCGGTGCGGCCCAGATCATCATCGAAGCGGCTTCCGAGGACCTCGCGCTCAAGCGACGGATCTTCCAGGAGCTCGAGACCGTGGCGCAGCCCACCGCGCTGCTCGCCTCCAACACTTCGTCGCTGCCGATCACCTCGATCGGACAGGACCTCGGGGACCCGGGACGCCTGGTCGGCCTGCACTTCTTCAACCCGGTGCTCCAGATGCCGCTGGTCGAGCTGATCCCGGGGCTCACGACCCGGCCCGAGGTCCTGGAGAGCGCCCGGTCGTTCGCCGAGAGCCTCGGCAAGACGGTCGTCGCGTCGCGCGACACGCCCGGCTTCGTCACCACGAGGGCGCTCGCGGTCCTCCTCAACGAAGCGGCCTGGATGCTGTACGAAGGGGTCGCGACGAAGGAGGATATCGATACCGCCTACAAGCTCGGCTTCCACCACCCGATGGGGCCGTTCGAGCTCGTCGACCTGGTCGGGATCGATACGGCGGTCGCCATCCTCGACGTCCTTTGGGACGGGTTCCGGGACAGCCGCTACCGGGTCTGCCCCCTCCTCCGTTCGATGGTGGCCGCGAAGAAGCTCGGGCGCAAGACCGGGGAAGGGTTCTATGTGTATCCGCCCCCCTCGGTACCCCCATGAGCGACTTTTCCGGCCTGTTCGGGCTGCTCGCCCTGGTGGTCATCTCGCTCATTCCCGCGCTGCTCTACCTCACCTGGGTCCGCCGCTCGGAACGGTACCGGACCCAGGGCTGGGGACCCCTGCTCAGCGCCTTCGCCTACGGCGCGTTGTTTGCCACGCTGACGGCCGCGGTCGTCGAGGGCATCCTCGTCGCGCTCGGGACGGCGGTCAGCCAGCAGTACCCGGGCCCCGAGTTCGTCTTTCTCAACGGGAACTCGACCCTCGGCGCGTTCTTCTTGGTCCTCGTGATCGCCCCGTTCGTCGAGGAAGCGCTCAAGGCCTCGGGGGTCGCGGCGAACCGGCGGCGGATGGCCCTCGTCGCCGACGGCCCGGTCTTCGGGGCGTCCGTCGGGCTGGGCTTCGGGTTCTTCGAGACGTTCCTCTACGGCCTCGGCGCCTACCTCGTGGGGGGCCTCGCTGCGGGGATCTTCCTGATCCTGGTGCGCAGCGTCTCGAGCGTCGTCCTTCACGGGAGCTCCACCGGCATGTTCGGCTACGGCTACGCCCGCGGGAAGTTCGGCGTCCGGGGTCCCGCGAGCGGGAGCTACTACCTCCTCGCGGTCGCGATGCACGCCGGGTTCAACGCGCTCGCCTCCCTCGGAGCGATCCTGGCGTTCCTCGCCCTGCCGGCGCTCGCGACCGAGGCCGCCACCCTCCTCGCCCTCTTCGCGGCGATCGCCTTCGCGTTCGTCGCGATCGAGCACGTGCGCTCGGTGATCCAGTCCTCGGACTACCCGGCGCTGCTCAAGGGAACGGCTCCGTTCCGACCGAGCCCGCGGCCGCCGCCGCGGGGGCGCTGACCGGGATCGGCTAGCTCTTCGGCGGGGCCGCGTCGGCCCGGCGCTGCCAGGCGGCTTCTCCGATCGAGCGATACACCGACTCCGCGTCCTGGGCGGGGGGGGCTTCGCCGGACTGGCCGACATCTCGTATCCGCGCCTTCTTCAGGAGCCAATAGTGGATCCGCCAGGTCTTGCCACGGGAGACGGTCGCGTCCTCTTCTTCGCTCGTGAGGAGTCCCTCCTCCTCGAGCTGGTAGAAGCGGTCGCGGTCCTCGCTCGAGAGCTTGTTGTCCAGCACGCTGTCGTCGGCCCCGAAGTAGCCGAGGATCATGCGAGCGATCGGCCGCGCCTCGGGCTGCGAGATCTTGCCGTGGGCGACCAGGGTACGCTCGATCGCGCGAAGGAGCTCGGCCTCGGTGATCGACGCCATCGGTCCGGGCGGCCCACGGTTTCCGCTCGTAAAAGCTATGCCCGACCTTCGGCGGAGGCCCGTCACGGTTTAGTGGGTCCTCGGGTCGGGGCTCCGTGGCCGGTTCCGAGAGCTTCTCCCCCGACGAGCCCGCGCTCGCCGCCGCGCGCCGCGCCCTCGGCCGGGGGCTCTGCCCCGAATGCTTGGGGCGGTTGTTCGGGCGGCTCGGGCATGGCCTCACGAACCCGGAGCGGGCGGCGCGGCTCGTGGCCGCCCTGGGGACGACCTTGCCCCCGCTCTCCGCGCCGTGCGCGCTCTGTCAGGGGACGTTCGCCCGGCTCTCGACCTGGGTCGAGCGCGCCGAGCGGGCGGCGACCGGGTACGAGTGGCACCGGTTCACCTGCGGTTCTCGCTGGGACCCCGAATTGCTCGCGCGGGAGGAGGCGCTCTGGGGCGAGGTCGGGACTGCCTGGGGCGAGAGCGCGCGGGCGGCCTTCAACCGGGAGCTCGGGAAGGAGATCGAGCGGGCGACCGGGGCTCGGGGCGGCACGGAGGGGGCCGAGGTCGTCTTCCTCGCGGACCTGCCGGTCGGTCGGGCCGAGATGACCGTGCTGCCGGTCTATTTCCGGGGCCGGTACCGCAAGCTCGACCGGACCCTCCCCCAGACGCGCTGGCCGTGCCGTCGCTGCCAGGGCCGCGGATGCGATGCCTGCGGGGGCACCGGGAAGACCTATCCCACCAGCGTCGAAGAGGTGATCGCCGCCCCGTTCCTCCGGGCGACCGACGGCGCGGGCAGCCGGTTCCACGGGATGGGGCGGGAGGACATCGACGCCCGGATGCTCGGTCGGGGCCGGCCGTTCGTCCTCGAGATCCTGCGCCCGCGCACCCGCTCGGTCGATCTGGGGCCGATCGCCGAGGCGCTCGCCCGGGAGGGCCGAGAGAAGGTCGAAGTGCTCGACCTTGCCCCCGCCGAGGCGGCCGAGGTGGTCCGGGTGAAGGAGGCGAGCCCGGAGAAGAGCTACCGCGTCGGCATCGAGGGGGCGGTCGCGGTGGCAAAGGTTAATGAGGCCCTGACATTCGCCGTGGGTCGAGCGATCGCCCAGCGAACGCCCACCCGCGTCGCCCATCGGCGTTCCGACCGCGTCCGAACGCGGCGGATCGTCCAAGCGCGCGTCGTGGAGGCGACGGAGGGCCGGTTCACGCTCGAGCTGAGGACCGAGGCCGGTACCTACGTCAAGGAGTGGGTGGAAGGAGATGGAGGACGCACCGACCCGAGCCTATCGAGCCTCGTGGGGGTCCCCCTGAGGGTCGCGTTCCTCGACGTGCTGGAGATCCACGACACGGAGGCGTAGATGGTCAAGAGTTCGAAGGGATTCCGTTCCCGCTCCCGCGGCACCTTCACGAAGGAGGTGCGCGAGCGCGGGCTCCCGCCGGTGACCCGGTTCCTGCGCGAGTTCGCGGTCGGTCAGAAGGTCTCGGTCCGCATCGAGCCGTCGGACCCGCATGGCCAGCCCCACCCCCGTTACCAGGGGCGCACCTGCACCGTCATTGGGAAGGTCGGCCGGGCGTACCGCATCGAGTTCCTGGACGGCCGGAAGCGAAAGGAGCTCATCGCGAACCCGATCCATCTCATTCCCGCCGGGGAGGCAACGGGCGGCCATGCCTGATCCGGTTCCGCTCGCCCGGGTCAAGGACCTCCTCACGGAGGAAGGGACCCGCCGCACGCTCCCCCGGGAGGCCGGGCTCGCGCTGCAGCACGCCGAGCTGTTCGCCCGACTCTCGACCGAGGCCACGACCAAGCTCATCGAGGAGCTCCGGACGCTGCCGCTCATCGACGCCGCCGTGGCCGTCAAGATCGCCGACACGCTGCCACAATACCCCGAAGAGATCCGCCTGCTCTTTTCCAAGGAGCGGGTGCCGCTCGACGAGGAACAGGTCGCCCGGATCCTCGAGATCGTGGCGCATCACCGATGAGCCGGCGGGGGGCCCGTGGAGAACTACGCGTACATCTTGGACTACCTGCCCACCGGCCGGCAGACCGAGCGCGGCTTCCACCGGGAGCCGCTCGCCCTCGCGGTCGGTGAGGACGAGCTCAAGCTCTTCGAGCTCGTCCCGCGGCCCGGGGTCGCCCTGGCACCGGGGGCGCGGGTGCCGCTCGTCCCGGTCGCCGGAGCAGCGCCGCTCGTCGACCATGTCCGGCGACGGCTCGGCTTCGACGAGCTGACCGTCGCGGCCCGGACCGAGCTGCCGAACGTCCTCGAATCGATCGTGAAGGCGAACAGCGCGCGCTACCTGCGCTTCTTCAACGAGGCGCCGGCCGTCTCGCGTCGGTTCCACCTGCTTGAGCTCCTGCCGGGGATCGGCAAGAAGACGATGCAGCAGATCGTGGACGAGCGGCGGCGCGCCCCGTTCACGAGCTTCGCCGAGATCGAGAGCCGGCTCCATCTCAAGAACCCCGAGCGGCTCATCGTCGGCCGCATCGAGCAGGAACTGAGCGGTGTCGAGGACAAGTACCGGCTCTTCGTCGCGCCGTAGGCCGGCCCTCGCCCCGGGGGCCCCGTCGTCCGTCCCGACCCACCCCTCCGATGTCCTCGCGACGCTGCAACAGCTCGGCGTCGCCCCCTCGAAGGGCTGGGGCCAGTCGTTCCTCACGGACCCGTTCGTCGCCGACGCCGAGGCGGCGTTGATCGGCTCCGCCGGCACGGACGGCGTCCTCGAGATCGGCGGCGGGCTCGGGATCCTCACGGCCGCTATCTTGCGTCGCCGCCCCGGCCCGGTCACCGTGATCGAGCGGGACCCGCGGCTCGCGGGGTTCCTCCGATCGACCTTCGGCGACCAGATCCGGCTGGTCGAGGGGGACGCGCTCGACGTCGAACTCCCGCGCGTCGGCTGCGCGATCGGGAACCTTCCCTACTCGGCCGCGACCGCGATCCTGGGCCGGCTGTTCGCCCGGCGGATCCCGCGCGTGATCTTCCTCGTCCAGCGGGAGGTCGCCGAGCGCCTGGCCGCCGGGCCGGGCTCGAAGACGTACGGACGGCTCTCGATCTTCGCCCGGCTCTACGGCACGGTCGAGCTCTACCGGACGGTCGGTGCCGAGGCGTTCTCCCCCCGACCCGAGGTCGAGAGCCGGATCGGCGTGCACACCGCGAGGGCGGGCCCGCTACCGGTCCCCCACGTTCCGACCCTCGAACGCGCCGTCGCGACGCTCTTCTCCTCGCGACGGAAGCAGCTCGGGAACCTCCTGCCCCGGCTCACCGCGTCCCGCGCGGAGGCCGACCGGCTCGCTGCGGAGGCCGGATGGCCGGCCGACTGGGCCGGACGGCGGCCCGAGGAGCTCGACCCCGAGGCGTTCTTCGCGCTCGCGCGAGCGATCGACCGACCGCGGGCCCCCCGGCGCGACTGACCCCGCGGGGGAGCCGACGGGCGGCGCCCCGAGCAGCGCCGGGGGCGCGGTCGCGTCCCCGAAAGGTCAGTTATATTTATATAGAAGAGCAATTGTTCCATTCGCGGTGAATACATGCTTCAGGGTACCCCTATCCTCGTCCTGAAGGAAGGAACCGAGCGAGACCGCGGAAAGAGCGCCACGTCGAACAACATCGCGGCCGCCCGCGCGATCGCGGATACCGTGCGCACGACGCTCGGCCCGCGCGGCATGGACAAGATGCTGGTCGACTCGATGGGCGACATCACGATCACGAACGACGGCGTCACGATCCTGAAAGAGGTCGACGTCGAGCACCCGGCCGCGAAGATGCTGGTGGAGGTCGCGAAGACCCAGGACCAGCAGTGCGGCGACGGGACCACGACCGCGGTCGTGCTGGCGGGCGAGCTCCTGAAGCGCTCGGAGCACCTCCTCGAGCAGAACGTCCACCCGACGGTCATCACCCGGGGATTCCAGCTCGCGGTCGCGGAGGCGAAGCGTCTCCTCGACGCGGAGATCGGGACGGCGGTAAAGCCCGAGGACGAGCAGGTCCTGATCGACTGCGCGATGACGGCGATGGGCTCGAAGGGCGTCGCGGGCTCCCGCGACGAGCTCGCGCGGATCACCGTGAGCGCGGTCAAGAAGATCGCCGAGCAGCGCGGCGGCCGGACCGTCTGTGACGTCGATCAGATCAAGGTCGAGAAGCGGCACGGCGGGACGATCGCGGACACCGAGCTCATCGAAGGGCTCGTCCTGGACAAGGAGCGCGGCCACCCGCGCATGCCCGGCGAGATCGCCGAGGCGAAGATCGCGCTATTGAACTCGGCGCTCGAGATCAAGAAGACCGAGATCGAGAGCAAGATCAACATCAAGAACCCGGCCCAGATCCAGAGCTTCCTCGACGAGGAAGACAAGACCTTCCGCCAGATGGTCCAGGCGATCCGGGCCTCGGGCGCGAACGTGGTCGTCTGCCAGAAGGGAATCGACGACGTCGTCCTCCACTACCTCGCGAAGGAAGGGATCTACGCCGTCAAGCAGGTCAAGGAGTCCGACCTCCAGAAGCTGGCCCGCGCGACCGGCGGCAAGATCGTGACCGGGATCAAGGAGCTCACCCCGAACGACCTCGGCCGGGCCGCGAAGGTCGACGAGCGCCGGGTCGGCGAGGACAAGATGACCTTCGTCACCGGCTGCGCGAACCCCCGCTCGGTCTCGATCCTGATCCGGGGCGGTACCGAGCACGTCACGCAGGAGGTCGAGCGCTCGCTCCAGGACGCCCTCAAGGTCGTCGGGAGCGTGCTCGAGGACGGCGTGGTCTGTCCGGGCGGCGGCGCCACGGAGATCGACCTCGCGGTGAAGCTCCGGAAGTGGGCTGGCACGGTCGGTGGCCGGGAGCAGCTCGCGGTCGAGGCGTTCGCCCAGTCGCTCGAGGCGATCCCGTGGGCCCTCGCGGAGAACGGGGGCTACGACTCGATCAACGTCCTGATCGACCTGCGCAGCGCGCACGACGGACCCGCGGCGAACAAGAACGTGGGCGTCAACCTCACGGACGGCAAGGTGGCCGACATGTGGAAGCTCCATGTGATCGAGCCGGCCCGGGTGAAACGCCAGGCGCTCAACTCGGCCGCAGAGGTCGCGAACATGGTCCTGCGCATCGACGACGTCATCGCGTCGAAGAAGTCGGCGCCTCCGGCGGGCGGGGGCGGCGGCCACGACCACTAGGACCTTCGGAACCCTTTCCTCGGGCCGGCGGGACTCTCCCGGCCGGCCCGAAGCCTTCTTAATCGGAGTCGGGTACGCCGCACGCCATGCGCACGAAGCCCGTGGAGGGTGTCCTTCGGCTCGACATCGTCGCGCTCGAACCGCGCCCCGCGATCTACCTGGCCTACGACGGGCTCGCCGGGATCAGCCAGCGGCCGATCCTCCGCGATCTCGTGGAGGAGCTCGAGCGGAAGGGGTCGGAGGCGCTGCCGAAGTTCCTTGACGCGCTCCGCCAGCACCACTCGGCCCAGGTCCACGTCTACTTCTCGGACTACGTGAGCTACGGGATCGGCGGCGGCGATGCCGCCGCGGAGTTCTTCCTCGGCACGTACCTCCTGCTCCACGAGAGCGCGCGCTCCGCGGGCAAGGAGACCGCCGCGGTCCCCGAGCACCTCGCGCTCTTCCGGCCGGGCGGCGTGGAGCGGCTCGCGCTCGAGAACCCCGCGAGCTAACCCGGCGCCCGTCGGGAGCCTTTTCTACCCCGAACCTCCTCGGCCTTCCCGACCGATGGACGAGGAAACTCCGCTCGAGCGCGAGCGACGCGCGAAGGTGGCCCGCTGGCGGGCGGACGGCCGCGAGCCGTACCCGTGGTCGTTCCCGGGGCGCGTCGACTCCGGGGTCGTCCGGGCCGCGTGCGCGGCGCTCGCCCCCGGGACCGAGGAGCCGGCCCGGAGCTTTCGCGTGGGCGGACGCCTCAAGATCGTCCGCCAGCACGGCCGAACCGCCTTCGTGGACCTCGAGGACCTCGCGGGGGGCCTTCAGCTCATCCTTCGGGTCGACGAGCTCGGCGAGGAGGCCTACCGCGCCTGGCTCGCGGACCTCGACCCGGGCGACCTCGTCGGGGCCGACGGGATCGCGGCCGTCTCCCGGCGGGGCGAGCCGTCCCTGCTCGTACGGAGCCTGACGCTGCTCGCCAAGGCGATTACGCCGCCGCCGGAGAAGTACCACGGGCTCCAGGACGTCGAAGAGCGGCTGCGGCGCCGCTATGTGGACCTCCTGGCCTCGGCCGAGGTTCGGGAGCGCTTCCGCGTCCGCACGCTCCTCGTGCGGGAGATCCGGCAGTACTTCGACGCCCTCGATTTCCTCGAGGTGGAGACGCCGATCCTCCAGACGGTCGCGAGCGGCGCCGCCGCGGCGCCGTTCGTGACCCGGTCGAACTACCTGGGCCGGGAGCTACAACTGAGAATCGCCGAGGAGCTGCCCTTGAAGCGACTCCTCGTAGGAGGGCTCGAACGGGTCTACGAGATTGGCCGGGCGTTCCGGAACGAGGACCTGGACTCGACGCACTCGCCCGAGTTCACCGAGCTCGAGGCGTACTGGGCGTACGCCGACTACCACGATATGCGTCGTCTCACCGAGGGGCTCTACGAGCGTCTCGCGCGGCGCACCGTGGAGCTATGGCCCGACCGACCCGAGGTCGCCCGCGCCGCGGAGCGGTTCCAGCCCCCGTTCCCGACGCTCGACTTCGTGGACGCCCTCGAGGCGGCGAGCGGGATCCCCCGGCTCCTCGAGAAGAGCCGGGAGGAGCTGCGCGCGCTCGCCCGCGCGGCCGGCTCGACCGTACCGGACAACTCCTCCACCGGCACGTTCCTCGACAAGCTGTTCGAGCACTACGTGGAACCATCGATCGACCGGGTGACGTTCGTGGTCGACTTCCCCACGGCGACCACCCCGCTCGCGAAGCGGCACCGCTCGAAGCCCGGCCGTGTCGAGCGGTTCGAGGTCTTCGCCCCCGGCTTTGAGCTCGCGAACGCCTACACCGAGCTCACCGACCCGGACGAGCAGGAGGAGCGGTTCCGAAGCCAGCTCGGCGAGCGGGGCGACGACGCGTATGCCCACGACGCCGACTTCGTCGAGGCGCTGCGCTACGGTCTCCCCCCGACCACCGGCATCGGGATGGGGATCGATCGGCTCGTCATGGCGCTCCTCGGCCTCTCGTCGATCAAGGACGCGCTCCTGTTCCCCCTCGTCCGATCCCGCTGAGCGGTCGGGCAGTCCCCTTATACCGTCCCCCGGACGATAGACCGGCATGGCCGAAGCCGTCGTGCCGCTCCGGGTGGATGGGCTCTCCGTCGTGTACGGTGAGCGCCCGGCGGTCGACCGGCTCTCCTTCACCGTCGGCCGCGGCGAGATCTACGGGCTCCTCGGTTCGAACGGGGCGGGGAAGACGAGCACGATCCGCTCGATCGTAGGACTGGTCCAACCGGTGGGCGGGCGCGTGGAGGTCTTTGGCCTGGACCACCGCACGATGGGCCGGCGCGTGAAGGAGCTCATCGGCTACGTGCCGGAGGTCTCGCTGCTCTACGAGGCCCTCACGCCCCGCGAATTCCTCGAGTTCGTCGCGAGCGTCCGGCGGCTCGACCCGAAGGTCGCTTCGGAGCGGGCCCGGAACTACGCGAACGCCTTCCAGCTAGTCGAGGAGTTCGACGAGCCGATCGTCACGCTCTCGAACGGCACGCGCCAGAAGGTCCTCCTCCTCGCAGCCTTCCTCCACCAGCCGCCCCTTCTCGTCCTGGACGAGCCGCTGAACGGCCTCGACCCTCGGTCGGTCCGGATCATGAAGGAGCTCCTCGCCCGCTACGCCGCGAACGGAGACCGGGGCGTCCTGTTCTCGACCCACACGATGGAGGTCGCCGAGCAGCTCTGCCATCGCGTAGGGATCCTCGACCGCGGGGTCCTGCGGGGCGAGGGGACGGTCGCCGCCTTGCGGGAGAAGGTCCGGGCCGGGGACGCCTCGCTCGAAGAGGTCTTCCTACGGCTCACCGAAGAGCGGGAGGCGGTCCGGGCCGCGGTCGACGCGCTCGGAGGCCCGGAATAATGAGCTGGCGGGAGGCCGCGCGACTGAGCGACGTCGCCTTCACCGAGCTCGCCCTCCAGGCGATCTTCGCGCTGCGACAGGGGAACGTGCTTCCGCCGGGTCCGGCCCGGGCGCTCGTCCCCCGGGCCCGACGGCGTGTCCTCCAGAGCAAGCTCGTGATCGGCGGGGTCCTCGCCCTCTTCACGCTCGGGGGCGCGTACGCCCTCAGCTCGGCGCCGCTCCTCCACTCCAGCTTGGCCCAGGGGATCTCTTCCGGCGAGTTCCGAGCGGGTCTCCTCACCGGTCTCTTCAGCCTCGACGTCGCGTTCCTCTGGTGGACGGGAATGCAGGTGTTGCCGACCTTCCTGGCCGCCGGCGTCTTTCCCCTCCTCGAGACCCTCCCGATCGACGAACGGACCGTCGCTCGGACCGCGAGCCTCCTCTACCTGCGCCTGTTCGACCTGCCGGCGCTCACGATCCTCGTCGTCACGCCCCTTTTCGTCGGGCTCGAGCTCGGACCGCTCGCCGGCCTCGCGGTCGTGCCGGGCGCGGTCGCCACGGTCGCCTTTGCGCTCGCCCTCTCGCTCCTGACGGGGCGGTTCTTCGTGCGCCGGGTCCAAGGCTCGCGCGGAGGCGGGGGGAACGCCGTCGTGCGGTGGGGGTACCTCGTGCTCTGGCTGCTCCCCGCGTTCGCGATGTTCGGCTTCGTCATCGCGGCGCCCGGGTACTTCTCGCTATTGCGATCGATCGCCGAGACCGGCTCCTCGACGGCCGGCGACCTCTTGTTCGGCGCCTTCCCATTCCCGTTCGCGGCGTTGGCGGCGATCACGGCCAGCGGCCCGGACGGGATGGGGCTCGCGGCGGGCGGCCTCGACGTGCTCGTCGCGGCGCTCGGGGGCTACCTCGCGCTCGCCGCCGTCGCGATCTACTGGGTCTTCGCGTCCGTCCGACGGATCGGGCTCGTCCCGGCGACCGGGGTCCGGCCGCTCATGCCCCGCGCGGTCGCGCTGCACTCGGTCCGCCCGGCGTACGCGGTGCTCGTCAAGGACCTTCGGATCGCGAGCCGAACACCGGGGTACGCGTTCCTCATCCTCCTGCCGATCCTGGACGCGCTCGCCCTGGGACTCTGGACCTACGCGAGCGCCCCGAGCGCGACCGCGGCGAACAGCCTCGGTCTCGCCGCCGTGACGACCTCGGCGCTCCTCGCAACCTTCTTTGGTCCCGCGTTCTTCGCCATCGAGGTGTTCGCTCACTCCTACGCCCGGACCCTGCCCCTCTCGGGCCGGTCGCTGCTCGGTGGGAAGGTCGCCCTGGTCGCAGGGATGTACCTCGTGGCGAGCGCCGTCGTTGCCGGCCTCACGCTCCCCCGGGTCTTCGACCCGACGCTCTTTCTCGGGTTCATCGCGGCCGAGCTTCCGGCGGTGCTCGCCGCGAGCCTCCTCGAGCTCGGCATCCTCCTCCGCCGGGCGGAGGCCCGCGGTCTCCCGATCACGAACCTCTACGCCGGCGCCTGGATCGCCTTCCTCGTTGCGATCCCGGGCCTCCTCGTCGCGAGCCTGCCGCTCGTGGCGTTCCAGCTCGCGGGAGCGTGGACCCCCGACCTCGCCCTGTCCCTGATGGGGCTGGTCGCCCTCGCCGAGTTGGCCCTGGCAGCTCCGTTCGCCGCCGGGAGGGAGCGCTCCTGAGCGCTCCGTCGCTCCCGACGCGCTTCGACCCGGCGGAGGTCGACGCGCGCTGGCAGGCCGAGTGGGCACGGCACCACGCGTTCCAGCCCGGCGCGCCCGCGGTGGGAGCGAGCCCGACGGCGTACTCGCTCATCCTGCCGCCGCCGAACGTCACGGGGATCCTGACGATGGGCCACATGCTCGGCGACACCGTCATGGACATCCTCGCGCGGCACCACCGGATGCGGGGCGAGGCGACCCTCTGGGTCCCCGGTCTCGATCATGCCGGCCTCGCGACCCAGGTCGAGGTGCGCCGGCGCCTGCTGAAGCAGGGTATGCTTCTCGAGGAGCTCCCGCGCGAACGCGCCCTCGCGGAGGTCGAGAAGTGGCGGACCGAGCACGCCGAGTACATCGGTCGCCAGACCCGCGCCGGCGGGTTCTCGGTCGACTGGTCCCGATTCCGCTACACCATGGATCCGCAGTCCGTGCGGGCGACACGGGAGATCTTCCTTCGGCTCTACCACGACGACCTCCTCTACCGGGGCGAGCGGATGGTGAACTGGGACCCGAAGCTCCGGACCGCGATCTCCGACCTCGAGGTCGTCCACACCGAAGAGGAGACCCCGCTGCTCTACGTCCGGTACCCCTGGGCCGACGGGAGCCCGGGAGGGCTCGAGGTCGCCACGGTGCGACCCGAGACGATCTTCGGCGACGTCGCGGTCGCGGTGCATCCCTCCGACGACCGCCACGCGCCCGACGTGGGTCGCCGGGTACGGGTACCGCTCACCGACCGGACCGTCCCAGTGATCACCGACGAGGCGATCGACCCCACGTTCGGGGCCGGCGCGCTCAAGGTGACGCCGCGCCACGACCTCGTCGACTACGAGGTGGCGCAGCGCCACCCGGAGCTCGAGCGCCCGCCCGACATCCTCGACGACGAGGCCCGGCTGACGGGTCCGTGGGTCCCGGCGGGGTACCAGGGCCTCGACGTGGCGACCGCCCGCGACCGTGCGACCGCGGCGCTCGCCGAGGCCGGGGTGCTCGTCCGTCGGGAGCCGTACCGTCATTCCGTCGCCCGCTCGGAGCGCTCGGATGCGCCCATCGAACCCCGCCTCTCCACGCAGTGGTTCGTCCGGATGCAGCGACTCGCCGCCCCGGTGATCGAGGCGGTGCGCCGAGGGGAGATCCGGCTCCATCCGGACCGCTGGGAGAAGACGTTCTTTCACTGGATGGAAGGGATCCAGGACTGGTGCATCTCGCGTCAGGTCTTCTGGGGCCACGCGATCCCGGTCTACTACTGTCGAGCCTGCGGCCAGCCGACGGTCGGGGCCGAGCCGCCGGCGGCCTGCGCCCACTGCGGCCACCGCGAGCTCACGGCGGACCCGGATGTGCTCGACACCTGGTTCACGAGCTGGCTCTGGCCGTTCCTGGCGCTCGGATGGCCCGACCGGACCGCCGACCTCGACCGGTTCTACCCGACCAGCGTCCTGGTCACCGGTCGCGACATCATGTTCTTCTGGGTCGCCCGGATGATGATGGCCGGATACTACTTCACCGGCACCCGCCCGTTCCGCGACGTCTACTTCACCGGGATGCTGCGCGACGAGCAGGGACGGCGGATGTCGAAGCATCTCGGGAACTCCCCCGATCCCCTCGAGGTGATCCGGACCTGGGGGGCGGACGCGATGCGCTTCGGGCTCGTCTTTCCGAACCCCGCGGAGGAGGACGGCCCGTTCGGGCCCGCCGCGCTCGAAGGCGCCCGCAATTTCCTCACCAAGACCTGGAACCTCACGCGCTTCGCGCTCGCCCACCTTCCGCCCGGGACTTCCGACCCGCCGTCCGCCCCGACGCTCGGCCCCGACAGCGCGCTCGAGAACCGCTGGGTCCTTTCTCGGTTCCGTCGGAGCTCCGAGGAGATCGATCGGGCGCTCGCGGAGTTCGCACCGACCCGGGCGGCGACCGCGCTGTACACCTTCGTCTGGCACGACCTCGCCGACCGGTACGTCGAGATCGCCAAGGACGCGCTCTCGGGAAAACGAGGGGAACCGGCCCAGCGGGAGGCGCGGGCGACGCTTCTGTTCGTGGTCGAGCGCTGCCTGCGTCGGCTGCATCCGTTCGCTCCCCACGTCACGGAGGAGCTCTGGCACGCGCTGCCGCACACCGGAGAGCTGCTCGCCCTCGCCGCGTGGCCGGACCCTACCGAGGCGCCAGCCGACCCGGCCGCCGAGCTCGAAATGGAGCCCGTGCTCGAAGCCATCCGGCTCCTGCGGAACCTCCGCTCGGAGGAGCACATCGCGCCCGAGACGATCCCCCGGGCCTACCTCCGCCCGTCCGGCCCCGAGGTTGGCCGCGTCCTCACGGCCCAGCGGGCGACGATCGAACGGCTCGCCCGCGTGCGCCCCCTGACGCTCCTCGGTGCGAGCGACGCCCCACCCGCCGGGGTCGGGAGCCGGGTCGCCCCGTTCGGGGAGTGCTACCTCGAGCGGCCCCCGGCCTCGGGCGAGGAGACGCAGGCGCTCGAGCGGGAGCGGGAGAAGCTCTACGGCCTCCTCGAGAAGACCCGCGGTCGGCTCGCCGACGAAGGGTTCCGCGCCCGAGCGCCGCCGGCGGTCGTGCGCGAGGCGGAGGAGAAGGCGCGCGACCTCGAGGAGCGCCTGCGCCGCATCGATGAGCACTTGAAGGAGGGCGCCTCCGCGGCCACGTCCCAATGACGACGAAAAAGGCCCTCCGGTCGACCGCGCCGACGAAGCGCTCCCCGGCCAAGAAGGCGGAACGCCCTTCCCTCGGGCCGATCGGGGAGATTTCGATATCCGGTGCGCCACGGGCCCATCCCGCGCTCGGCCTCGGGCTGTGGGGGATCGGACGTTGGGGGCCGGCCGACGAGGCACGGACCAAGGCGACGGTCGAACGCGCCTGGGCGCTCGGCCTGCGCTGGTTCGACACCGCCGAGGTCTACGGGAACGGCCGCTCCGAACGGGTCCTCGGCGAGGTGCTCCTCCACGCGTCTCCCACTGGACCGGCGCCGTACATCGTCACCAAGGTCTCCTGGGAACATCTGCGGCCGTCCCAGGTCCGGGCCGCCCTCATCAACAGCCTCGAGCGGCTGGCCCGCCGGTCGGTCGACCTCTATCTGGTGCACGCCCCCGATCCGCACGTCCCCCTCGCCGAGACGATGGGGGCGCTCGAGGCGTTGGTCCGGGACGGGAAGGTCGGGGCGATCGGGGTCTCGAACTTCTCGGTCGAGGAGCTCGAGGAAGCGGCGCGCCACCTCACCTCCACCCGCATCGTGGTCAACCAGGTCCACTACAACCTCCTCAATCGCGAGGAGGGGGAGGCGGTCCGGGAGTACTGCCGCGCGCACGACATCCTGATCGAGGCGTACACGCCGCTCGCCCGCGGCCTCCTGCACGGGCGGTACCTGGACGGAGGGCGGATCCCCTCGGAGGTTCGACGCTACGCCCACCGCCTCTTCGAGCCGGACCGGCTCGAGGCGCTCCTCGAGCGGGGCCGGGCGCTCCGCCGCCTCGCCCAAGAGGCGAACGTGCCGCTCGCCTCGATCGCGCTCCACTGGCTCGCCGAGCGGGGGGCCGCCCCGGTCGCCGGGATGAGCCGACCCGAACAGGTCGAGGAGAACCTCCGCGCCTGGTCGGTCCGTCCCCCGGCGCGCGTCCTCGCGGAGGCCGACCGCATCGCGCGAGGCGAACGTGCTTAGGCTCGTCGCGTTCGACATGGACGGGACGCTCGTCGATGTCCCGAGCTCCTGGCGGGTCGTCCACGATCATTTCGGCGACCACAACGACGAGGGGCTGCGTCGGTTCCTCGCGAACGAGATCGACGACCACGAGTTCATCCGACTCGACATTCGCGTCTGGTGGAAGCACGCCCCCGCGCTCACCCTTCGGGACCTAGAGCGGATCCTCGCGGACGTCCCGCTGATGCCGGGCGCGGCGGCGCTCGTCCACGGGCTCCACGCCCGCGGTGTCCGCACGGCGATCGTGAGCGGGGGCCTCGACCTCCTCGCCGATCGGATCGGACGCGAGCTCGGGATCGACACGGTGCTCGCGAACGGCGTCCGGACCGGCCCGGACGGGCGGCTTTCGGGCGAAGGGATCGTCCGGGTTCCGATCCACGGGAAGGAAGGAGTGCTCGCGGCCCTCCAGGAGAAGCTCGCCATCGCCCCCCGGGAGACGGCCTCGGTGGGGAACTCGGAGATCGACGTCGGGCTGTTCCGCCGTAGCCGGGTCGGGATCGCCTTCCGGCCCGAGGACGACTCCGTGCGGCGGGCGGCGAGCGCGATCGTCACCGAGCCCGACCTCGGCCACGTCGGTGAGGTGCTCGCCCGCTTCCCGGCCGACTGAAGCGGACGGGGAACGCTTTTACCCCGTCCTCCGCTCGGTTCAACCCTCCATGCAATCGTACGAAGCGCTGCTCGAACGGGCCCGCGCCAAGCTGCCCCCCGTGCGGACCGGCGGCGAGCGGTTCCAGGTCCCCGAACCGGATGTGATGACCGACGGGAAGAACACCGTCATCCGGAACTTCCAGGAGATCACGGGGATCCTGCGGCGCGACCCGGACCACGTGATCGGCTTCCTCGCGAAGGAGTTCGGCTGTCCGGGGGTCCTCGACCTGCCCCGGGGCGTCTTGAAGTCCCGCCTCACCAAGGACCAGCTCTCCCAGCGCGTCCGCGAATACACGGCGAAGTACGTCATCTGCACGGAATGCAAGCGCCCCGACACGCACCTTCAGAAGGACGGACGCCTCACGCTGCTCGTCTGCGAGGCGTGCGGTGCCCAGCGACCGGTGACCGTCCGTAGGGTCGTGACGCCCGAGAAGCCGAAGACCCCGGTCGTGGTCGGCGAGGTCTATCGCCTGACGATCGAGGACGTCGGCCGCCGGGGCGACGGGGTCGCGAAGAAGGAAGGATTTGTGATCTTCGTCACCGGGGCGAACCAGCGCGGGATGACGGTGAACGCGAAGGTCACGAAGGTCCTCGGCAACAACGCGTACGCCGTCGTCCAGCCCTAACGGCCGATGCGGAGCCTGCGCTGGATCGGCCTGCTCGCGCTCTACGTGGGGAGCCAGGCCGTCGGCCTCGCCCTCGCGCAGCCGTTCCGCTCGGCGGGGCTCGCCTCGACGTCGAACCCGCAGAGCCCGACCGCCCCGCTGTTCTTCATCGCGATCATCGTCCTCGCGCCCCTGTTCATCCTCTTCTTCGCCCGCCGCCGGGGCGGGATCGCGGCGCTGCGCCAGCTGATCCTGCTCGCGATCGCGGGGTCGCTCAACTTCACCCTCTACGCGTCGTTCGCCCTCGTCTATCCGAACACGTACCTCCTCCCGCCGTACGCGGCGGAGCTGCTGATCGATCCCGCGCTCATCGCCGCCGCGACGCTGAGCGCCGCGATCTACCTCGCGCTCCTGGTCGAGCCCCAGTGGTACATCGTCGACCTCGCCGGGTTCCTCGCCGCCGGCTCGCTGGTCGCGATCCTCGGGATCTCCTTCGCGATCCTGCCCGCCTTCATCCTGCTCGGGGCCCTGATGGTGTACGACGCGATCGCGGTCTACCGGACGAAGCACATGGTGTCGCTCGCGGACGTCGTCACCGAGATGAAGCTCCCGATCCTGATGGTCATGCCCGAGTCACCGGGTTACGACTACACCGCCGCGCCCACCCTCCCGGCCCAGCGCCAACAGCCGGTGGAGGAGCGCGCGGCGCTCTTCATGGGCCTCGGGGACGTGGTGATCCCGGGGACGCTCGTCGTCTCCGCCTTCATCTGGCTTCCCGCGACCCCGGCCCTCCTCGGCGTCGCGGCGAGCCTCTGGGTCGCGGTCGGCGCCCTCTTCGGGTCGCTCGCCGGCTACGCGGTGCTCATGCAGCGGGTCCTCCGGGGTAACCCCCAGGCCGGCCTCCCGTTCCTGAACGGCGGTGCGATGCTCGGCTACGCCCTCGCCTACGTTCTCGTCTTCCGGTCGTATACGCTCGGCCTCACGGGAGGGCTTTAATCTCCCCTCGCTCCGGTCGGTCATGCCCCGCAAGGTCGAGGACGTCCGGGTCGACGATGCGCCGAGCGTCGACACGCTCGTGCGGCGCCTGAGCGCCGGCGGCGGCTTCAGCGCGAAGGAGGTCGCCGACGGCGTCGACCTGCTCACGTCCATCCTCGACGACCGCGAGATGACGACGTTCCTTTCCTTCCCGGCGGACATCGTCGCGACGGGGACCCGCGGCGTCCTCGCCACGCTCGTCCGCGAAGGATATGTCGACGCGATCATCACGACCTGCGGCACCCTCGACCACGACCTCGCCCGGGCGTTCCGGCCGTACTACCACGGCGCGTGGAATCTGGACGACGCCGACCTCCATCGTCGGCACCTCTACCGGCTCGGGAACCTCGTGATCCCCGAGGCGAACTACGGCAAGATCCTCGAAGAGAAGATGCAGCGGATCCTCGCGGGCCTCTGGAAGGACGGCGTCCGCGCCCTTTCGACCCGGGCGCTCGCCGCCGCCATCGGCCAGGCGATCCCGGCGACGGACCGCTCGAGCATCCTCCGGGCCGCCTACGAGCGGAACGTCCCGGTGATCGTCCCCGGTATCACCGACGGGGCGGTCGGGTCCCAGGTCTGGCTCTTCTGGCAGGACCACAAGGCGCTCTCCCTCGACCTCCTCTCCGACGAGCAGACCCTCGCCGACCTCGTGTTCGAGGCGAAGCGCTCGGGAGCGATCATGCTCGGCGGGGGGATCTCGAAGCACCACACGATCTGGTGGAACCAGTTCCGCGACGGGCTCGACGCGGCGCTCTACATCACGACCGCGGTCGAGTGGGACGGGAGCCTCTCGGGCGCCCGCACCCGCGAGGCGATTTCCTGGGGCAAGGTGAAGCCGCGCGCCCGACACACGACCATCGACGGCGACGTGACGGTCCTCTTTCCCCTCATGGTCGGGGCCGCGCTCGAGCGGCTGAAGCGCTAGGGGGGCCGCGCGGCACTCCCCCGCGATCGGGCTGGGGTCGACCGGGAACGCCCACCGCACCTTTCGCCGACAGAACGCGACAGAGCCCGATCGGGCGGGAACCAAGGGAATCGGAGGGGCCTACGGAGACGGCGCGTGCGGTCGATCGGCGACACATCGAGCACGACCGACGCGACGGGGACCGAAGATGCCGGCCGGGCCCATGAGAAAGGCCGACCGGCCCGGAATCGACGGGGCGCGCTCCACAGCGAGGCTTTATGGGTCGATGCCGGGTCCGCCCGTCCCGTCGCGGGCCCGTAGCTCAGCTCGGTAGAGCAGGCGGCTCTTAACCGCAAGGTCAGGGGTTCGAATCCCCTCGGGCCCGGCTCGTCAGAGAGTTGTACCTTTGGTGCTCGCCGGCCGCCCTGTCCGCTCGGTCACGTGGACCTTGGGGATCTCAACCGCGAGTTCGCCTCCAAGCTGCTCTCGCTGCGGCTGCCACCGCCCCAAGTAGCGTCAACCCGTTCCACCGGGCCGGTCACGGCCGGCCCGCGTGCACGCAGAGCCCGGTGCTCCACGCGGAAGGAGCGTCGCCGCCAAACTCGCCGAAAGGATCGAGCAGCTGGCGGAGTTCCTCGGCGCCGAGAAAGCGGTATACTCAGATCGAATCCCTACCGAGTGGAGGGATAGGCTTAACTGACACTCCTATCGGCGAGTCCTCACTCCCTGCCGTAATCGTCGGTATGGGCGTGAACCGGCCGGCGAATCGGTTGATGTCCTCCAGCGTCGCAAGGCGAACTCTCGCACCTTGAACCGGTCCCGCGGCCCGTGGGGATTGGTCCCCGGCTCCACAGGATAGCACGAACGGAGGACTCTCGAAGCACGACTATAGCTCAGCCTCTGACGATAGATCGACCCGGGGATTGCGTCGTAAATGCTCACAACCTGCTCAGAGGCCGTTGCGATGAGCGTTGTATGTGGTACAAAATACCGTCAGGCGCTTAAGTCAAGTAATGGTACCCCGTCCATAATCTCGATGGGCGGCGGGACTGCCGGCGCCCGTTCGGGTCGCCTGAGGAGGAAATGGCCCGCGGCTGCCGCTATCGCCGTGGCGATTCTCGTAATTGTAGCCACGGCGAGCTATCTCGAGAGCCGACACTCTTCGACCATGTCATCGTCACCCGAGGGACCTGGCATCCAGGTCTCGATCGACACCGCCTCCGTCCCCGGCCTTGCTGTGAACGCTACCAGCGCCCTCGCCAACGTGACCGTCCAGGTCTTTACGTTCGTGCCCGGAACGGCCGGGTACACCGCCGTCAACTTGACCGGGGCGAACCTCAGCTCGAATCCGTATGTCGACGAGCTGTTCCAAGGGACCCCGAATGCGACCGGGATGGTCTCTGGCAATCTGTCCTCCGGGTTCTACACGCTCGACCGCGCGTGGCTCTCGACCATGAGTTCGATGACTCAAACCGTGAGCCTCCAGCTGTACGCCACCCTCGCGGTCACCCAGAAGGGGGTGACCGACCAGTACACCTACTTCAACAACCTTCCCTACAACCCGAAGACACCGCCCGTCGAGTTCTCCGCCTCCGTCTCCTTTCCATCCCACCCGACCTTCTCCGGGCCAGTGGTGGTGGCCCCCGCCCTTGCCTCCTCGCTCACGCCCGCAGAACGGCCCCCTCCTTCCTGCGACCCGGGCTACTACTGGGACCCGAAGAACGAAACATACATCCCCGACGGCGACGTACCTCTCGCGATCGCGAACGCCACCGATGCCCCGTCGGGGTCAGGAATCGTCTACAGCATCTCCTACGCTGACTCAGCGCTTCAGCTTAGCTTCACGAGTGCCACGGAGTGGTCGAACTACACCGCGTATTCCGGCCTTCAGATGAGTCAGGCTCCCTCTTGGTCGGGTGACGACACGAGCTTCCAGGGGGGAACCTATGGTGGTGGGGCGAATGCCGGAGGGGCTCCGACGATGATCGGGCTCGGGGGTGCGGAACTCACAATCCAGAACTATCAGGAGGCCTACGTTTGGGGAACCTACCCGAACTGCCACCAGGAGTGGCTCGACAAGACCTCCACCAACGTCCAGCTTGACGGCTTCGAGAACGGTTCGAGCTTCGATTTCATCACGCCTAGCCTGCCGGCTTACTTCGGGAGCCTACTGTCCGACATGGTGGACTGGACGAGCCTGACGAGCCAAGAGTTGGTCTATGGCGGGGCCGGCGTCCAATTCTACTCGGTCATAGAAACTGCCGCGGGCTACAACAACGCACAGGACGCGGAGATGCAAGCGGAGAACGCGTTCACCGCGCTCGACTTCGCGCTCGGGGCCGCGCTCCTCGTGTGCGACGTCTTGAACGTAATCCCGGGTTTCGACGAAGTTGACTCGGCCCCGGAAGCGCTCACCATCTTGGGTGACGTTGCCGGGGTCGCCAGCGACCTCATGAGCCTCTTCAGCACGGTCAGCTTTTCAACGACCGAGCACACATCGGTTGAACAGTTTGGGGTCCAGGTTAACAACGGAGAAGCTCACGATAACTTGGAGGCGACTTTCTACGCCGCCTCGACGGCCGAACAGCTTACGATCGGGAGCAGCAACTACTATCCCGACATGCCGCTGCTTTACGTCGACGCCACGTAACGCGGATCCCGCTTCTCTTACTCCGTCCACCCTTTGCGACTGACCTGACCCCTGCGGGAGCTATGCAAGCCCATCCAGCACACCCTTAGGGCCTCTATCGTCCCGGGGTCGACTCATGGGCGGGAGGAGTTCGGTCACGCCCGGAAGGCGTGGTCACTCAACCGCGAAGTCACTCACTAGCTTGCGACCAGGACGCGAAAGTCATGGTCCCGCCATACCACCGCTGTCTCACGGAAGCCGGCGTTCCGCTCTCAGCGGTGAGGAAGATAGCGCTCCGCGATCGCGCCGGTTTCGGCGTCCCCGTCGATCCCGTGACCCATGCCTGAGCGCTGGAACGACCTCACCGCGGCCTCCAGAGCCTTCACCCGGATCGAGAGCGCGCGATTGTCGGAGAAATACCGCTCGCACGCGATCGTAAGGCGGGCGCGGTCTCCGGCGCAGTCGACCAGGTCCCGGGCGAGTTCCTGCATCCGCTCGATTTCCTGGGCGCCTCGGCGCGACGCGGAGTCCTTCTTCGGACCCGGCGCGGGCAGGAGAGGGAGCACCGTCTCCAGCCAACGCCAAAAGCCAGCCGCTCCCACTTCGTCGATGTCGATCCAGGGCACGAGTCGAAGGCGGAGCCCCTCGGGGATCGCGAACTCGTCGGACCCGGAGTCGGGCCTACCTCGATCGCGGGGGTTGTGGGATTCGACCACGGTTGCTGCCTCTCAGGGGTCATCGGCAGCAAGCTGCGGTTTCCGTCCACGGAACCGCGAACGGCGGCTGACCCCACAGCCGTCCGGAGCACCCGTCCGGACTATTTGGCCTATTCGAGGCGGCTCCTCTGTCGGGGTCCCCTCGGGCCCGGCTCGTCAGAGAAAGTGCTGTCACGAAACCGACACTGCTCCCTCTTGCACGCAGACCCGGACCGGCTGAACTCGGGGTACGCTCAACGGCTCCGTGCTACCGCCATCCCACGGAGAACGGGCCGGCTTCGGCCGGCCCAACCCATCCCCCATTTTCTCGCCGCCCCCGGATCCACGCACCGGACCCGCGGGCGGTCCCGGACCCGTGCCCCGGCGCGGTGAACATCGTTCGGGAACTGGGGCCTCCACCCCTTCGCACCTCCTTCACCGCCTCGGCGCCCGACCGCCACCCTCTCGAGGGGCGACCGAGGCCCGGGAGGCGGCCTTCTCGGTCCGGCGATAGTGGTGCTGGGGGCCGCCATGCCCGCGGACGAGATTGGCGTGGGGTGGATCGCGAAGTCGGTGCGTTCGGGACCCGCCTTAGTCCCGTACAACAACCCAACGCGGATGCTCAGGGAGGGGGCAGGAGCCTTCGTGAAACGTCGCCTCGTCGAGAGGGAAGTGGACCTTTATCCTAACACGCGAATCGGCCCGCCGGCGTCGAGATGCCACGACCGTCCGAACCGAACGCGGTACCGCTGGTGGCCCGCGAGCTCACTCCCTCGCGCTGGAACGATTTCGAACGTTTGTTTCGAAAGTACCACGGAGTTCAGGCCGGCTGCTGGTGTATGTACTATCACCGGGAGGGTCCCACCGGCCCACTCGAGAGCGCGAACCGTCAGGAGGCCAATCGACGCGATCACCACGCTCTCCTGTTGCGGGGCCACGCACAGGGAGTCCTGGTCTACGCGGACGGACACCCCGTCGGATGGTGCCAGTTCGGGCGACGGGAGGATCTGCCGCGCATTGAACGCGGCCGAAAGTACCGGTCCTCGGCCGGTAGCGTGGGTCCTCCGCCGACCTGGAGGATCACTTGTTTCTTCGTGGACAGACCCTGGCGGCGGGCGGGTGTCGCGCGCTTCGCCCTACATGCCGCTCTGGAGGCTATCGAGCGGCACGGAGGAGGCACCGTTGAGGCCTATCCCGCGACGCACGGACGAGCGGTAGCCACGTGGTTTGGCACGGTCGGCATGTTTGAACGGGAGGGGTTCAGAATAGTCCGAGCTTTCGGTCAGAGCAACGTGCTGGTGCGCCGAGAGATCCACTGACCCGCTCCCGGCGGGCCCCGTTAAGTGAACCGACACCAGGTGCAGCCGCCAAGTCCCGGCCCCAGGGTTGACTCCAAAGGCCCCGCGGCCAGCCACCGGGAGACCTTGTTCACGGTGGATTGGAGATTGGGGCTACAGTGCCGTGACCACAGCGGATTCGACCGGACTCCCGATGCCGGTGCACGCGTCGTACCCGGGGCTCGCATAGTAGTAGCCGTTGTTGCCGCTGGTGATATCGTGCACTTTCACAGTTCCGATGAAGCCATAGAGGAGTCCGTGAACCGAGTTCCCGTTGAGGGGCGTCGGCGCACCCGGCAGGGCGTCCGCAAAGATCGCCGACCACTGAGGCGCGGCGGCGCTGGTCCCCCCAACCTGGACCCAACCCGAGTAGCCCGAGGTGTCGTAGACCCAGACCCCGGTGTAGGGGCTCGCGTCGTAGCCCACGTCCGGAACGGCCCGGCCGGTGGGCGTACTCGAACCGACCGCCGTCGTCACGTGAATCCCTGCGCCACTCTGGTACGAAGGTTCGGAAAAGCACGCGCTCACTCCACCCCCGGTCGCGCCGGACGCGTCGTTCCACACGACCTCGCTGTACCAGGCACCGCTCGCCGTCGTTAGCGTCGTGCCCCCCGCCCCCACAACATTAGGATCTGCCGCGGGGTAGTCAACCGTAGGAGCGCTAGTCCCATCGTTCGCACCGCTATCCCCAGACGCCCCGACCAGTATGGTACCGGCGGCCGCCGCGTTCGCAAAGTAGGTGGATTCGGAGTTCTCGGTGGCGCAACCAAGGCTGCTCTCGGCCGCGCCCCAGCTCATCGAGATGACCTTCGCACCGTGCGCGACGGCGTAGGGGACCGCGTCGTTGATGAGATATGTGAGCGAACTCGAGGGAGTGACGATCAGGAGGATTGCGGCGGACGGGGCCATGGCATGCGCCCACTCCACGTCGAGGGAGGTTTCGAGCCCCCATCCGGTGTTCTTGCCGTGGACGGAGCCGAACGGCGTGACGACGGTCAAGCTCGGTGCGGGGAGGCTGAACACCTGGTCAAAGCACGCCAGGTCGCTCGAGAGCGAGGGGCTCCCGTAGGCGTCGATGATCGCGATCGTCTCCCCGGCTCCCGTGTCGGCAAGGTTGAACGAGTAGGCCGTTTGGAGCTCGCTCGGAGTGTACGCGACCCCGTTCGGAGTCGGCAGCGTCGTGGCGCAGGAGCTCCCACCGCCGCCCCCACCGCCATGGGATGGATGGAGTGGGGCCCCGACGGCGACGGTGTTGAGGAATGGCTGGGCCAGAGGAAGGAGGGAAGGCGCGGCCGGTACGCTCGCCGCGAGCGTCGGTGCGGCCACCGCCACACCGAACGACCCCATCCCCATGACCAGGGCGGCCGTCCCCACTACCAGGAACACGGAGAGGCGAGATCTTCGCGCCGGCGACACCACCATGCCTGCCAGAATTCGGAGGGTCGGATAAACATACCGTTCTTCGCCGGTGCCCCGTCACCGCGAGCCAAAAACGGCCCGTCGTTGCAGGCCCCGGTTGGACACGAGTTTAAGTAGGTATTCCGGCCACGGGAGCATGAGGTTGGACCATGATGTCAGCGGTGGCCGTGAAAGTGCTCGCCGGGTTGGGAATCGCCGTGGCCGGAGCGGTGGGAGCCGCGCATGCGGGCGTCGCGCCCGGCATCGCCGTTGCCCTCAACCACGTCCCGACGTGGACGCATGCGCACAGCGTCCTGCAGTCGATCCAGAACGCGTTCAGCTCGGGCCAGCATCCGGGGTCGCCCTCGGGCCACCCGTAAGGGTCGGATTTCCGAAACGGTCGGGGCCCCTGGACACCGCGCACCATGGCAGGGGCCCCCGAGACGGGTGGTGGGTCGCCCCCACCGGTGGGAGAGGCAGCTCAACCTTCTCTCCCGTTGTGGGCGGCGATTCTGCTCGTCCTGAGTGGCGTGTTCCTCATTATCGTGGAAACGCCGAACCTCTTGTTCTTCCTGGGTGTCGTCCTTGTGCTGGTGGGCGTGTACGTACTTCTAGTCCGCCGCCGCCCGAACTGACCGCACGCGTTCGACGTATGTTCGCTGCCGTTCCTCCGTTGCCAAAGGGGACACGGCCGGGAGTTTCTCCGAGGAGCACCGGGGAGACCCGTCGGCGCGTCGTTGCGCAGCCTACCCCGGGCTGGCGCGACTCCTGCGCCCCAGGACCTCCGACACTCCGCTCCGGAACTCCGGGAACTTCGGTTGCCACCCCAGAGCCTGGAGCTTCGCGGAGGAGGTGGCCCGGTTCGCGGCCAGATGGTGGGCGATCTCGGGCCCGTACTCTCGCGCGGCACTGCCGAATGTGATGGTCGCCGGTGCACGGTGGCCGAGGCGCTGGGCCACAAACGTAGCGAACTCGCCCCACGCGGCGGGATGGCCGTCCACGAGGTTGTAGACCTCCCCCGGTCGTCCGGCCGTAGCCACCGCGAAGAATCCGGTCCCGGTGTCGGGGAGCGAAACGAAAGACCAGAGGTTCTTCCCCTCGTCGATGACGTGGTAGGCATCGCGTTCGATCGCCGTGACTACCGGTCGAAACCAAGCCCCGTCGCCGTAGACCATCCCCGGTCGAACTATCAGCACGTCGAGCTCTCCGGGTCGGTTCGCGGCGAGGGCCGCGCGTTCGGTGTCGTAGTTCACCCGGGACTCCCCTCGCGGGTCGACCCGGGACTCCTCCGTGATCAGCCCCGGCTGGTCCGCGTAGACCCAGTAGCCGGACCCCACCAACAGGCGGCGGACCCCTCCTGAGCGAGCCGCCTCGACCAAGTGGCGCACACCGTCGACGCGTACTTCTCGGGACCGATCGGTTCCGCCCCGGTCGGCCGGTGGGTTCGCGGCCACATGAACGATCGCGTCGGCCCCCGACGCCGCGGCGAGCAGGGAGCTCGGCTCGAGGACATCCCCCACGATGGGCGTGGCGCCCGCCGTTCGGACCCTACCCCGTTTGGCCGGGTCCCGAATCAAGCCGCGGACCTCCCATCCGTGCTGAGCAAAAGCGCGCACGATCTCGAGACCCAGGAACCCGCTCGCGCCCACCACCAGGACCGTGCCGTGCCCGTTCCGCCCAGGACTCGCCATATGCGCACCGATCCGAACGGACGGAGGCGCCGGACGGGATGGGATTTGCCCTTCCTAGACCGCGGTACGGCGACCCTCCCGTAGGCATCTTCCCTCCACGCCCCTCCCTCTCCAGTCCGATCCCTCTCTCACGGCGCCCTGTAGAGGTGGTGCCGTCACCGGCCCCGAACGCGGGGGGGAGGCACCGACCGGATCACCGGAATCGGCCAGCCGCCCCGGCAAATCCGTGGCATTAAGGTAGGGAAGGTCGATGGGGCAACGACTCGGTTCTCTCCATGCCCGCTCGTCCCCCCGTCCCGCCGTTCGATCACGAGTCGGCGGTCCGGAAGGTCCGCCTCGCAGAGAACGCGTGGAACTCGCGGGACCCGGAGCGGGTGGCGCTCGCGTACACACCGGATTCCCAGTGGCGCAACCGGTCCGAATTCCTCCAAGGCCGCGCGGAGATCATCGCGTTCCTCCAGCGAAAGTGGGCGCGGGAGCTCGACTATCGGTTGATCAAGGAGCTCTGGGCGTTCGCCGGGAACCGCATCGCCGTTCGGTTCGCCTACGAATGGCACGACGATGCCGGCAATTGGTTCCGCTCTTATGGGAACGAGAACTGGGAGTTTGACGAAGAGGGCCTGATGCGAAGGCGGCTCGCCAGCATCAACGACCTCCCTATCGCAGAGACTCAGCGAAAGTACCGCTGGCCGCTCGGACCGCGCCCGGAGGGCCACCCGGGCCTGAGCGAGCTCAGCCTCTAGCGCCGCCGCCTGCGGCTCGCCTGTCGCTTTCCGGGGACAGCGGCACCTCACCCGGTCCTACCGCCGATAGGGTTCCCCGCCCACCGCCGCGGGCCGGTAGACCTAATGAGCGTGATTTGGTGCCTAGGGTCCGGCGCTCGCTTCCGAGGGACCCGCTCGGCCCTCCCCCGCCGTGACCGACCAAGGAACCATCCCCCAAGGCCGCGAGCTCCGGCGCCGTGGTCCCTCGGACTCGATGCCTTGCCCACCTGTAGATATTTAGATATCTTAATATCTCCCCGTGGGTGGTCGACGCGATTGCTTTCCATGCGGCCGGCGGAAGTCTCGAGTCGAGTGCGGGGATCGGTAGGGGCCGACCCGGCCTGGGAGACGGTCCGCGAGATCTACCGAACCCTTCGGGAGGTTACCCAGCGAGCGCTGACGCCCCACGAGCTCCTTTTGTCCGAGTACCACGCCCTGGTCCTCTGCGAGCGCGGACCGGTGCCCCTGAAGTCGATCACCGAAACCCTGGGCGTGACCCCGGCGGCCACCACCGACATCGCCCGTCGCCTCGGAGATCGGCGGCTCCTCCGCTTCTCCTCCGATGCAAGGGACCGACGCGCCCGCATCGCGAGCCTGACGAGCGAAGGGCGACGGCGGCTCGCGAAGGCGCGCGCGGCGCACACCGCGGCGCTCCGCACGCTGGGGGTCCGCATCTCCCCCGAAGCGCGGCGCGGCCTCCGCCAAGGCCTGGCGGAGCTGCACCGGGCGCTCGCGGAATCGGGGAGGGCGTAACCGGAGGCAACGATGGTCGGCTACAAGTGGGTCGTGCTCTCGAACACAACGATCGGGGGCCTCATGGCCTCGATCAACGGGACGATCCTCCTGATCTCCATCCCGGTCATCTTCCGCGGGCTCGGCGTCAACCCGTTCGATCCGGCGAGCTTCACGATCCTGATCTGGCTCCTGCTCGGCTACGGGGTCGTGACCGCCGTCCTTCTCGTCAATGCCGGCCGCCTGGCCGACATTCACGGACGCGCTCGGATCTACAACCTGGGGTTTGCCGTCTTCACGGTGGGATCGATCCTGCTGTTCCTGACCCCGAGCTCGGGGGCGACCGGGGCATGGGAGCTCGTTGCGTTCCGGCTGGTTCAGGCGGTTGGCGCGGCGTTCCTCTTCGCCAATTCCGCCGCGCTGCTCACGGATGCCTTCCCTCCGGCCGAGCGGGGCATGGCGCTCGGTATCAACCAGATCGCATTCATCGGCGGATCGCTCCTCGGGCTGATCATCGGCGGTATCCTCGCCGGTATCCCGGACCTTCACCTCGGAGCGTTCACGCTCCCCACCTGGCGGCTCGTCTTCATCGTCAACGTCCCAGTGGGCGTCGTCGGCACGATCTGGGCCTTCTTCCGGCTCCATGATCTTCAGCCGCCGCGCAAGGATGAGCGGCTCGACATTCCGGGCAATGCGATCTTTGCCGGCGGGCTCACGCTCCTCCTCGTCGGCCTCACCTACACGCTGCTCCCGTACGGCAGGTCCTCCCTAGGATGGGGGAGCCCCTACGTCTGGGGCGCGATCCTCACCGGCGCCGCCCTCCTCGTTGCCTTTCCGTTCGTGGAGCAACGGGTCGCCCAGCCGATGTTCCGGCTCTCCCTGTTCCGCCGCCGCGCGTTCTCGGCCGGAGTCTCGGCGGCGTTCCTGGGCTCGCTCGCCCGCGGCGGGATGATGCTCCTGCTCATCATCTGGTTCCAGGGTATCTGGCTCCCCCTTCACGGCTATTCGTTCGCGAGCACGCCGTTCTGGTCGGGGGTCTACATGATCCCGCTTTTGGCCGGGTTCCTGGCCATGGGACCGCTCAGCGGCTGGCTCTCCGACCGACGCGGACCCCGAACCATCGCCACCGTCGGCATGGCGGTCGCCGCTTCGACGTTCTTCTTGTTCCTCCTGGTCCCCTACAACTTCGATTACCCCACCGTCGGTGCCCTGCTCTTCGTGCAGGGGTGCGGGATGGGCATGTTCGCCGCGCCGAACGCGGCCGCGGTCATGAACTCCGTACCGGCACGGGACCGAGGCGTGTCGGCGGGGATGCTGGCGACGCTCCAGAACTCCGGGCAGCAACTGTCGCTGGTCTTCTTTTTCACGATCGTGATCGGAGGGCTTGCCTCGGGACTTGCGGGCTCGGTGAGCGGAGCCCTCGCGGGTCTGAACATCGGACCCCCCGACCAAACGATCCTCGCGAACCTCGCTCAGTCGAACCCCACGGAGTCGCTCTTTGCCGCCTTCCTAGGATACAATCCGCTCACCACCCTGCTCGCGTTCGCCGCGCAGGTCCCCGGCTGGAACGCGCAGGCGATCCAGGGCGCCGTCCCGACGCTGACCTCGAACGCCTTCTTCCCCACGGCGATCGGACCCGCGTTCATCGACGGCCTCCGCGGGGCGTTCCTGTTCGCGGGAGTGATCACCCTCTTCGGCGCGGTGATCTCGGCGTTCCGAGGAGAGCGGTTCCTCCACCACGAGCAGTCGACGGCGCCGCGGGCCACCCCGAGTCCGAACGACCCCCCGAGTTCCGTCGCGGCCGCCTCGCCCGCCCCCGCGTCGGTCACCGAGCCCGGTGACCGTTAGCTACGCGACCCGACGCCGCGCGCGCGAACGAAGGGCGTCCGCGCCCGCCGGATAGGGTACTATCGCGATGTCATGTAACACCGTGTCGGGGAGGGGAATACGCGCGAGTACGTTTGCCGCTATAGAGGTACATAGACTATCGATTGACTCTTTATCTCCCCCGCCCCGCCTGCGGAGCCGATGACCGAGTCGAGAACGAACCAAAGTCTCGAGCAGGCGATCCTGCGACCGCTCGACGACGCGAAAGTCAGTCGCTTCCACTGGAGGACCGTCCTAATCTCCGGGATGGGGTTCTTCACCGACGCCTACGACCTGTTCGTGATCGGTGTGCTGGTCGCGATGTTCGCCTTCTTCCAACCGTTCGCGATCCCCGGGGTACTCGGGAACCTCCCGTTCTTCGGGAAGGTCGCTCCCATCACCGGCTTGGGACTGCTCGGCGCCGCCGCGATCTTCGGGGCCGCCGTCGGCCCGTTCGTCTTTGGCCGTCTGGGCGACCTCGTTGGACGGAAGACGATCTACGGCGTCGAGATGCTGATCCTGGTTTTCGGGGCCGTGATGTCGGCGCTCGCCTGGAGCTTCGCCGCGCTCGTGCTCTTCCGCTTCGTCCTGGGCATTGGGATCGGCGGCGACTACCCGATGAGCTCCACCATCATGAGCGAATACTCGAACGTGAAGAGTCGGGGCCGCCTCGTCGGCACCGTCTTCGCGATGCAGGGCTTCGGGCTGTTGAGCGGGGTCGTCCTCGCGCTCGGTCTCCTGGCCGCCTTCCCGCACTCCCTCGACCTCATCTGGCGGGTTCTCCTCGGGGCCGGTGCGATCCCCGCGGCCGCCGTGTACTTCTGGCGCCGCCGACTCCCTGAGACCCCCCGGTACACGCTCCACGTGGAGGGGAAGGCCCAGGAGACGGCCCACGTCGTCGGCAGCCTAACGGGTGTGGACGTGGCCCCGCACGCCCCCCGGGTCCGGGGCTCGAGCGGCTCGTACGGCGGCTTCCTCACGCGCTTCTGGCCCTTGATCCTGGGCACGGCGGTCAGCTGGTTCCTGTTCGACATCTCGTTCTACGGGACCAGCATCTACACCCCGACCCTGATCAGCGCGCTCAGCCTGAGCTACTCGCCCGGCCTCAGTGCGGTCCAGCACCTCATGGTCGCCGAGGAGTACTCGGCCCTGATCACGCTCGCCTTCACCGTCCCCGGATACTGGATCGCGGTAGCGCTCATCGACCGCGCCGGCCGCAAGACCCTTCAGGCGGTCGGGTTCAGCGTGATGGCAATCGCCTTCGCCGTCCTGGGGCTCGACAGCCGCCTCATCGCCCTCGGGGCGCCGTTCGTCGCGATCTACGGGCTCACGTTCCTGTTCGGCAACATCGGTCCGAACACGACGACCTTCATCGTGCCGACCGAGGTCTTCCCGACGCAGTACCGCGCGACCGGGCAGGGGTTCGCGGCGGGATGGGGAAAGATCGGGGCATCGATCTCCACGCTCTTCTTCGGAGCCCTGATTGGGATCTGGGGGGACGGCGGCATGATGCTCTTCCTCGGCCTCGTGGCCGTGATCGGGGCCTTCGTGACGCTCGTGCTCATCCCGGAGACGAAGCAGCGGACGCTCGAGGAGATCTCAGGGCAGGCCGAGGAGTCGACGGCGGGCGCCGTCCACCCCTCCGCGGCCCAGCCGTCCCACTGACCGGGACGGCCCCCGCCGCCCGAGCGGCGCGGCGGGGACGGAGCGCAACCCCTTCCTCGGGCCTTCTTATTTCCCCGAGGGGCTCGCGACGCTGACCGAGTGGATCCCCGGGAACTGGAACGGCACCTGGGACCAGGTCTTTCCGGCGTCCGGGCTCACGAACAGTTCCCCGGTCGTCGTGCCGACGTAGATGCCGGCGGGCGAGAGCGTGTCCGTCGCGACCCCCTCGCGCTGCACGCCGAAGTGGCCGGGGAACGCCCCGGGCCGGACCAGCTTTCGCCACTTGTGGGTCCGGTCGTTCCACTCGTTGACCTGGAAGTGACCGTCCCGAGTCACCCGCGCCCGGCCCGAGAGCCGGACGAAGTACGCCTTCCCCGGGTCGGAGGCGGGACTCGCGACGCCGAAACCGAAGTCGTCTCCGAGAGGGCGGCCGATGCGGGTCCAGTGGTCCATCCGGTCGTGCGAGACGTACATCCCGCTGTGGTCCTGGCGATAGAACGTGTCCGGATCGGCGGCGTCGACCGCGACGTGGTGGACGCACTGGCCGGTCTCGGGGTACTTCTCGGGCAGGAAGGGGGTGTTCACGCCCTTGTTCCGTGGCACCCAGGTTGCCCCGCCGTCCTCCGAGCGGAACGTCCCGACCGCGCTCAGCCCGATGTACATTCGCTGAGGGTCGCGGGGATCGAGGAGGATCGTATGGAGACAGTGTCCGCCCGCGCCGGGGGACCAGTTCTTCTTGTCCGGATGGTGATTGATGCTCTCGATCGGCTCCCAGCTCGCGCCCCGGTCGGTCGTTCGGAACAGTAGGTGCGGGTCGGCGCCGAGATAGAGCGTGTCGGGGGCGCTCGAAGGTCCGGGCTCGATGTGCCAGACGTTCATGAGCGGCCGTATCGGAGGGGCCGTGGGGTTCGCGTCGTTGAACTGAGGCTCGCGTTGCTTCTTCGGCTGGGTCAGCGGGGTCGCGACCTCCTTCCAGGTCTTCCCCCAATTGTCCGACCGCTGTACCATCGGGCCCCAGAAGCTGTCGTTGACGGCGGCGTACAGGTCGCCCGGGTGACGCGGGTCCGCGACGACGTGATAGATGTCGCTCCCGCCGTGGGCCACCGGCCCGACCTTCCAGCGCTTTCGCCGAACGTCTCCCTCCACGACGTACGTCCCTTTGCGAGTTCCCAGGAGAATCCGCACCTTCTCGTTCCGCGCCATCTTGGTTCGCGCCCTATCCTCCCGCAATCGAGTGGAGGATATCGATACTGGAGGCCCTCGCGATCGGCGTCGCGACGCCCGTGGTGCCGCTGACGTCCTCGCCGTCGACGAAGACGCGGACGTACCGACGGAGCTGCCCGGTCTCATCCCGGATCTTGAACCGGAGCCGAGGGTACCTCGCTTCCAGAACTTCGAGCAGCCCGGCCACCGTGTCGGCGGTGACCTGCTCTTTGCCGCGGGGGCCGAACTCCCGCAGCCAACTGTCTAGATGAACCTCCACCATCAACGGAAAAACCGGCCCGCCGGCACGGGAGGATCGGTGAGAGATGTGCGCGGCATTGGGGCCTCGGGCCCTTACCGGAACGCGCTCGGCTTCATATACCCCTACTTTGGGGCGACCGAACGCTTTCGGAACCACCGAAACAGGGGAACCGCCCTCGGACCGAGACCGTGCACCGGGCCGGATAGTACGTGGCGCGGACCTCGGTCCCGCGGCCGGCCCCCCGGGGGCGGAGATTTCCTAATCGGTGAGGGGCCCGGAGCCCTTTTCTTGTTTTGAATTTCGCGAGGTTGACGACCCCGGGGCCGGGGGAGAGGAGAAGCGAGGGTGTTCGAGGAGCGGCCGGTTCTGGTGTTCTGGGAAACGACCCGGGCCTGCCCTCTCGCCTGCCTCCACTGCCGTGCCTCGGCGATCCCCGACCGGCTCCCCGATGAGCTCTCCGGCGAGGAGGGGCGCGCGCTGATCGACCGGCTCCGCGACTTCGGCACGCCCTACCCTACCCTCATCCTGACCGGAGGGGACCCGCTCCAGCGCCCCGACCTCTTCGCCCTGATCGAGCACGCCCGCGCGCAGCGTCTGCACGTGGCGGTCTCGCCCGCGGTCTCGGACGCGCTGAACGCCGCCACGATGGCCCGACTCGCGGAGCTTGGGGTCGCGTCGATCTCCGTGAGCCTCGATGGGGGCAGTGCGGCCGCCCACGAACGGGTGAGGGGGGTTCCTGGCCACTTCGAACGAACGCGCGCGGCGATCACGACGGCGTTGGATCTTGGCCTGCGGGTGCAGGTCAATTCCACTGTCCTGGCAGAGAACGTGCGGGAACTGCCGAGCCTGTTCGAGTCGATCGTGGGCTGGGGCGTGCGCACCTGGGAGGTCTTCTTCCTGATCCGTACCGGCCGCGGTGCCGGGCTCGCCGAGCTTTCCTCGGAGGAAACGGAGGACGTGGGACAGTTCCTCTACGACGCCTCCCGCTACGGGGTCCTCATTCGACCGGTCGAAGCGCCGTTCCTGCGTCGGATCCGCCGGCAACGCGAGGCCGGGGGTCCGGCCGGGGGCCCGCTCTACGCGGCCCTCCGCGACGAGCTCGCGCGACGGATGGGGCCCGGGACCCAGCCCTCCTCGATCGCACCGCGCGGCACGCTCGACGGCGATGGCATTCTTTTCGTCGGGTACGACGGCACGATCTACCCCGGCGGATTCCTCCCCGAGCGGCTGGGCAACGTGCGCCGGGACGACCTGGTGTCGGTCTACCGGGATCACCCCTTGCTCCAACGGATCCGCGCTCGGGACCTGGGCGACGCCTGCGGCACCTGCGCGCACCGGTTCGAATGCGGGGGGAGCCGCGCCCGTGCGTTCGCGCGGACCGGCGACCCGCTCGCCGCCGACCCCGCCTGCCACTTCGCCGTACCGGTCCGTGTCGGGGCGTAGCCGGGAAGGGACGATGACCGCACGAGCCATCCCCCGCCGGGAGTCCGTCGCGGTTCCGCCACCGCGGGACGCAGCCGACAGCCACGGAAGCCGGGCGCGGGGCCCCGGATCCTTGAAGGGAGTGCGTCCATGAACCCCTGGATCGACGCCGCGATCCTCTGGGTCCACCTGTTCAGCGCTGTGCTGTTCGTCGGCGGGTCGTTCTTCTTCTGGCTGGTCCTGGAACCGGTTTCGCACCGGATCGTGTCGGACGAAGCGGCCCGTACGGTCCTGATCGGACGGCTCGCGCGCCGGTTCGGCCAGTTCACGACGCCGCTCTTGATCGTGCTGATCTTGACCGGGCTCTACAACGCGAGCTGGTATCTTCCGTCGCTCAGCGATCCCCTCGCGAGCCTTCCGGGCCAGGTCCTGGTGCTGAAGGCCGTGGTGGTCCTGGCCCTGGTGATTCTGATCTACGTCCATGGCATCTATTTCGGACGACGGATCAGTCGACTCGCCCGGGCCGGCGACGTCGACGGGCTCCGCCAGATCCGGCGCAAGAGCCGGGTCGTCTCCTATGTGAACCTCGGATTGATGCTGGCGGTGCTGGCCCTCGCGGTCGCGTTGCAGATGGTGGGATGATGGGAGAACCCGACGGGTCGCGGCACGGCCGGGAGCGCCGAGGAGGACGCGCGTGAGTGGGACCTCGCACGACCCACAGGGGGTGCTGTTGATGGCCCTCGGCGGTCCCACAAACCTCGCCGACGTGGAGCCGTACCTGCTCGACCTGCGGGGGGGCCGGCCCACGCCGCCGGAGCTGGTGGAGGAGTTCCGCGAGCGCTACCGCCGGATCGGCGGCGGGTCTCCCCTCGTCGCGGTGACCCGGGCCCAGGCGGCCGCGCTCGAGCGGAAGCTCTCGAGCGAGGGGACGCCCGTTCACTGCGAGGTCGGCATGCGCCACTGGCGCCCCCATATCCGGGAGGGGTTCGCCTCGCTCGTTCGAAGAGGCGCGACGGAGGTCACGGGCCTCTGCATGACCCCCTACTACTCACCGTGGAGCGTGGGCGGCTACCTCTCCGCGCTCGACCAGGTCGCGGCCGAGAGCGCTCCGGCCGTACGCCTACATCGGGTGGAGACCTGGCACGATGCGCCCACGCTCGCCGAAGCGTTCGTGCGCAAGATCCTCGAGCGGATCGACGCGATGACCGCGCGGGGGGACCCGCGACCGGCCCTCCTGTTCACCGCCCACAGCCTTCCGGGAGCCGCCGATCCCGGGGTAGAGCCGTACGTGCGGCAACTGGCGCGGGTCCGCGCTGCGGTGACCGCCCGGCTTCCCCCGGTCCGCTCCGAGTTCGCCTACCAGTCCGTCGGCCGACGCGAAGGACCGTGGCTCCTCCCTTCGTGGGAGGGGCTGTTCGAGCGGCTCGCCCACGACGGCGAACGGTCGGTCCTGGTCGTTCCGTTCGGGTTCGTCGCGGACAATCTCGAGATCCTCTTCGATGTCGACCTCGAGATGCGCGCCCGAGCGGCCGAACTCGGCCTTGCCTTCGACCGAACGGAGTCGCTCAATGACGACCCGCTCCTGATCGACGCCCTCGCGCACGCCGTGCGGGGCGCGGACCGCACCGGATAGCCTCCCCGAGGCTCGGCGGGGAGCGGGCGCGACGCCCATCCCGTCCGGCCGGTAGGGGCGGGGGCGCCCTTCCCTTACGGAGCGCGCTTCGTCGCGGTGTCCGTGCCCTCTTTCCATTCGGACGGAGGGTTCGCGGCCGGCGGCGGCGGGCCCCCCCGCCGCGCCCGAAGCCACAGCACGACGAGCACCGCGATGACGACGAGGAGCAGGACGACCACGAGGGCGACGGAGAACAGGGTGGTGGCGAAGATCGACGGATACGCCGTTGTGAAATCGAGCGTCGCCACCGACGGGCCGGCCACCCCGACCGTGGCGGTCACGGTCTGGTGGAGGGGGGTCATGTCGTAGGTCTCGGCCCAGCTGCCCGTGATATTGTAGGTCCCGGCCGGAACGAGGAAGGTCAGGGTGCCGCTGCTGTTGGTGATCCCCGAGGCGACTGTCGAGCCGGTGGTGGTGTTGACCACCGCGACGAAGACGTTCGAGAGCCCGCCGCCGCCGGATGAGGTCGCGTGGATCGTCAGCGCGAAGACGTTGTGAGCGGTAACGATGAACGGGCCGTCACCGGTAACCGGGACCGGTTGGGCGAACACCACCTGGCTGTCGTCGTAGACCACGGTGAGCGTGAAGTTGCCGACCGGTACCTGAGCCAGGGAGAACTGGCCCGCTACCGTGCCGACAATGAGCCGGTACGCGGTCCCGTTCGGGTGGATGACGGTGATCAGGGGGTACGGTAGCGGCTGCCCGTTCGATGCGAGGATGGTGAACGTCGGATAGACCACCTCGGCGTGCAACGTGAACTGGGTCGAGTTCGCGGTCACGCTCTCGGCGAACGAACCGACCCCGATCCCTTCCCAGGTGACGGGGAAATCGTAGAGGGAACCGGCCGCGAGCTCGAAGGTGACGACACCGGTGCTGTTCGTCCGGCCCGAGGCGACGAGCGTGCCGCCCGAGATCGCGCCGACGAGCGCACCTTGGAGCGACACGTTGTGGTCGTCCACGACCGTGAGCTGTACGGGCACCGGGGGCAATCCGATCGAGATCGTCACCGCCGAGAATGCGTTGCGGCCGTAGTAGGCCGGGAGCGTATCCTGGTTCGCGAGGTTGTGGTAGGTGTTGTCGGTCGCATTGACGGTGAAGCGGTAGCTACCGGCGGCGAGCATGGAGTAGTTGAAGGCGATCGAATACGTGCCGTTCGGCGCGGAGGGCGGGGCCCGAGCGGGCGTCGGGCTCATGGCCTGGGGCGCCACGACGACCGAGCCCTGGGCATTGACGACCGAGAAGTCGACCGAGAAGTTCTCGAAGTCGTACGCCCCGAGAGGGTCCGCGACCACGGCGAGGACGGTCACGGTCGTGTTCGAACCCGACGTGGGGAGCACCGTGACGGCCGCGCCGGAGGAGTTGAGGACCTCGACGCGGGGGACCGTGAGATAGGTGCTCGACGGAACGCTGGCCGAGCTCACGTAGTACGTGCTGGCGACCAACCCCCACCAGATGCCGTAGTGCTCGGCGGTGTTGCCGTTGATGGTGATGTTGAGCTCGAGCGAGCTCCCCGAGGGGATCGTGACGTTCAGGGTCGGTCCGGTGAGGAAGACGAGCGTGGGCGTCGAGCCGCCCGGGCCGATGCTTCCCGTACCGGTGGCCGGCCCGGTGCCAAGGACCGTCACCGCGCCGTTCGGCGCGACCTCGGCGGCCGTGAGCGTGATCGAGCCGCCCGTGGGCGAGCTGCCGCTCTGGTTCATGTAGACCGTGGCGTCGATCGTCCCGTTGAGGGCGAGCGGCGCGGTGAAGGCCGGTGCGGCCACGAAGTCCACGGCGTCGTAGTGGGGCGCGAGCGAGACCGAGCCGGTGTGGCTCCACGGCGCCTGCGAGTCGTTCACGGTGCTGAGCACGTCGAGGTACTGGGCCGAGCCGACCGTGATCCCCGCCGAGGAGTTGTGGAGGTAGAACAGAAGGTTCGAAGGGGTCGGCTCCGGGCCGGTCCACGGCGTGGCCATGGCCGGTGCGGTGCTGAGAAGGAGCGACAGCGTCGCGGCGAGCAGGAGCACGGTCAGTCCCAGGGCGAACGGTCGGTGCGATCTCGAACTCTTCCGTGGTTGACCTTGCGGGCGCGGCATGACAGGTGCATTTCTTCCGGAAGGGGGTATTTTATTGTGTGTCCCGGGTCGCACGGCACTTCCGGCACGGGAGGGGCACCGGCCACGCCGCCGCGACGGCTCGGCTCCCCCGGTTCGTTCCGAGTTCGTCTACCAGTCCATCGACCGACCCGCTCACTGGAGGAGATACCACGTCCAGGCGTAGACGAGCACCACAATCCAGATCGAGAGAAAGGCGAGGGGAAGGAATTCGGTCAGCCGGGAGGGATTCAACCGGTCCGTCCAGCCGATCACTTCCGAGCGAGAGAATCGGTACCGGTGCGCGCCGTACGGCCGGAGCAGGTCCACACGGATCGTCGCGCCGGAACGGAGCGTGATCGGTGCCTCGAGCGACGCATCGAACGGCGGCTGGAGCTCCTCGAGCCTCGCTGCCGCCTCCCGCCAGAGCGCGAGGGCATCGTTCGTCCGGTGGAGGAGGATCGCCCAGACGAAGGAGAAGAGGATCCCCAGGGAGGCGAGGAACGTGGCGACGAGCGCGAGCTCGTCCGGTCGGCTCACGAAGTACGCGATCGCCACCACCATTCCCGTCACGAGGACGCTGCCGATGGCGGCAAAGTAGGACGTCCGTCCGGCCGCAAGCTGGCCCTCCTCGGCGGCGAGCCGCTCGTACTTGTCGTGGAGCCACCGGCGCTCCTCGGGCGTGAGGGAGGGGGTCGTGACGCCGACGCGAGGTCCGTCGGACACGCCCGGACTAGGTCGGGAGGACCGTTAAGCGCATGCGGCGCCGGCCGGATTTCCCGCCGACCGGCCCCGCGGGGTCCCCTGAAGCCCGCAAGGGGCGATCGGACCGGTCGGGTCCAGAGTCCTGTCGGCGGGACCCGGCCGGTAGAATCTCCGGACGATCCGAGAGGGGCCGATCGAGCCCCCGCGGTAAATCTCCCTGGCTCGGGCGAAGGGCCTTCGCCGGAGCGCCGACAAGCTCGGTCAGGCGGACGTGGTCGGCCGTCCGTTCACGTGGACGAACTCGACGAGTTCCCGCACGGAGTCCGGCGGGGTCTCGGGCAGCACCCCGTGCCCGAGGTTGAAGACGTGGGCGCGCCGATCGGGGAGCTCGTCGAGCACCGCGCGCGCGGCCGCCCGCAGTTCGGCCGACGACCCCAGCAATGCGCCCGGGTCAAGATTTCCCTGGAGCGCGCGCTTCGGCACCGCGGCGCGCACCGCGCCGAGCGGAAGGCGCCAGTCGACCCCGAGCGCGTCGTTCCCCAGTTCTCGGAGCTCGGGCAAGAGATGCGCGGAACCGGTCGAGAAGTAGACCGTAGGGAGGCCGGTGTCGCGGAGCGCCGAGAACACGCGGACCAGTCTCGGTCGGACATGCCGCGCGAACAGCGCCCGCGGCAGGAGACCCACCCACGTGTCGAAGAGCTGGAGCGCGTGGGCCCCCGCCCGAGCCTGCATCCGTAGGTAGGCGATCGTCATCTCGGCGAGGACGTCGAGGATCCGATCGAACCGAGCCGGCTCCCGGTAGAGCAGCCCCCGGGTTGCGGGATACTCGCGCGACGCGCCGCCCTCGATGAGATACGCAGCGAGCGTGAACGGGCCACCAGCGAACCCGATGATCGGGCGTTCCGATTCCTCGGCCCGGAACCGACGGATCGTCTCTCCCACGAACCCCACCGCGACCGGGTCGAACGGGGTGAGCTGGGCGAGATCGGCCTCGGTGCGGACCGGATGCGGCACGACCGGCCCCCGGCCCGGGTCGATACGGAAGTCGACCCCGAGGCCGGCGAGCGGGAGCACGATGTCGGCGAACACCACCGCGGCGTCGACGTCGAACCGACGGAGCGGCTCGAGCGTCACCTCGGTCGCGAGCTCGGGGGCGCGGGCGATCTCGAGGATCGAGTGGCGGGCCCGCATCGCGCGGTAGCCCGGGAGGTACCGCCCGGCCTGGCGCATCAGCCAGATCGGGGTCGTGTCGACCGGTTCGCCTCGGAGCGCCCGCAGGAACCGCTCGCGCATCACCCGGCTCCCCGGCGGCTCGCGCGGAACCCCGCCCGGAGCCCCGGCGTCCCCCGCTCGAGGTCCCGGTCGGTGATTGCCATCGAGACGAACGTCGTCTCAAGCGGGGAGGGCGGCAGCGCCACGCCGCCGCGGAGGGCCCCGTGAAAGAACGCGGCATACCGCGCGCGGTCGGCCCTCCGGGCGCTCCGCTCGTCGACGATCGGCCCCGCGGCGAAGAACAGGCCGAGCATCGACCCGACGCGCTGGAGCGTGAACGGCTGCGCCCCCTCCTCGGCGGCGATCGCCTCGATCCGCTCGGCGAGCCGCCGGCTGGTCCGTTCGAGCGCGGCGTAGCGGGCCGGGCGCAGGGCATCGAGCGCGGCCGCTCCGGCCGCCATCGACAGCGGGTTTCCCGCGAGCGTGCCGGCTTGGTAGACGTCCCCCATCGGCGCGAGCCGCTCCAGGATCTCCGCGCGTCCGCCGTACGCACCGATCGGAAGGCCCCCGCCGATCACCTTGCCGAGCGTGAAGAGGTCGGCCCGGCCCCCGAGCGAGCCGATCGCCGCCCCCCGGCGGAGCCGAAAGCCCGTGATCACCTCATCCGCGATCACGAGCGCCCCGTGCGCCCGTGCCAAGCGGGCGAGGCCGTAAAGGAATCCCGGGCGCGGTGGAACGACCCCCATGTTGCCGGCGACCGGCTCCACCAGCACCGCGGCGATCTCCTCCGGGGCGCGCTCGAAGACCCCCGCGAGCGCGTCAAGGTCGTTGTACGGGCTCACGAGCGTCTCCCGCACGATGCTCGCCGGCACGCCCGCCGAATCGGGCAGGGACTGGGTCGCAGGACCGGAACCGGCGCTCGCGAGAAGCCCGTCCGAGTGGCCGTGGTAGCCGCCCGCGAACTTCACGACCTTCGGTCGCCCGGTGAATCCCCGCGCGAGGCGGACCGCGGACATCGTCGCCTCCGTCCCCGAGCTCACGAACCGGATCCGTTCCATCTCGGGGACGGCCCGCCGGATCCGCTCGGCGAGCTCATGCTCGAGCGGGGAGGGGGCCCCGAAGGAGAGGCCGCGGCCGGCGGTCGCCCGGACCGCCCGGACGACGGCGGGCGGGGCGTTCCCGAGGAGGTTCGCCCCCCAGGAGCCGAGGAGGTCGAGATAGCGACGGCCATCGGCATCGAACAGGTAGGCGCCCCGACCGCGCAGGAAGAAGGCGGGCGAGCCGCCGACCGCGCGGAACGACCGGACCGGAGAGTCGACGCCCCCGACCAGCACCCGCTCGGCGCGCCGGAATAGCGCGCGGGAGCGGGGACCGACCGACGCGCGGGGGGTCACGCGATCCCCTCGGCGAGCTCGAGCATCCGGGGGGGCGGGACGAGCGAGGCCGTGAAGATCGGGGTCTCGATCAACGTGTAGCGGCTCGCCTCCGAGCCGCGGAGCGCCTCGACCAGGTCGAGGAAATCCCCGACCGAGTCGGTCTCGAACGCCAGGATGAACTCCGCGTCGTCGATCCCGAAGGAGTAGCCGGTGTGGATCTGGATGCGGGGGTACTTGTGGCCGATGCGGAAGTGCTCGCCCATGATCCGCCGTCGCTCCCCGAAGGGAAGGCCGTACCACTCGCGCTTCTTCACGAACGGGTAGACGACGAGGTACGGTAGGTCGTGCGGGCGTCGCCTAAGCTCGCTCCCTTCCTGCCCTTCGTGCTGATGGCCGCCGAGGTACTCGGAGCGACGGGCCATCCCAAGGTAGGAGTGGGCCGTATCGAGGTAACCGCCCATCGGGGTACCGAAGAGTCGGGCGTGGAACTCCTGGAGGACCTCGAGCCGGGGGGAGATCAGCCAGAGCAGCATTTCCGCCTCGGCCCTCGTGCCCGCGAGCGAGTAGGTGCGAACGATGAGATCGGCCGGCGGGTGCTCGAGCACCGCCCGCATCGCGTCGCGCCCCGCGGCCCGTTCGCTCGCCGGAAGGCGCCGCCACTCCGGTCGCAGGTGGAGCAGAGTGTACTTGATGAAATCCCGCGGCTCGGCGGCCGTCTCGGTCGCCGGTGGGTCGGCCTCGCTCACGGTTTCCCCCGGTCCCACGCGGCGAGGGTCCGGGCGTAGTAGGTCAGGATCAGGTCGGCCCCGGCGCGGTGAATCGCGCCGAGCGACTCCCGGACCACGGCCTCCTCGTCGATCCAGCCGCGCGCGGCGGCCGCCTTGATCATCGCGTACTCGCCGCTCACCTGGTAGGCCGCGAGCGGAGCGTCAAAGCGCGCGCGCGCCCGGGCGAGGATGTCGAGCGACGGGAGCGCCGGCTTTACCATCGCGATATCCGCCCCCTCCTCGAGATCGAGCGCGATCTCCCGCAACGCCTCGCGCGCGTTGCGGGGATCCATCTGGTAGCCCCGACGGTCCCCGACCGACGGCGCGGAATCGGCGGCCTCCCGGAACGGTCCGTAGTACGAGGAGGCGTACTTCGCCGCATAGGCCAGCACCGCGGTCCCGAAGAGCCCCTCGGCGTCCAGCGCGGCCCGGATCGCTGCGACCTGATGGTCCATCATCGCGCTCGGCGCGACGACGTCGGCTCCGGCGCGGGCGTGGACGAGCGCCATCCGGGCGAGCAGCGGCAGCGTAGCGTCGTTGTCGACGGCCCCGTCGCGAAGGACCCCGCAGTGGCCGTGCGAGGTGTAGGCGCACAGGCAGACATCGGTCACCACGATCCCATCGGGTCGGGCCTCCTTCGTGCCCCGGATCGCGCGGGGCACGGCGCCTGCGGGAGAGACGGCCTCGCGCCCGAGCGGATCCTTGTGCCGAGGAAGGCCGAAGAAGAGGACGGCGCCGAGACCGTCGTCGATCGCCGCGGTGGCCTCGCGGACCGCGTCGTCCACCGACCAGCGCATCACCCCGGGAAGGGAGGGAACGGCCTCCGGAGGGCCTCGCCCCGGGCGAACGAAGATCGGGTAGATCAGCTGACGCAAGGAGAGGCGGGACTCGGCGACCCACTCTCGCAGGGCCGCGCTGCGTCGTAGGCGTCGGGGACGAACGGGGTTCGCCGAGCGCTTAGCGGGCATCCGACGTCACCTCCTGCTCCAGAAAACGAGCCACGGCCGCTTCTCGGATCGACGGGACCACGCGGACCGCGCGGAACCCGTGCCCCCGCGCCGCTCGCGCGCTCGTCGCACCCAGGACCACCAGCACCCCGCGCCGACGAAGTCGGTCGAACTCGACGGAACCGAGGCTCTGTCGAAGCGAAGAGAGGGCGGACGGGCTCGTCACGAGCACTCGGTCGGCCGACCGAACCCGGTCGGCTGTCGCGCGACCCGGGCGGCGGATCGGTCGGACATGGTAGGCGACCAGATCGAGGACGGTGTGTCCGGCGCGCGCGAGCTCCTGCGCCACCGACGGACCGGCCCGGTCGGAGCGAGGGTAGACGATGCGTAGGGGAGGTCGGGCGACGAACCGCGCGGCGGCCGAACGTCCGGCACCGGCCGAGGCGCGCCATCGCGCGGACACCCCGGAGGCCCGCAGCGCGCGCGCGGTCTGGGGGCCCGCCGCGACGACCCGGGGGGCGTTTCGCGTCCCGGGCGTCTGGGAAAGGAGCCCTGCCCCGGCCATCACCCGCACCGCCTCCGGGCTAGTAAGGAAGAGGAGGTCGTACGGGCCGAACCGGGCGAGCGACTGGCGCAACCGATTCCGAGCGACGGGATCATACTGGAAGGCCAGGATCCGGTCCACCCGGATCCCGCGGCGCGCGAGAGCCCTCTCCGCGCCCAAGAGCGTTTCGGCCCCCCCGACGAGAGCGATCCGCCCGACTGTTCGGCGTAGCGCGGTCCGCATCCGTCACCCCCCGCGGGCTTCGTGCAGGAGCGTGCGACCGCCGGCGCGCAGGACCCCTGTAGCGAGGCCGAGACCGATCGCGCGGGCGGAATTCGGGGCTCCCCGTCGGGCGCCCGCGACCGTGCGCTGACCGTTCGCCGAGAGCAGCTCGGCCCGCAACCAGAGCCGCCCCGCGCGGACGGTCGCGACGGCCCCGAGCGGAGTATCGCAGTCCCCCCCGACGCCCTCGACGAAGCTCCGCTCGGCAGTCACCGCCGCCCGCGTCCGCGGGTCGTCGAGCTCGGCGACCTTCCGCCCGAGGGCGCGGTCCGACGCACGGACCGCCACCGCGATCGCCCCTTGGCCGGGCGCGGGAAGGAACCGAGCCACGGAAAGCACTTCGGTCACCGCATCGGCCCGTCCCAGGCGGCGGAGGCCGGCGACGGCGAGGACCGCTCCCTCGATCTCTCCCGACTGAACGCGGGCGAGCCGGGTGTCGACGTTCCCGCGCAGCTCGACGAGCTCGAGGTCGGGCCGGGCCCGACGGAGCTGCGCTCGGCGCCGGGGGCTGCTCGACCCGAGGCGGGTCCCCGGCGGGAGGGACGCGAGCGTCCCCCGGGTGCGGAGCACGAGCGCATCGCGGGGATCGGCCCGGGGCAGGAACGCGGCGAGCCGGACTCCCCTCGAAGCGACGGCCGGGAGGTCCTTGGCGCTGTGGACCGCAAGGTCGACCTCTCCGGCGACGAGCGCCCGATCGATCGCGTCCGTGAAATCGAGGTCCGTGGCCCGGTCCTGCACGCGATCGCCCTGGGTGACGATCGGCACCACGCGGACGTCGATCTTCGGCCTCCGCCGGCCGAGGGCGGCCCGCACCAGCTCGGCCTGGACGCGGGCGAGCGCGCTGCCCCGCGTGCCGAGGCGGATCGTCTCGGTCACGACTTCGGCGTGCGGGCGCTGAGGAGCTCCCAGGCCCACCGGCGTCGTTCGTCTCCTTCGGCCCCCGGCGGGATCGCTCGGAGCCCGGCCGTCGGACCGGCCAGGAGACGCGAGGTGAGACGGCGGGTGAGACGGTCGACGGCCTCCCATTCCTCGGGCGAGAGCGTGCCCAGGGAGGAGCGCGCCGCTTCGAGGAGGGATTGGCGCTCCGCCTCCGCGCCTCGGCGGAACGAATCGACCCACGCTTCGAAGCCGGCCCGGGCGACCGCCTCCGCGGCCAGCGGGGCCTGTTCCTCGATCCGCTCTTCAAGCTCGGGCGGCGCCGGTGCCGCGGAGCGGCCGCGCAGCCCCTCGAGGTCGACCAGCTGGAGCGCCGGGTGCCCCCGGAGCGCGGGGTCGACGTTGCGGGGGAGTCCCAGGTCGATGACCACGAGAGGTCGGGAGCGGGGCCCGAGTTCGGCCGGCCCCAAGATGCGACCGGCCGTCTTCACGGCGGTCACGACCACGTCGGCGAGGGCGACCTCCTCACCCAGGCTCTGCCACGGGACGGCCCGGGCGGCGGAGGCCCGGAGGAAGCCGGCGTCGGGCGGCCGGTTGCGGTAGACGATTGTGACCCGGCCGTACGGCGCGAGGTGTTCGGCGACCGCTCGGCCGACGATGCCGCTCCCGACCACGAGGATGCGAGGGAAGGGGGCGGCCACCTCCTCGAGCACGCGGGCGGCAGCCAACGCCGCGATCGAGCGGCTCTTCGGGACCCGGGGAAGGGTCTCCTCGGCGACCCGGACGGCTTCGAGCAGGAGCGGGCGAAGGAGCGGCCGGGGGGATCGGCTCTGAACGCGGGACGCCGCGGCGCGGACCTGCTCGCGCACTTCCCGCTCCCCGAGCGCGGTCGACTCGAGCCCGGCCGCGACCCGGAACAGGTGCCGCACGGCCCCCTCCGCCACATGGGTTCTCCATTCGACCGGGGCCCCGATCTCCCGGTCCACCGCGGCCCGGACCCGGGCCGGCGATGCGGTCCAGCAGAACAGCTCGAAGCGGTGGCACGTCCGAAGGACCGCGAGCTCCCCCAACTCCTCGGTCCGGGCGAAGAGCGCGAGGAGCTCCGCTGACGGGAGCCGGCGGTCGAGCGCTTCCAGCGTGTCGAGGGTGGAGGTCGCGAGGGAGCACTCGAGAGCGAAGAGGCCGGGTCGCTCGGGTGGCGCGGAGAGGGCGGCGGCCGTGTCCGGGACGGGCACGGATGTCTCCGGCCGGAGGCGGGTCTTGGCAGAGCCCGATGGGTCCCGGGACGGCATAGAGTAAGGGTCGGACGACCCCGTGGTGCATTTAATCTCGTCAGTACGTACTATACTTTTCGGACTGACGCGCGTTTCCCGCCCCCGGAGCGCCGGTGGGGTTCGCTCCTTCCGGCGTGACCACTCCCATAGGTTCTTCGGGCCTCGCGGGGTGCTCCGGCGACCGAGGAAGATGCGCACGCTCCTCCTGAACGGCTCGTTGGTTCGACAGCTCCTGGGCTATCCAGAATGCATCGACCAGATGGAGCTCGCGCTCGGGACGCTGGCCCGAGGGGATGCGGTGCAACCGCTGCGCCAGGTCCTCGCCGTTCCGAACCGGCCCACGTTCCTCGTGACAATGCCCGGCTGGTCCGGCCGCCCCGAGATCCTCGGGATCAAAGTGCTGTCGGTGGTGCCCGAGAACCGCGGGCCCGAGGGGCCCAGCCATCAGGGGTTCGTCGCCCTCTTCGATGTGGACCACGGCGCTCCGGTCGCCCTCGTCGACGCGAGCGCGCTCACCGAGATCCGAACCGCCGCCGTGAGCGCCCTCGCCACGCGGCTCTTGTCCCGGGAGGATGCGCGGACGCTCACGATCGTCGGGACGGGCCTCCAGGCCGGGGCTCATGCCCGTGCGATCCCCCGGGTCCGCTCGATCGAGCGCCTGCTCCTGTGGGGTCGGCGTCCCGAGCAGGCCCAGGCCCTCGCCGCCCAGCTTGGCCCGATGGCGGAGGTCGCCACCGACCTCGAGGCGGCGGTCCGCTCGGCCGACATCCTCTGCACCACGACCGCGAGCCGCGTTCCGCTGGTGGACGGCGCCTGGCTGAAGCGCGGGGCCCATGTGAATGCGGTGGGGGCCGCGGCCCCGGGGTTCCGGGAGCTTACCCCCTCGGCGGTCCGAGCCTGCCGTACGTTCGTCGACCGACGGGAATCCGCCTGGGCGGAGGCCGACGAGCTGCGGATCCCCCGGGCCGAGGGTACGATCGGAACCGACCATGTGGTCGGGGAGTTGGGGGAGGTCCTCCTAGGGTCGGTCCTGGGTCGTCGCGCCCCCCGCGAGATCACGTTGTTCAAGTCGGTCGGGCTGGCCATCGAGGACCTGTTCGCGGCACGGAGGGTCTACGAACGTGCGGTCGAGGCCGGCGCCGGGCAGTCGGTCGAGCTCTGAGATTCAGCGCGCGACCTCGCGCCCGGGTCGCCCCCGCGCGACCTGGTTACCCGGCGCCCCCGGCGGCCTTAAGTTACGCAGGTACATTGACTAACCCAAGGTTACGGAAATGACCGACCCCGTCCGCTCGATAGTGCACCGGTTTCCCGGCGTCCCGACGCTCGAGGGCGCGGGGGTTCGCCTGCGCCGTTCGTTCTCGAACAACGAGGTCCCGCTGTTCGATCCGTTCCTCCTCCTCGATCGCTTCGGCTCCTCGAACCCCGAGGATTACCTCGCCGGCTTCCCCTGGCATCCGCACCGCGGGATCGAGACCGTGACGTATGTGCTGGACGGCGAGGTCGCCCACGGGGACACCCTCGGGAACTCGGGCGTGATCCGCGCGGGGGACGTCCAGTGGATGAACTCGGGGAGCGGCATTATTCATCAGGAGATGCCCCAACGGACCGACCGGTCCCTCTCGGGGTTCCAACTTTGGGTCAACCTCCCGGCGCGGGAGAAGATGAGCGTCCCGGCGTACCGGGGGCTCACCGCTCACGACATCCCCGAGGTCACGACCGACACGGGCGACCGGGTCAAGATCGTCGCGGGCTCCTACGGCTCGGTCGAGGGGCCGGTTCGGGGCATCCCCGTCGATCCTACCTACCTCGATGTCCGCGTGCCGCCCGGAGGAACCTTCGTGCAGCCGACCCCCCCGGGGTTCACGGTCTTCGCCCACACGGTCGACGGGAGCGGGACGTTCGAGGGGCATGACCGCGGCCCGATTGCCCCCGGTGAGACGGTCCTCTTTGGTGCCGGCGACGAGGTCCGGCTGCATGCGTCGGAGGCGGGGGCGCGCTTCCTCCTCGTCTCGGGGCGACCCCTGCACGAGCCGGTCGCCTGGTACGGGCCGATCGTGATGAATCGCCGAGACGAGCTACTTCAGGCGATGCGGGAGCTCGAGCACGGCGACTTCCTAAAGCACCCGCGACCGATCATCGAGGAGTGACGGGCACGGCCCGGAGCTGGGTGAGCGCCCGCTCGAGGACCCGGATCGCGCGCCGGAGCTCCGCCGCGGAGAGGACCTCCCGGTCGGTGTGGTCGAGGCGGGCGTTCCCCGGTCCGTAGGCGGCCGCCGGTACGCGCCAGGCCGGCACGGCCAGGTTCAGGTCCGATGTCCCGCCCTTCCGCCAGAGCATCGGACGCGCGCCGACCGCGCGGATACCGGCCACGAGAGCTCCCACGACCGGGTTGCTGCGCTCGAGCTCGATCGGCTCGACCCGCAGGCGCACCTCCAGGGACGGGCGGGTCGGCGCGGTCCGCAGTTCTCGAAGGAGCGCGCGCGTGGACAGCCCCGGAGGGAGGCGGAGATCGACCGTCACCCGGGCGACCTCGTCCCCGCCCGTGCGACGGCTCTCGAGGCCAACGACCTTCATCGTCAGCGAGCGGAACGGAGATTCCCCCGTATGGCCCGCGACGAACGCGCGAAGGGCCTCGACCCACGCGAGCGCGAGGTCGGACGCGGTCGGGTCCGGGGAGGAGAAGTGGGAGCGCTTCGCCCGGAACTTCGCCGTGAGCTCGACCTCCCCCTTGTAGCCGATCGTCACCCCGTCCCAGCCGCTCGGCTCCCCCACGATTAGGTAGTCGGGTCCCCGGCCGTGGATCAGGTGGCGGGCGCCCCGACCGTCGGTCTCCTCCCCGACCGCGGCGACGACCCGGTACTCTCCCGGGCCGGGGTCCCCCCGGCCGGCGAGCAGCGCCGCAACGAGCGGCCCCTTCGCGTCGACGGCCCCCCGTCCGTACAGTCGCCCGCGGGTCCGGCGCACGGGCAGCTCGCCGTCCACGGTGTCGATGTGCCCGAGGAACATCACTCGCGGTCGGCCCCGCCCCCGGACCGCGATGCCGTTCCCCTGGGCGTCGAGGCGGGCCGAGTATCCGAGCGACCGGGCCAGGCGCACGAACTCCCAGACGGCGGGCGTTTCGCGAAGAGAGGGACTGTACCGCCGGACGAGGCGCTCGAGCGTGTCGAGCTCATCCACGGCCGACCACCTCCTCGATGGCGGAGAGCCCGGCCGCGAACTCCTCGTCGCGGATGACGAGCGGCGGCAGGAGGCGGATCACGGTCGCTCCGGCGGGGATGGCGAGGAAGCCGCGCGACTCGAGCGCCGCCAGGTACGGGGCGGCCTTCTCCCGGAGCTCGAGCCCGAGCATTAGCCCGAGGCCCCGGAGCTCCCGGGCGTGGTCCGGAACGAGCGACCGGAGTCGCTCGAGGCCCAGGGCACCGAGCCGGGCGGCCCGCTCCGCGAGGCGCTCGTCGACGGTCGCGGTGAGCGCCGCCAGCCCGGCCGCGCACGCAAGCGGGGAGCCCCCGAACGTCGAGTGGTGGCTCCCCCGGAAGCGCGTCGCCACCTCCTCCGTCGTGACGGTCGCTCCGATCGGGACCCCCCCCGCGAGCGACTTCGCGAGCAGGAGGAGGTCCGGGACGATCCCCCAGTGCTCGAAGGCGAAGAGCCGACCGGTCCGCGCGATCCCCGTCTGGACCTCGTCGAAGGCGAGGAGCGCGCCCGTCCGCGTCGCCACGGCGCGAGCCGCCCGGAGGAACTCCGGCGTCGCGACGTGCACGCCCCCCTCGCCCTGGACCGGCTCGAGGAGGACGAGGGCGGTCGTATCGTCCACCGCCCGATCGAGCGCGGCCGCATCGTTGAACGGTACGTGGACGAAGCCGGGCACGAGCGGCTCGAACGGCTCCTTGAGCTCGCGGCGCCACGTCGCGCTGAGCGCGCCGAGCGTGCGGCCGTGGAATCCGCGCAGGGCGGCGACGACCTTCGTCCGTCCGGTCGCGCTGCGGGCGATCTTGATCGCCGCCTCGACGGCCTCGGTGCCGGAGTTCGAGAGGAAGACCCGGGAGAACGAGCGGGGCAGCAGCGAGAGCAGCTTTTCGAGGAACGCCGTGCGGATCGGGCTCGCGTATCCGCTCCCCAGGAAGAGGAGCGTTCTTGCCTGTTCCTCGATCGCCTTCACGACGGCCGGATGACAGGCCCCGAGGCTGCCCGCGCCGTGGCTCGCGCCGAGATCGATGTAGACCCGCCCGTGGTCGTCCCAGAGCCGGGCCCCTTCGCCCCGGACCAGGGTAAGCCGGCCGCCGTCCCGCAGGCCGAACTCAGGGGTCAGGGAAGGGGCGGGCTCGCTCATTCGATCACCGTGCCCTCGCCGCGGAAGGCGCGCCCGACGGGGGCCGCCCCCGAGGAGGGAGCGATCACGACCCGGGGCACTCCCCCTTCCAGCGCCTCGCGGGCCGCGAGGAGCTTCTTGCGCATGCGGCCCTGGGCGAGAGGGAGGGTGGCCTCCACTTCGGCCCGGGGTATCCGAGGGAGGACGCTCGTCGGATCGGCCAGGTCGCGAAGGAGCCCGGGCACGTTCGTGAGGAGGAGCAGCGCCTCCGCGCGAACGGCGATCGCCACCTGGGCCGCCGCCCGGTCGGCGTCGACGTTCACGACCTCGCCGCGATCGGTGATGGCCGGAGGGCCGACGACCGGCAGGAGACCGGCGCCGACGAGGAGCGAGAGCATCTCCCCGTTCACGCTCTCCACGCTGCCCGAAAGGTCGTCGGCGAGGCGAACGACCCGGCCCTCGACCACCGCCCGCGCGCCTTCCTTGCGTCGGGCGCGGAGGAGTCCGCCGTCGACCCCCGAGAGCCCCACCGCCTTTCGGCCGTGCCGGGCGAGGCCCGCGACGAGCGCGGTCTGGACCGTACCGGCCAGCGCGAGGACCACGACCTCGAGATGCGCCGGGTCGCTGCGCCGGGAGACGACCCCGCTCGGTGAAGTGTAGTACTCCGAGGGGCGGCCGAGCGCCTTCCCGAGGCGGTCGACCTCGGCCGAGCCTCCGTGCACCAGCACGACGTCCGGTCGGGGCGCGAGGTCGGCCAGGACCGGCTCGACCGCGTTGCCGAGCGCTCCGCCCACCTTGACCACGATCGTCATCGACCCTGCCTCAGATCGGATGCAGGCCGAGGAATTCGAGCGCGGTCGTTTCGGGAAAGCCGTGGCGGACGTTGAAGCACTGCACGGCGCCGCCGGCGGCCCCCTTCATCAGGTTGTCCAGCGCGGCGAGCGCGACCACCCGCTCGGCATGCCGGTCGACGGCGAACCCGATGTCGCAGTAGTTCGTGCCGGCGAGGATCTTCGGCTCGGGCTCCCGGTAGAGCCCGTCGGACTCGTGCACGATGCGCACGAACGGCTCGGAGCCGTAGGCCGACCGGTACGTCCGCCAGAGCTCCTTCTCTTCGACCGGCCGCGCGAGGAACGCATGGCAGGTGGCGAGCACCCCCCGGACCGCCTCGACGGCATGGCACGTGAGGGCGATGCGGGACCCCGTCTCCTGTTCGATCTCGGCCGTATGGCGGTGCCCCTCGGGCGCGTAGGCGCGCATCACTCCCGCGCGCTCCGCGTGGAGGCCGGCGGGACCGGAGTCCCGTCCGCTCGCCGACGAACCGCTCTTCGAGTCGACCACGACCGGTGACGGACCGAGGAGATGCGCGTCGACGAGGGGCCGCAGCGCGAGGATCGCGGCGGTCGCGATGCAACCGGGTACGGCGATCAGCCGGGCCGCGCGCAGGCGCTCGCGGTAGAGCTCGGGGAGACCCAGGACCGACTCCCCGAGGAGCTCGGGGTGGGGGTGCGCTGCGTGGTAGTACTTCGGGTAGAGCGCGGGATCGCGGAGCCGAAAGTCCGCGGAGAGATCGATCACCGTTCCGCCGCTCGCGAGGAGCTCGGGGGTCCGCGACATCGACTCTCCGTGCGGGGTCGCGACGAACGTGACGTCCGCCGGCGTCAGCGCCGAGTGCCGGATGTAGGTGAGATCGGTCGCCTTGCGCAGGTTCGGGTGCGACCGACCGATCGATCGGCCGGCCATCGAATCCGACGTGACCTGGGTGATGCGGACCTCGGGGTGGCGCAGCAGGAGGCGCAGGAGTTCCCCTCCGACGAACCCCGATCCGCCGACGACCGCGACCTCCTTCATCGCCGTCCGGCCCGCACCGCGTAGTCGACGATTTTCGTCGCGATGTCGACCCCGGTCACCCCGGTGAGTGCCTTGAACTCGGGCGTCGGGTTCACCTCATGGACGACCAGGCCCTTCGGCGACTCCATCAGGTCGACCGCGAGCACGCCGCCGCCGACCGACTTCGCCGCCCGGAGCGAGAGATCGACGAGCTCGGGAGTGAGCGGGGCCGCTTCGACCGAACCCCCTCGCGCCGCGTTCGTCCGCCACTCGCTCGATCGGCGGTACATTGCGGCGACGGCCTCGTCGCCCACGACGAAGACCCGCAGGTCCCGGTCGGGCTTGGGGACGTACTCTTGTACGTAGAAGATGGAGTGGATCGGTGCGCCGAGCGCGCTCTTGTGCTCGATCATCTGGGCCGCCGCGCTGGCGTCATCGACCTTCGCCATGAGGCGACCCCACGACCCCACCGCCGGCTTCATCACGGCCGGGTAGCCGATCTCCTCGACCGCCTTGAGCGCGGCCTCTGGGGAGAGGGCGACCACCGTCCGGGGCGTAGGGACGCCGCGCTCGGCGAGGCGGAGCGACGTCCGGATCTTGTCCCCGGCGAGCTCGATCACCTCGGGCGGGTTCACGACCGGCACGCCGTAGTGCGCGAAGAACCAAGCCGCGTAGACGGCCCGGGAGTGGCTCACCGACCGGTCGAGGAGCACGTCGGGAAGGCGGGGGGGCGCCTCGAGCCCGAAGGTCATCTCGCCGTCGTCGTACCGCTCGATCGGGATGCCCCGCGCTTCCGCCGCGGCGAGGAGCCACTTCTCCTCGGGGCGGATGATCGTGGTGAAGAGCCCGAGCCGGAACTCGTCACTCACCCCAGTCCTCGGCCTCTTTGGGGGCAGGCATCACGGCGAGCGGCTCGTTCCCCGTGACCTCGAGTTCGGTCCCGCAGTCTCGGCACGGGAAGATCTCGCCTATCACCATCGCTCGGTTCTCCACGGTCGCCTCACACTCTGGGCACTGCGTCATCGCTGTTCCTCGCTGAGTAGCTCCTCGATCAGCCCGACCTTGCGGTCGAGCGAGGAGAGGAAGGTGTGGGCCGAGCTCACGCGGCCGTCGGCCGCCGTGAGCTGGCCCGCAAGGGCGCCCGGAGCCGGTCCTCCCGGGGAGGCGCGGCGGGCGACCGCGCGCTCGGGGTCGAGCGCCCCTTCGACCGGGACCCCCGTGCGAGCAAGGGCGGCCGCGATCGAGGTCGGCGTCGGAACGGAGCCCGCCGCGAAGGCGGCGCCGACGGTCTCGTGGGCGGTCCGGAACGGGACCCCCTGACCGACCAGACGCTCGGCGAGGTCCGTGGCGAAGAGCTCGGGATCGGCGACGGCGGCCGAGAGCCGAGCCGGTACGAAGACCAAGTCGCGGAGGAGGGCGACGCTCGCCTCGAGCACCGCCGTGACGGTGGCCACCGCATCGAGGACGGGCGCCTTGTCCTCCTGAAGGTCCCGGTCGTAGGTCAGCGGCAACCCTTTGAGGGTCGTCAGGAGCGAAACGAGGTCCCCGACGACCCGACCGGCCTTGCCCCGTACGAGCTCGGCGACGTCGGGGTTGCGTTTCTGGGGCATCAGGCTGCTGCCCGAGCCGAGCGCCGCGGTCCGCTCGAGATAGCCGAACTCCTTGGTCGCGAACAGCACCACTTCCTCGCCGAGGGTGCTCAAGTGCACGGCGAGGAGGCTCAGGTCGAACAGGAGCTCGACGAAGAAGTCCCGGTCGCTCACGGCATCCATCGAGTTCTCGAACGCCCGGTCGAATCCGAGCCGGGCGGCGACCGACGCGGGGTCGATCGGAAGGGTCGAGCCGGCGAGGGCGCCGGCGCCGAGGGGGGAGACGTTCGCCCGCTCGGCCGTCGCGCGCAGCCGGTCGAGATCGCGATCGAACCGCCAGAAGTGGGCGAGGAGCCAGTGGCCGACGGTGACCGGTTGGGCCCGCTGGAGGTGCGTGTAGCCCGGCATCGGGGTCGCCGCCTCGCTTCGGGCCCGGGCGAGGAGCGCCTCCTCGAGCGCGAGGAGCCGCCGGGCCACCTCGGCGATCGCCGACCGGAGGTAGAGCCGTTCGTCGAGCGCGACCTGATCGTTCCGGCTGCGGGCGGTGTGGAGCTTTCCGCCCGTCGGGCCGACCAGCTCGGTCAAGCGAGACTCGAGGTTCGTGTGGACATCTTCGAGCTCGCCGCGCCAGAGGAACGTGCCCTCGGCGACCTCTCGCGCGAGCTGGCGGAGCCCTTGGACCAGGAGACCCACCTCGCTGGCCGAGAGCAATCCGGCTCGCCCCAGCATCTCCACGTGGGCGACGCTCCCCGCGAGATCGACGCGCGCGAGGGTCCGGTCGACCCCGAGCGACGCGAGGAAGTCCACGTGGGGGACGCGAACGTAGGCGGGGGGTGGGAGAGGGTCGGGCATGGGAACGGTCCGATCCGATTCAGGGACGGGGCGGAGGGGCTGGAGTCAGGGTCGACGCGGCCCGGGTGCCGACCGCAGCCCAGGTCCGCGCGGGGAGCCCCCAGACGTAGATGAACCCCTCCGCCATCTGCCGCCGGTACTGGTCGCCCGAGGAGTACGTCGCGAGCGCCGGCTGGTACAGCGCGTGGGGCGAGCGGCGTCCGACGATCCGGGCCGAGCCCTTGAACAGCTTCACGGCGACCTCCCCGGATACCCGCGGCTGCGTCGCGGCCACAAAGGCATCGAGCGATTCCCGCAGTGGCGTGAACCAGAGCCCGTCGTAGATGAGCTGGGAATACCGCTGCTCCACGGTGCGCTTGAAATCGAGGAGGTCGCGGGGCAGCACCAGCGCCTCGAGGGCCTGATGCGCGGCGATGAGCACGACCGCGGCGGGGCACTCGTAGACTTCGCGGGACTTGATGCCGACGACGCGGGATTCGAGGTGGTCGATCCGGCCCACGCCGTGAGCACCGGCCGTCCGGTTCAGCTCGACGATGAGGTCCTGGAGCGGGAGGTCACGGCCCCCCAGCGCGACGGGCACCCCCTCCTCGAACGTGACGGTGACGTAGGCCGGCGTCTCCGGGGCGGCGGCGGGCGAGGTGGTCCAGCCGTAGACCTCTTCGGGTGGCTCGACGGAGGGGTCCTCGAGGATCCCGCACTCGACGGAGCGCCCCCAGAGGTTCTCGTCCGTGCTGTAGGGGGAGGACTTGGTGGCATCGACCGCGACCTGGTGGGCCGCGGCGTAGGCGATCTCCTCCTCTCGGTTCATATCCCACTCCCGGGCCGGGGCGACGACCTCGAGGTCGGGAGCCAGCCCCGTCGTCGAGAGGTCGAACCGGACCTGGTCGTTGCCCTTGCCCGTACACCCGTGGGCGACGAACTGGGCCCCCTCCTTTCGGGCGACCTCCACGAGATGGCGAGCGATGAGCGGGCGGGCGAGCGCGGTGCTGAGCGGGTAGACCCCCTCGTAAAGCGCGTTCGCACGGAGCGCGGGGAGGATGAACTCGCGGGCGAACTCCGCCCGCGCGTCGGCGACGTAGGCGCTCGCCGCGCCCGACGCGAGCGCCTTCTGACGGACCCGTTCGAGATCGACCGGCTGGCCGACGTCGACGGTCACGGCGACCACGTCGGTCCCTTTCGCTTCCTTGAGCCAGGGGATCGCCACCGAGGTGTCGAGCCCGCCGGAGTATGCCAGTACCACCTTCGACTTCGTCACCGTTGGCTCCGCTCGGGTGGAGACCGGGCGGCATGGATTTATAGGATGTGACCGTCACCGGACAGTTCTGGGCATAATTGTCCGAAAATAAACAAACATGACCGATCGGTCCGTCGCCCGACAGGTCCGCGAGTACCTGGACGCCCACCCCGTGATCGCCGACGCGATCCGCATGCGGATCGGCAACTATTCGGCGATCGCCCGACGGATCCAGGGGGACCTTGGGTTGACGGCGACCGACGCCGTGCTGGCCGCCTGCCGTCGGTATCCCCGCGGCGGCGAAGCCTTCCGTGAATCCGGGGTACGACGCGTGTTGCGCAAGAGCCGGATCGAGACCCGGACGAAGGTCGCGGCCCTGACAGTGACCCAGGGGATCGACGTCCTGCAACGCCTCGGGGACGTCGTCGAGGAGCTGCTCGATGAGAACGCGCTCTGCCGCTTGATCCAGGTCAGTCGGGGAACGGTGATCATCGTAGACGAGGATTCGGTCCCGCGCGTCACGCACGCGCTGCGGGAGAGTCAGTTGATCTCGACCCGGAAAGGTCTCATCGAGGTCGCTGTGACCAGCCCCGAGAGCATCGAAGAGACCCCGGGTCTCTTGCGCCATCTGACAGGGATCCTAGCCGCCCAGGGCATCAACATCGTGGAGGCGCTCTCCTGCTACACCGACACGATCTTCCTCCTCCACTACGAGGATCTCGCGGCCGCCACCGCGGTGCTCACCCGGGCGCTCCAGTGACCGGGCGGCGCGGTGGGCCGCTGCCGGGCACGCTAGGAAGAATAAGCCCCGCGGCCCCTAGCTTTCGCCGATCCATGACGCGCTCTACGTCCCGGACCCCGACCCGCCCGGTGGACAGGCGGGTGTCGTGACCGCGCGAGCAAAGCAGGACGAGGACCGGCTCGCCCGGTTCGTGCTCGATCGGGTCCTCTCGCTCCGACCCGGCGACCACGTGACGGTCGAAACCTGGAGCCATGCGCTCCCGTGGGCCCGCTCCCTCGTGGTCGAGGCCCGTCGACGCCATGCCGATCCGACGCTCGTCGTGGAGGACGAGGAGGCGTTCTTCCGCTCCCTCAGCCTCCCCTCGGCCCGCCACCTTCCGGTCCCATCGGCGGCACTCGCCGACTCGAGCGATGCCTACGTCTACCTCGCCGGTCCCGAGGCGTTCCACCGCCTGTTCGGATTGGCCGCGTCCGAGCTCGAGTCCGTGCTCGCGCGGCACGATCTGGCCTGGGCCCGGGCCGCACGGCGCGCCCGCCTGCGGGCCGTCCGGCTCCTCATCGCCGGTGCCACCCCGGCCGCGGCGGCGCGGTACGGCGTCGAGCCAGCCGTCTGGCGCCGCGACCTGGTCCGGGCCAGCCTCGTTCCCCCCGAGCAGCTCGCCCGCGCCGCCGACCGGCTCCGCCGGCGGCTCGCGCGGACCCGACGCCTCCGGATCCGGCATCCCAACGGGACCGACCTCTCGGTCGAGCTCGAGCCGAACCGCGCGGTCGTGGAGATCGGGCAGGTCGCTCGAACCCACCGCCCCACCGGCCGCATATGGACCCAGCTCCCGACCGGGGTCGTCGCCTTCCCTCTGGTCGCCGGATTCGCCGAGGGGGTCTGGGAGGCGAACCGCCCGAGCTACGATCGGTTCGCGAACCCCCCCGTCGGCGAGGGCGCGCGGTTCGTCTTCGCGCGGGGGCGGCTGCGCGAGTACTCGTTCGATCGGGGCGGACGCGCGTTCGCCGCCGCCTACTCCCGGGGGGGACGGGGCCGCGACGTGCCCGGGGCGCTCACCTTCGGGCTCAATCCGGCCCTCGGTCGTGTCCCCGAGGTCGAGGAGCTAGCGGCGGACGCCGTCGGTCTCGCGCTCGGCGGGAACCGCGCCGTCGGCGGACGGAACCGCTCCCGGTTCTCGTACCTCTCGGTGCTGCGAGGCGCCGAAGTGGAGGTCGAGGGGACGTCCCGCTCGGCCGCGGCGCGCCGGACTCGCTAGCGGACCGCGGTCGTGCCCTCTCGGTCCGGCGGGGCGTGAGCCCCCCGATGCCCCAACCCCGACCGAGGGACCGCCTCGGAGTCGGGGGGCGAGCGGGAAGGAAGTCGTGCCGCGAACGCGCTCAAGAGCTCCCCGGCCGGCGCCAGGTGCCGGGCCGAGATCTGCTCGACGTTCACACCGAGCGGGACCCCGACCTGATCTTCCGCGGCCGCCCGGCGGACCGCCTCCCACACCGCGAGCGCATGGGCCTCGCTACGACGGACCGCCTCCGCGTCGTCCCCTTCGAGGATCGACCGCTCGACCTCGTCGGGGAGGTCCGCCCCGAGCCACCGGACGAACTCGATGTCCTGTTCGTCGGCGAGCGGAGCGAAGCTCAGCACGACCGTCGCCGGGGGGATCGCCGCCTGGCGACAGAGCAGGGCGTACTGGCGTACCATCTGCACGGTCTGCTCCGCCTCGAACAGGATCTGGGTCGTGAAGAACGCGGCACCGACGCGGGTCTTCGAGAGCATCCGGTGCGGCTCGCCGACCCGCTGCGGGATCGCGATGTTGCCGATCGCCCCGCCCGCTCGCTGGAATATCGGACGGCAGGCTCGGTTCGCCTCCCCGACCGAAGGGCCGGGATAGGGGATGTACCGGCTGGCCCCGCCGACCAGGACCGCGTAGGGCAGCCCCAGCGCGACCGTCTCCTCCGCCCACCGCTCGAGCGCGCCCCCCGGCTCGAGGTACGCCACGACCTTGTTCACCACCGCGACCCGGCCGGTGCGCTCCTTAAGGGCCCGCGCGAACGGGCGTACGTCCCCCGAGCGATAATGCGGTCGACCCTCGTGGTTCTCATCCACGAGCTCAGGGACGTCGAACGCGTCGAGGCGCGGGACCGCTTCGGCTACCCGCCCGATCGCCCCGAGGCGTTCCTCCATTCGAGTCGGTTGGAGGCGGGCGGTGGGCGGGGTCGGCTCGAAGAAGAGCGGGTGGTCCCGCAACGCCTCGCCCAGCGACCGGTGCGTCGTCACGTTCCGTCGAATCCGGGGGCGCGAGGGGCTAAATCGTTTGGTCCCGAGAGCCCCCTTGCGGTCGGCGCAACGGGGCTCCGCCGGATGAAATCCCCGGTCCTTCGCCCGGAGCGAGTGGGCGAGCGGGCCGGGCCCGCCCCCTAGGTTCAAACCCGTGCCGGCTCTGCCGGGACCGTGCCCGGTCCCGAACGACGTGCCCCCCCGCGGAACGGACCCGCGCCGGGAGACCCTCGGGCTCGCGTGCACGTGGCGCCGGTGGGGTTCGAGGTCGAACGGATCACGGAGCCGCTCCTCGGGGAGCGGGCCGATCGCGTCTACCTGCTCACGCGGGCCGAACGCGACGCCGCCGCCCCGTTCGTCGAGGAGGTCACGCGCCGACTGGCCCGCGCGCGGTGGCCGATCGACGTGCGGGTCGTGCGGACCGACTTGTGGGACGTTTTCGGCGCCCTCGGCTCCCTGCGGCGGATCTTCGAGGCGGAGCAGCGGACCGACCGGAACGCGCCGAACGTCCTCCCGATCCGGGTCAACGTCTCGACCGGCACGAAGATCACCGCGATCGCCGGGACGCTCGCGTGCATGCTGTGGAAGGGCGAGCCCTACTACGTCCAGGTCTCCCGGGCCTGGTACTCCAACCGGACCCCCAAGGTCGCGGCCGTCCACGACGTCGTCGCGCGAGTCGACCCGGTAAACGTCTACGAACTACGGGCCCCGGCCCCCGAGCTCGTGGCCGTGCTCGAAGCGCTCGACCGTCGGGGCGGGTCGCTTCGCAAGCACGAGCTGATCCGAGAGCTCGGTCTCGACCGTCCTTCGGCGGACGGCCGACGCCCGACCTCCCCGCAGTCCTCCCACGGTCGGCTGCGCCGCCGCCTTGATCCGCTCGAGCACCGGTGGGGATTTGTTCGCGCCGAGTCGGCCGGCCCGAGGGCCCGGGTCCAGCTGACGCACCAGGGACGGCTCGCGGTCCGGCTGTTCGGACGGGACTCCGGCGACCCGGAACTGTAGTACCGAAAGTAACGCTTGTAACATTACAATATACAAATAGGCCAAAGCCCTTCGATCCCTCGTGGAAGCTCGGAACGGACCGGTCGGACTTGGGGGGGAACTAGCGTCCCTCCGAGTGTCGACGTCTCGGGTGCCGAAGACGGCGCAGGCGCCGTGGCCGAAGGGACGTTCGATGGAGGCAGGCCGCGGTGCACCCTTCGGCCCTGCCCCCCCGTTCCCCCACCCCCCGAGTCCACGACCCCGGCATACGCCGTCGCCGGGGCCGTGGATCGTGGGGCCTAGACTCGGGCGCCGCCGCACGAACCCCTAAAGGCCCCCCCGCCGTACCCGCCGCGTGAGCGAGCGCCGGATCGGCCCGGTCCTCTCGCTTCTCCGCCAGGGCCTCACCGTCGGCGTCGAGTACGGAGCCCACTCGCTCGAGGCCCTGCTCTGGGTCGCGGAGACCGTCGAGAACGGTGTCTACCGTCCCGGTTCGCTCGTCCGGCACGACGCGGGGCTCACGTTCATCCTGGACAATCCGCCGTTGCGGACCGGCGCGTTCTCGAGCGCCCGCCTCTCGGTGGAGGGGGCGCCGCTCGCGCCCGAGGAAGTCCGGTGCCGGGTGGGGCCGGGAGGACCGTGGCGGAGGTTCGATTCGATCTCGGCGGCCACTCCCCTCGAGCTGCGGCCCGGCGTACCGACCGAGTTCGAGACGACCGCGACCCGGGGATCGGCCCCGGGGCCGATCACGGTCCGGCTCGAGCTCATCTCCCTCGCGATCCCGCCCCGCGTCTGGTTCGAGTTCACGGACCGCGCGCGACCGGAGGAGACATGACCGACCCCGGCGCCCGACCGGGGGAATCGGCCCCGGTACTACTGACGAGCCTCTCCTCCGCAGTCCTCCTCGATGGTTCGGGAGACCTCACCCTCTCTCGGGAGACGCGAGGGTCGCCGCTCGACTGGGGCGGGGTCTACGCTCGCCTCGTTCGCCTGTGCGGCCCGTGGCAACTCCACGTGACCGTGGACGGCATCGAGTACGGCCTCGGCGATACCCGCGTCGAGGCGGGGATCGAGGGCGCGCGATGGTGGAGCCGCCACCGTCTCGGCCGCGTGCAGGTGGACCAGGATGTCGCACCCACCGCGGATCCCGCCGGAGCCGTCCGTCGGCTTCGGTTCACCCGGCTCCAGGGACCCGGCACCCGACTTCGGGTCGTGAGCCGCCTTCCGCCCCACCTCCTCCCCGTTCTGGTCGAAGGGGTGGTCCCGACCGTGTTCCGTCTCGAGACCCATCGGGAGCATCTCCGGGTCCGCCAGCACGGCTTCGCGTTCGCCCTCCGCGCCAGTATCCTCCCGAGCCAGCTGTACGTGAATCGCGGCTCATGGCGGGGGGGCCGCTACGAGGGCCGGGTGGACGAACTGGCCACGGAGCACGAGGTGGAACTCGGGATCGACGGGCCGACGGAGCTGACGTTCCAGTTGAGCGGCGGATTCGAACGCGACCTGAAGGAACCCGAGGTTGCGGACGCCGGGATCCCGGATCCCGAGACGGCCGGACGCGCGGAGGCCGAACGGGTCGCGGCGTGGGTCGCCCGCACGCCCGAGATGCGCTTCCCGGACGCCCCGTTCCTCGAGGACGCGTACCGAGCGGCCCGGGCGGCGCTCCGCCAGCTCTACAGCGAGCCCGGGGATGGTCTCACGGGGCTCGTCGCCGGCTACCCCTGGTACTCCGCGATCTGGTGCCGCGACCTCGCGTGGATGCTTCCGTCGGTGCTCTGGCTGGGGGACTGGGAGTGGGCCGAGCGATCGATCGCCTCCGTGCTCCGCTTCCAGTCCCAGACCGCCGTCCCCATCCTGGGGGGTGAACCGGGCGAGCTCCCCATGCAGATCGCCCCGGGACCGCTCTTCCTCTACGGGACCTCGGATACGACGCTCTACTATCCCGGCCTCGTGCGGCGGCTCGTGCGGCACGCCGGCCGGTCCGATCGGGGGTCGAGCTGGACCCCGGCGGTCCGCCGCATGATCCAATGGGGAGAGGCGCGGACCGACCCCGCGACCGGTCTCCTGCGGAACGGCGGCGAGGCCGAGGCGATCAGCGCGGCGACCGGCTCCGTCGCCCGGGTCCGGTACGGGATCGATTCCCCCGACACCACGATCTGGGACTCGGCGGATCGGCGCGACCACGCGATCGACGTCCAGGTGCTCTGGTGGGAAGCGCTCGGCGCGGGGGCTGACCTGCTGACCGACGGACCGGACGACCCGGTCCGGAGCCGCTGCCGGCGCACCGCCGAGGTGCTGGCCGACTCGGTGCGCACCCGGTACGGGTGGACGGAGGAAGGGTACCTCTCCGACTCGCTCCGGGCGGGCGCGCCCATCCGAAAGCTCCGGCCCAACGCCCTGCGGGCGGTGAGCGCCGGTGTCCTCCCGCCCGAGGTCGCCCGATCGGTGGTCCGGCGCGCTGCGAAACCGGACCTCACCACCGACTGGGGAGTACGCACGCTCTCTTCGCAGGATCCGACCTACGATCCGGTCGCCTACCACGAAGGCGAGGTCTGGCCGATCGCGACCGCCTGGGCGGCCGACGCGGCCCTCGCGGTCGGCGAGGTCGATCTCGGCCTCCGCTACCTCGGAACGATCGCCGACCGGATCCGGGCGGAGGGGGGATTCGCGAACGAATGCTACCGGGGGGATCGGGCGGAGGCGTTCGACTCCTGCTTCCTGCTCGGGTTCAGCGTGGCGCCGTTCCTATCGGTCCTGTTCGAGCGGCTCTGGGGGCTCGACATCGACTCGTCGGTCCCCCGGCTTCGCGCCGCTCCGATCTTCCCCTCGGGGTGGCGGTCGGCTTCGATCGACCGGCTGCGGGTCGGCCCGGGCGAGGTTCGTCTGGACTGGCGGCCGGGTGGCCTCCGCGCCCAGTGGTCGGGGCCCGGCTCGCTCGAGGTGCGGGCCGGGTCGGAGTCGGCCCGGCTGGCCCCGCTCGAGGCCCGCGAGCTGCCGTTACCCCTGCCTCCGGCTCCGCCGGAACCCCGCCCGCCGGTCTCTTAACCTTCCTTCCTACGCTCGGACGATGGCGTCGGCGATCGAAGTGCGGGGCCTCGTCAAGCGCTACGGTCCCCTCGCGGCGGTGGCGGGGATCGACTTCTCGGTCCCCACGGGCGCGGTGTTCGCCTTCCTCGGCCCGAACGGCGCCGGCAAGACCACGACCACCGAGATCCTCGAAGGCCTTCGCCGCCGGACCGACGGTACGGTGCGGGTGCTCGGACTGGACCCGTGGGAGGAGGGGAGACCGCTGCACCGTCGGATCGGGGTCATCCCGCAGGACTTCCGATTCTTCGAGAAGATCACTCCGAAGGAGGCGATCGAGTACTACCGAACGCTCTTCCATACCCGGGCCGACCCGGGCGCCCTCCTGGCCGAGGTCGAGCTCCTCGACAAGATCGACGCCCGCTTCGACACCCTGTCGGGCGGGCAGAAGCAGAAGCTGGGGCTCGCCCTCGCCCTCACGAACGACCCCGAGATCTGCTTCCTCGATGAGCCGACCACCGGGCTCGACCCGCACGCCCGTCGGGCGATCTGGGCCGTGATCCGCAAGTTGAAGCGCGAGGGCCGCACCGTCTTCCTCACGACCCATTACCTCGAGGAGGCCGAGCTCCTCGCTGACCAGGTCGCGATCATCCACCGCGGCCGGATCATCGCGGCCGGCACCCCGGGGGAGATCATCCGGGCGCACGGGTACCCGGCCCGGCTCAGCGTCGAGGGGAGCGCGGAGCTGGCCGCGTACCTCGGGCGGGAGCTCCACGTCCCGGTCTACGCCGAGGGGAGCCGTGTGGAGGTCGAGCTCTCCGACCGCCGGGACGCGCTGCGGATCCTCTCGGCGATCGAGGCGAGCGGGCTCCCCTGGCAGTCGTTCGAGACCCGCCAGGATTCGCTCGAGAACGTCTTCGTCCGACTGGTCGGTCAGATGGACGAGGGCGCGCTCAAGTCGGAGGCGCCGGGATGAACGTGCGCCACATCGCCGCGGACTTCCGCATCGTCGCGCGGAGCTATTTCCGCAACCCGCTCGCGCTGTTCTTCTCCCTCATCTTTCCGATCATCCTCATCGGCCTCTTCGGCCTGATCTTCTCCTCGGCCAGCAGCGGGCCGATCGCACTCCAGGTCCTCAACGAGGACCACAACTCGCCGCTCAGCGTCCAGTTCCTCGCCGAGCTCAACCAGACGCACGTGGTCCAGGTGGACGTGGTCAACGACGCCTCGGTCACCCCCGCGACCTTCGCCACGTGGCTCGGACAGAACGACCACTCGGTCGGTCTCGTGATCCCGGCCGGGTTCGCCGCCAACCTTTCCGCGAACCGTTCGGTCAACCTGACCGTCTACTCGAACCCCCAGGATGCGGCGTCGGCCGGCCAGGTCTACTTCGCCGTCACCGGCGTCGCGAACGGCTACAACCTCGAGGCCGCCCACGGGACCGTGCTCATCCAGGTACCTCCGCCGCAGAACGTCGGGAGCCAAGTCCTCACGTACATCGACTTCCTCATCCCCGGGCTGATCGGGTTCTCGATCCTCACGAGCCCGATGTTCTCGATGGTCGACGTCACCTCCTCCTACCGCAAGGAGGGGATCTTCCGCCAGCTGTCGCTGACGCCGCTGACCCGTTCCGAGTGGCTCGTGAGCCGCATCCTCTGGTACGTCCTGCTCACGTTCGTGAGCGCCGGGATCATGATCGCGGCCGGGATCTACCTGTTCTCCGCCCATGTCGGGGTCACGCTCGGGATGCTGCCGTTCCTCGTCGCGGGGCCGTTCCTCTTCGTTTCGCTCGGCATGTTCGCGGGGTCGGTCACGAAGACCCCCGAGAGCGCGGCCCTCATCGGGAACATCATCACCTTCCCGATGATGTTCCTCTCGGGGACGTTCTTCCCGGTCTCCTCCTTCCCGCCGGGACTCCAGGCGTTCGCGCACGTGCTCCCGCTCTACTACGTCATCGACGGGCTCAACCAGGTCATGCTGTTCTCGAACACCGGGCTCGCGTACACGGACCTCGCGGTCGTCCTCCTTTCGGGGGTCGTCATCTTCGCGCTCGCCGTCCGCTTCTTCAAGTGGCGGGACGAGTGAGGGAGGAGCGGCGCGATGGATCCGAGGCCTACGATCGACTCCGGCGTCTTCCGCCAGCTGATGGGCCGATGGGCGACCGGCGTCTCGGTCGTCACCGCCCGCGAGTTCGAGGTCGATGCGGGCCTCACCGTGAACGCGTTCCTGTCCGTCTCCCTGGCGCCGCCGTCCGTGCTGGTCAGCCTCACCCGGGAGGCCGACACGACGCCGCTCATCGAGCGGAGCGGGCGGTTCGCGGTCAGCCTCCTCGCCGCGGACCAGCGCGCGCTCAGCGAACGGTTCGCCCGCGCGATCTCCCCGGCCGAGAAGTTCCGGGACCTCCCGTTCCACCGGGGCCCGCACGGGCTCGCGCTCCTGAACGGGAGCCTCGGCGCGCTGGAGTGCCGGGTCGTTTCCCATACGCCGGCGTACGACCACCTTCTCCTGCTCGGCGAGGTCGTCTACCAGGAGCTCGGCCCCGGGGGGAGCCCACTCCTCTTCTACCGCTCGGGTTACGGCGAGGCCCGGGGAGAGGACACGGTACGGCTCCCGCCGCCTCCCTGACGCCAAGGTAACTCGGGGGCGGTGCGGCTTTAAGCTCGCCCGGGCTCGAATTGGATATGACGCCGACGGAGCGGAGGACGCGGGTCGCCATCATCGGGAGCGGGGCCGCCGGCCTCACCGCCGCGCTCTACACGGCCCGGGCGGAGCTCGCGCCGCTCGTGATCTCGGGAGTTCCGGCCGGCGGGCAGCTGATCATCACGACCGAGGTCGAGAACTTCCCCGGGTTCCCCGAGGGGATTCAAGGGCCGGAGCTGATCGACCGGATGCGCCAGCAGGCGGCGCGATTCGGCGCCGAGTTCCTCGACGACAACGTGAACCGGGTCGACTTCTCGCACCGGCCGTTCCGGCTCGAGACCGGTAGCCAGGGGACCGTGATCGCCGACGCGGTCATCGTCGCGACCGGGGCCAACGCGCGCTGGCTCGGCCTTCCCTCGGAGGGGCGGCTCCAGGGGCACGGGGTCTCGGCCTGCGCGACGTGCGACGGGTTCTTCTTCAAGGGCAAGGAGCTCGCGGTCGTCGGCGGCGGCGACACCGCGATGGAGGAGGCGCTCTTCCTCACGAACTTCGCGACCCATGTGACGATCATCCACCGGCGCCCCGAGCTCCGCGCGAGCCCGATCATGCAGGAGCGGGTCCGGACCCATCCGAAGATCTCGCTCCTCCTCGACGCCGAGGTCGAGGAGGTCCTTGGCCGGGAGTCGGTCGAGGGTGTTCGGATCCGCGAGCACGCGAGCGGCGCGGTCCGCGAGCTCAAGGTCGGCGGCCTCTTCGTCGCGATCGGCCACGTACCGGCGACCGAGATCTTCCGCGGCGTCCTGCACCTCGATGCCGAAGGATACCTCAAGGTACACGACCACACCCGCACGAACATCGAGGGAGTGTTCGCGGCGGGGGACGTCCACGACCGGCGCTACCGACAGGCGATCACCGCTGCCGGTGCGGGCTGCATGGCGGCGCTCGACGTAGAGCGCTGGCTCGCGGAGCAACCCACGACCGCCCCGTCCCCGGTCCGGGCCGGGAGCGGGCCCGCCACCCCTGCGTAGTCATCCTTTAATACGCTCCCCGCCCGGTGCACGCGGAGGGCCCCTCGTGCCGAGCAAGAAGAGCCTCCACATCGAGTCGTCCGGCCAGTTGTGCATCTACTGCGGGGCCTGCGTCGGGATCTGCCCGCTCAACTGTATCTACCTGGACGAGACCCGGATCACGTTCGACGAGAAGGTCTGTACCCGCTGCGAGATCTGCGTCAAGGCCTGCCCGGTCGGCGCGATCGAGATCGGATAGAGGCGGCCCGCGGAGGAAGCAAACCATGCAGGACCTGAAGACGGACGTCCTGGTCATCGGCGGCGGCCCCGCCGGCAGCATGACCGCGAAATGGGCGGCGAAGAAGGGCGCGCGCGTGCTGCTCATCGAGAAACGCCAGGAGATCGGGAGCCCGGTCCGCTGCGGCGAGGGGATCAGCAAGGCGTGGCTGCCCGACGTCGGCATCTCGCCGGGCCGCTGGATCAACCTCGAGGTCGAGGGGGCGCGGATCTTCTCGCCCACCGAGAAGGTCTTCGAGATCAACGAGAAGCACGCGGGCAACGAGGTCGGCTACGTCGTCGAGCGCGACGAGTTCGACAAGCAGCTCGCGATCGATGCCGCGAACGCGGGGGTCGAGATCAAGCTCAAGACCGCCGCGGTGGCGGTCCTCAAGGAGCACGGCCGCGTCGTCGGAGCGAAGGTCAAGGAGTTCGGCCAGACCTACGAGGTCCGAGCCCCGATCACCGTCGCGGCGGACGGGTTCGAGAGCCAGGTCGGCCGGTGGGCCGGCCTCCCGACGAACATCGCGACCCGGGACATGGATACCTGCCTCCAGTACCGCATGACGAACGTCGACTCCGACGTGCGCTACTGCGACTTCTATCTCGGGAAGTGCGCCCCGGGCGGCTACGTCTGGGTCTTCCCCAAGGCGGACGGGCTCGCGAACGTGGGGATCGGGGTCCAGGTCAGCCAGGTGCAGAACCCGGCCGACCCCCGAACGCTCCTCGACAAGTGGATCGCCGAGCACCCCGGCTACGCGAAGGGCAAGAAGATCGACATGGTCGGGGGCGGGGTCTCGATCTCCCCGCCGCTCAAGCAGACGGTAACGGACGGCCTCATGCTCGTCGGAGATGCGGCCCGGATGATCGACCCCCTCACGGGCGGCGGGATCGCGAACGGCTGCATCGCCGGCAAGATCTGCGGGACCGTCGCCGCCGAGGCCGTGCACGCGGGGGATGTCTCGAAGGAGTTCCTCCAGCGCTACGAGAAGGGCTGGCGGGCGCAGCTCGAGGAGAAGCTCTACCGGAACTGGCTCGCGAAGGAGAAGCTCGTCACCTTGAGCGACGAGACGTTCGACAAGGTGATCGACGCGCTCGAGGGGGTCCGCCTCGAGAAGCTGAGCGTGCACAACATCCTCAAGGCGGTCCGCGACAAGTACCCCGAGGTCACGAAAGAGTTCGAGGCGTTCCTCTGAACGTCTCTCCGTAGATGCCCGGCGCTCCGAACCGTCCCCCCGAGAAGGCCCCCGAGGCCCCGGTCGCCCCCCCGGTACCCGAGACCCCGCAGCAGAAGGCGCTGCGCCGGCTCGCCCCCGCGCGCGTCGCCCTCCTGCTCGACATCTGGAAGGCGAACCCGAGCCCCGAGCTCACCGGTCCGTACCAGAAGGCGGAGGCGGCGTACGCCCAGGGCAACTTCGCGGACGCGACGAGCTCGCTCGACCTCCTCTCGATCCGCTTCACGGAACCGCGCTGGCCCTCGCTGCCCGAGCCGTTCCGCCGGCTGCGGGTCTCGATCCCGGCCCCGACGCCGCCACACTGGGACCCGGAGAACGCCCTCTCTCCCGCCGAGCGGGAGGCGCACCGGGCCCGCCGGGCCGCGGACGACCAGCTCCATCTCGCCGAGGGAACGCTCATCTGGGCCGGGTCCCGCGGGATCCCCGTGGACGACCTCGCCGCCCCGCTCGCCCGGGCGAAGGAGCGGTTCGCCCAGGAGGGCGCCTCGGCCGCCTTCTTCGAAGGGATCGATGCGATCTGGACCGCGGTGCGCGCGCGCTTCCCCTTGCCGACGGCGCCCGGAGGCGGCGCTCGCCCCGCGCCGTCCCACGACCCCGACCCCGCGTAGGACCGTGACCGAGCCGTCCGACCGGCCGCGTCGACGGGTCCACCGGGACGAGGGCGAGGTCACCGCCTGGCCGCGGGGGCTGCTCCATTACGTTCCGAGCGGCGCCGAGGAGGAGGAGCCGCCGATCGAGGAGGATCGGACCCACAACCGCATCCTGCTCGCGGGGCGGCTCCTCGCGGTCCTGCGGGCGTCCGGGGAGACGGTCGACCGGGAGGTCGAGCGCCTCGCGGCCGCGGAGCGGGCGGAGGCGGCGCACGATCCGGTGCGGGCCCGGGCCGAGGTCGAAGCGCTCCTCACCGACCTCGCGCTCCGCCCGCGACGACCGGCCTCCCCCGACACCCAAGGTTAAGGCACCCGGGGCCGTCGGGCCCGGCGGATGCCGCCCCCTCCGAGGTTCGGGACGTTCTCGATCGTCGCCTACGAACGGGAGACCGCCACCTGGGGGATCGCGGTGCAGTCGAGGTTCATCAGCGTCGGCGCGGTCGTCCCGTGGGCCGAGGCCGGCACGGGGGCGATCGCGACCCAGGCCCTCGCGAACACGCACTACGGCCCCGAAGGGCTCGCGCTCCTCCGCAAGGGACTCTCCGCGCCCGAGGTCGTGCGCCGGCTCACGGGCGCGGACCCCGGGAAGGAGGAACGGCAGCTCGGCGTGGTCGATGCGAAGGGCGGCGCGGCTTCGTTCACGGGAACGAAGTGCATGGACTGGGCCGGCCACGAGGTGGGGGAGGGGTTCGCCTGCCAGGGGAACATCCTCTTCGGTCCGGCGGTCGTGCGCGCCATGGCCCGGGCGTACGAGTCGACCGGTGGCGACCTTCTCGACCGGCTCCTCGCCGCGCTCAGCGCGGGCCAGCGGGAGGGCGGCGACCGGCGCGGGATGCAGTCCGCCGCGCTCCTCGCCGTGCGCGCGGGCGCGGGCTACGGCGGCAATGACCGATGGGTCGATGTCCGGGTCGATGACCACCCCTCGCCCATCGAGGAGCTGAAGCGCGTCTTCCAGCTCTACGACATGACGATGCTGAGCCGGGAGGACCCGGCGACGCTCCTCGCGATCGATGGGGAGCTCGCGGCGAACCTCCAGCACGACCTGGGGATCCTCGGCTACTACTCCGGTCGCTTCACCGGCGCCTGGGACGCGGCGAGCCAGACCGCGTTCGCCCGGTTCGTCGGGGAGCACAACTTCGAGAACAAGCAGCGGGACGACGGCAAGGTCTGGCCATCGATCGTGCAGTACCTGCGGGTCCGGGCCCAGGCGGAGAGCGCCCGGCGGACGACGACCGCGCCGATCGTCCCGCACGCGCTGGACCGGGGCCCCGGGGCCGCGCCGAACGGAGGGGGACCATCGCCGCCCGAACCGAAGAAGCGGCCCCGGTCGAAGTGACGGTCGCGATCCGGCACGCCTGCGCGAGCGCCGAATCGGCCGAGCACCTCCGACGCGCCGTCGTGGCCGACAATCCCGCCTACGTCTCCGTGACGGTCGAGGGGACCGAGCTCATCGTTCGGCTCACCGCGCGCTCCGCCGCGAGCGCGCGGAGCACGCTCGAGGACCTGATGGCGTGCCTCGCGGCCGCCGAGCGCACCCGGGCGGCGTCGGACGCCTAACGGCCGAGCCGGGGCGCGAGCGCCGCGACGAGCGGGGGCAGGACCTCTTCGACTCGGCCCACGATCCCGACCGACACGTCGCGGAAGACCGGCGCGGCCGGGTCGGAGTTCACCGCGAGCACCGCGCCGGCCCGTCGCCAGCCGATCATGTGGTGCGGCGAACCCGAGACGCCGAGAAGCACCGCGAGGCGGGGCGCGAGCTGGTGGCCCGTCAACCCGACCTGGAGCTGACGGGGAAGCCAACCCGCATCGACCACGCGACGGGTCGCGACGAGCCCCGCCCCCCACGGCCCGATCGCCTGCCGCACCCGTTCGACCCCGTCGGGCCCGCCGACGCCCATCCCGACCACCACGAGCACCTCCCGCCGCGCGATGGCCGCGAGCCCGTCGGTCTCGCGCCCCTCTGCCACCGGCTCGACGGCCGACCGGAGGGCGACTGCGGGAAGCGTGCGCCAACCGAACCCTTCGTCGTCGGTGAGTAGCTCCGGGGGGGCGAAGGTGCCCGGCCGCACCGTCGCAAGCCCCGGCCGCGTCCGCGAATGGATGCGGGCGAGCGTACGGCCCCCGAACGACGGCTTCGACCAGACGAGACCGACGGCCGGGTCCTCGGCGACCGCCACCGAGTCCCCCACGAGCCCGAGCGACCGATGCGCCGCGACCTGGCCGGCGACCTCCCGACCGAACGGGTCCGACAGAAAGACCGCGGCGGCGGCCGAGGGCCGGGCGGTGAGCACCGTCTCCACCCCCCGGGCGACGACCCGGGAGTCGGCCCGGGGATCGGCGGTCGGAACGTAGTACCCGGCGAGGAGTCCGGCGCGCTCGAGGCGGAACGTCGCCGCCTCGCTCGGCGGCGGGCCGACCCAGACGGCGGAGGGCCAGTGGCCCGGGAGCGAACGCCGGATCTCGGCGACGACCGCGAGCGCTTCCCCCTCGAGGTCGCCTTCTGCATTGCTGACGAGCACGAGGACCTCGCGCCCCTCCTCGAGAGGGGAGGGTCGGGGCCGGAACCGCGGGGCCGGTGGGGACGGGGCGGCGAGCAGCGGGGCGATCGCCATAGCGGCGGCGCGCACCCGTTCCTCGGCGTTCCCCTCCGAGAAGAGCTGGGGCGAGCGAAGGGGGGCGACCTCCTCGACCGGACCGACGACCGTCGGCGAGCCGAGCGCGCCCACGAGCCGAGCGTCGAGCGCCAGCTCCGAGCGCGAGAGGAGCGGGACGGCCGCCGCGGGATCGTACCCCTCCGCGGTGGGCGGGAGCTTGAGCGGCTTCGCGATCTTCTCGCCGACGCTCACGACGAACGGGACCCGGAGCCGGTAGCGTGCCCAGCCGACCGGGGTGTCGACCGTGATCGCGAACCCCGGACCCGTCGGGTCCCGGACGATCGACCGGGCCTCGCTCAGCACCGGCCGGTCGAGGAGCGCCGCCACTTCGGCCCCGACCTCCCCGGTCTCGCTGTCCGTCGACCTCGCGCCGGTCAGCACGACCTCGTGACCGACCCGAGCGAGCCCGGCCGAGAGCGCCCGGGCGGTCGCGAGCGTGTCGGAGCCCGCGAACGCCGGGTCGGAGAGAAGCAGGACCTGGTCGACCCCGAGACGCTTCAGGTCCCCGAGCGCCGCCCGCGCCCCGGGGGGCCCGAGGGAGAGCACCGAGACCGTTTCTCCGGGGCGGCGGAGCTCGAGCGCGACCCGCACCGCCCGCTGGTCGAACGGATTGATTAGGAGCTCGGCGCCCTCCCGGACGACCGTGCGACGGACGGGGTCGAACCGGAGCTCTTCGGCGTTCGGAACGGCCTTGGCGAGGACGACAAAGTCCAAGGGAGACGCCTTCGGGCCCGCCGAGCCGCGCGGGCGGATAAGTAGGGCCTCTCGCTGGGCCCCCTATGGCGGAGGGCGGGCGCGGCGCACCGGTCCGCCCGTCGGGTCCGCTCGGCCGCTACGTCCTCGCGGTCGCGATCACCGTCGGGGCGATCCTCAGCCAGTACTTCGTCCCCGAGCTGCTCCCGGCGTCCGGGGCGATCTACGGAAACCTGCCGGGCGACCTGTTCATCGTGTACGGGATCCCGACGATCGCCTTCCTCGGGTTGGTCGGCCCCGCTCCGATCGCACACTGGGCGACGCGCATGCGGGTCGCGGTGGTCGAGGGGCTCCGCTGGTACGGGGGGCTCTCCCTTCTCGGGCTCCTCGTCGTGATCGGGCTCGCGGTGCTCTATCTCCTGATCGACCCCTCGGCGCTGGGTCTCGTGAACCGCCCGAACCCCGCGCTCCAGCAGGCCTCGGCCAATCCCTGGTTCTTCGTCGGCTTCTCGTTCGTGATCGGGGCGTTCGAGGAGACGATCTTCCGCGGCTGGATCTTCGGCTACTGGCGGAACCGCGCCGCCTCCTGGGTCGCTCCCGCGGTCGCGACGAGCGTGCTGTTCGCGTTCGTCCATCTCTACTACGCCGCGACGTACCTCGCCGCCGCGCCGCTGTTCTTTCCGCAGCTGTTCCTGCTGGGGTTCGCCTTCGCGGCCACGTACCACTACTCCGGGGGCAACCTCGTCGTGGTCGCGGTCCTTCACGGCGTACAGGATGCGACGGCGTTCCTCACGATCGTCCCGGGCCCGGCCGCGGCCCTGGGCGTTCCCCTGCACTACCTCGTGATCCTGGTCGGAGGCGTCGTGGCGCTCTACGTCTACGCGCAGCGAGACGACTCCCACCGGGGCGGCCCGCTACGACCGATCGCGGGATTCGGGCCGCCCCGGGACTCCTTCTCCCCGTTCCCCGACGCACGGAACGACTGAGGGCGGCCCCGCGCGCGTCGGGGGCTTCGGAGACGGCCCCCGTCGTATCCCTCGGCGCCCCCGTCAGCATCATGTAAGCCGCCCGCGTCGCCCCCCTCCCATGAACGCCATCGACGCCGAGCTACGGGAGGTGCTCACCCGCGCCCGCACGATCGCGGTCGTCGGACTCTCCGACAAGCCCGAGCGGGACTCGAACGAGGTCGCTCGGTACCTGAAGAGCCAGGGGTACCGGATCGTACCGGTGAACCCGATGCTCTCGGAGGTGCTGGGGGAGCGCGCGTATCCGTCGCTCTCCGCGATCCCCCACGACGTGCCGATCGACATCGTCGACATCTTCCGGCGGAGCGACCAGGTCCCCCCGGTGGTCGACGAAGCGCTGGCGCGCCACGTGAAGGTCATCTGGATGCAGCTCGGGGTGGAGCATGCCGCGGCGGCCGCGAAGGCCCGGTCGGCCGGCGCCACGGTCTACGAGAACCTGTGCATCATGGTCCAGCACCGGCGGCTCCGCCTGCCGCCCGTCGCGTGAGCGGAGGTTCGGTTCGCATGGCCGCCGCTTTGAACCCCGTGCCTTCCCCGCCGACCTCCCCGGTCGCAACGCGGCCCGCGCCCTCCGCTCCGACCGCGTCCTCCGCGCCCCGGGAAGCCCTGGTCCGGGATCGGGGGAGCGTCTTCCGCGAGACGGTGCGCGCGGACCGGTGGATCGCCTCCGGCTCGGTGAAGGTCCTCAAGGACATCGACGTCGGCACCGGTCAGGTCCAGGGGACGACCACGCTGGGCGGACGGCTCGTCGCCGACGAGTTCCGTGCCCGCGGCACCATCGAGATCGAAGGGGAGGTCGAGGTGCGCGGCGCCCTGACCACGTCCGGGGTCGCCCACTTCGGGGCGGCCGTGCGGGCGGTCGACCTCACGATTGGTGGTTCGGCCCGCTTCGCGGCTCGCCCCCTGGTCGGCCGCGCGTTGACGGTCCGGGGGGCGCTCGTGGCGCCGGCCGTGACCGCCGGGCTCTTCCGGGTGGATGGTTCCGTGGACATCCCGGGCGAGGCCGTCGCGCAGCAGGTCGATGCGACCCTCCGCCGCACGTCCCGGCTCGGCCTTGTCCGCGCGCCCGAGGTGCGGATCCACGGCCGGCGGCCGACGATCGTCGACAAGGCGTTCTTCCACACGCTATGGACCCGCGTCGACCGGATCGAGGCGGACCGGGTGGATCTTTCGGAGGTGACGGTCTCCTTCGTGCGCGCCGGTGAAATCGTGCTCGGCCGGGGCGCCCATCTCGCGGAGTACGAAGGGACCATCGTCCGCCGGCATCCGACGAGCTCGGTCGGCTTCGAGTCGAAAACGCCCCCACCGTACGGCCTGCGACGCTAGGCCGCCGGCCGACCGGGCGTTCTTATCTCCCTCCTCTACGTCGCACGCGGCCATGACCGACGGAGAGGAGGGGGCGGGCGCTCCGACGTCGGTCGCGATCCAAGAGCGCGTCCTGGCCTACTGGGAGCGGACGGGCGTGCCGGGGCTCGTCGTCGCCGGTCCGCCCGAGGGTCCGATCTTCCGGTTCACCGAGGGCCCCCCGACCGCGAACGGGGCCCCGCACATCGGTCACCTCATCTCGCGGATCCTGAAGGACGTCGTCCTCCGCTACCACCGCCAGCGCGGCGAGCGGATCGTGAGCTCCATGGCCGGCTGGGACTGCCACGGCCTTCCCGTCGAGCTCGAGATGGAGAAGCGGCTCGGCCTCAAGTCGAAGAAAGAGATCGAGGCCTACGGCGTCGAGCCGTTCTGCGAGGCCTGTCGGAGCTCGGTCCTCGAGGTCGCGTCCGTCTGGCGGGAGATGAGCCGCCGGCTCGGCTACTGGCTCGACTACGACCGCGCGTACCGCACGATGGACCCCGCCTTCATCGAGAGCGTCTGGTGGTCGCTCAAGACGCTCTTCGACCGCGGGCTCCTCGAGAAGGGGCACTACGTCCTCCCGTACTGCCCGCGGTGCGAGACCCCGCTCTCCTCGCACGAGGTCGCCCAGGGCTACCACGAGACGACCGACCCGTCCGTCGCGGTCCGGTTCCCGCTCGAGGGCGGAGAGGGGGCGGAGCGCGACCTCCTGGTCTGGACGACAACCCCCTGGACGTTGCCCTCGAACCTGTTGGTCGCGGCCCGCGCGGATCTCGAGTACTCGGTCGTGCGCCCGCCCGAGGGCCGGGAGCTCATCCTCGCCTCGGTCGCGGTCCCCCGGTTCTTCCCCGCCGGGACGGAGGTCGTCGCCCGGCTCACCGGCCGCGAGCTGGCCGGACGGACCTACCTTCCACCGTTCGAGACGCCCGGACCGGGGCCGGGCCGCTACCGGATCGTGCTCGATGATTTCGTGACCGCGGAGGACGGGACGGGGTTCGTGCATATCGCCCCGAGCTTCGGGCCGGACGACCAGCGGATCGGATCGCGGGAGAAGGTCGGGGTCTTCGATCCGCTCGACAGTCGGGGAAAGTTCACCGACCTCGTGCCCGAGGTCCGGGGGATTTCGTTCAAGGCCGCCGACGCGATCCTGACCCGGGACCTCGAGGCGCGGGGCCGGCTCGTCCGCGCCGGCTCGGTCCGCCATACCTACCCGTTCTGCTGGCGGTGCGACACGCCGCTCATCTACCGGGCGATCGATTCCTGGTTCGTCCGGACGAGCCGGGCGACCGAGCGGCTCGTTCGGTACAACGCCGGGGTCCACTGGGTCCCGGAGCATCTGCGGGAAGGCCGGTTCGGGAACTTCCTGACCGAGGCGAAGGACTGGGCGCTCTCGCGCAACCGCTACTGGGGGACCCCGCTGCCGATCTGGCTGTGCCCGTCGGGCCACGCCACGTGCATCGGGAGCTTCGCCGAGCTCGCGGAGCGGCACGGCGCACCGCTGCCGACGCCGTTCGACCCGCACCGTGTGACGGTCGACCGGCTGACCCTGCGCTGCGCCACGTGCGGAAGGGAGGCCCGACGCGAGCCCTACACGATCGACGGCTGGTACGACAGCGGCTCGGCCCCGTTCGCCCAGTTCCACTACCCGTTCGAGCCGGGGCCGTTCGACCCGGCGGCGCCGCTCGACTTCATCGCCGAAGGGCTCGACCAGACGCGGGGGTGGTTCTACGCGCTCCTCGTGATCGCGACCCTGGTCTTCGACCGCCCGGCGTACCGCACCTGCCTCACGAACGGCATGGTGCTCGACGAGAGCGGCCGCAAGATGTCGAAGTCGAAAGGGAACGCGATCGAACCGCTCAGCCTGCTCGCGCGGTTCGGCGCGGACCCGGTCCGCTGGACGTTCCTTTCGATCGACTTCACCGAGCCGATGCGCATCGGCGAAACCACCGTCCAGAAGACGGCGGCCCGCACGCTCGGCACGCTCGCGAACGTCGTGGCGTTCTACCTCGAGAACGCCCGGGCCGACCGGCTCGCCCCGGTCTCCGAGCGGCCCGCGCCCGAGCGGCGCTTGGATCGCTGGCTCCTCTCCCGCCTCGAAGGTACCCGGGCCGAGGTCGAACGGGCGCTCGACGCGACCGAACTCGGTCGGGCGGCGGTCGCGCTCCGCGCGTTCGTCGACGACCTCTCCACCTGGTACCTCCGTCGCTCGCGTCCCCGCTTCTGGGCCGACGGGAACTCCGCCGATCGGCGGGCCGCCCATGCCACGCTCTCCTACACGCTCCTCGGACTTGCCCGGACGATGGCGCCGCTCCTCCCGTTTACCGCCGAGTGGATCCACCAGGAGGTCGGGGCCCACGACTTCGGGGACGCCGATCGGTCGGTCCACCGGACCCGGTGGCCGGGGCCGCTCGCGGAGCACGACCCCGAGCTCGAGCGGGCGATGGAGGAGTTGAGGGACGTCGTCGAGATCGGTCGGGAGCTCCGCCACCGCGCCGCGGTGAAGGCCCGCCTTCCCCTCGAGGAACTCGTGCTCTTCGGGGAAGCGAGCGAGGGCCTCCGCCTTCTCGGGGAGGAGGGGACCGCGCTCCTCACCGAGGAGCTCAACGTGAAACGGCTGCGCCGGGCGACCCCGGACGAGCGGCGCGGCCTCGATGAGGCGAACTGGGTCGTCCGGGAGTCGGACGGCCGACCGGTCGCGGCGCTCCCGCGGCGCCCCACCCCCGAGCTCCTCGAGGAAGGATGGGTCCGCGAGGTCGCGCGCCGGCTCCAGCAGACGCGCAAGGAGCTCGGCCTCCGTTACACGGACCCCGTGGCGGTCACGGTGGCGGCCCCGGCCTCCCTCCGAGCGGCGCTCGAGCGCCAGCGGGCCACGCTCGCCCACGATCTCCTGGCGGAGACGTTCGAGCTCGTGGAGGGACCGCTCCCGACGGGGACGGACGTTCGGACCTGGGAGCTCGACGGCGTCAGCTTCTCGGCGCGGGTGGTCCCGCCGGCGCGCTGAGCGGCGCGGGGCCGGCACCGGGGACCTCGCCGGGGGCGACCTCGCGTACGACCTCGGCCTCGAACCGCCGAACGGTCACGCGGGGGTCGCGCCAGGCGGTCTCGGGAAGGCCGGCCTTGGTGCACGTCCCCTCGAGGAACTCCTCGGCCGACCAGCCTTCCTCGGCGGCGACCTGGGGCAATAGGAGCCCGCTCGTCCCCCATCCTTCGACGATCAGGCCGTCCCGCCCGACCTGGACGGCGGCGAGGAGCTCCTCGGGTCGGCGCGCCCGGATCGGCACCGGGACGGTCAGGACGGAGACCTCGATCGCGAGCCGCGAGAGCTCCTCGGGTCGTACGGGCGGGAAGCGAGGGTCCTCGACCGCGGCGGCGACCGCGGCGCGGGGAAGCGCGCGGCGTAGGGCCAGGACGGGCAGAGGGTAGCCGATGCACCCCCGCAGCGCGTGGGAGGGATATCGGGTCAGCGTGACGAAGACGCCCCGCCGCTCGTCAAAGACCCGCGGGAGCTCCTCCCGTTCGAACGGGCGGGCCGGGTCGGTCGCGGCGTCGGGGCCGAGGGCCCGCTCGATCGCCCGCCGCGGCAGGGTGAGGGCCCACTGTCGCTCCTCGGAAGAGAGCACGGAACGTACATCGGGCGGGAAGGGAAAGCCCCTTCGGCGTTCCCCCGGCGCACCTTTTATACACGGGCGGCGGTCCCGCCGTCCCCATGCCGTTCCCGGAAGCGGTCGAGCGACTGCTCAACAAGAAGATCTGCATGAACTGCTCGGCCCGGAATCCGCCGAAGGCGGTCCAGTGCCGGCGGTGCGGCTACAAGGGCCTTCGCGTCAAGTCACGCGAGCGCTCGGGCAAGACCCAGTAAGGGGTCTCGCTGGGGATCCGGCGCGGGCGCACTAACCGGAAGTCCGGCCCCCGGCGTCGCTCGCGAACGAAGTGGGCGCCCCCGTCCGGGCCTCCCGAGCGACGTCGAACCGCTTCTGGATGAGGAACAGTAGGTTCCCGAGCCCGTCGCGCCAGCTCGAGAGCTTCGGCGGGCCCCAGCGTTCCCCGTACCGGATCGGGATCTCGAGCATGCGGAGCCCCCGGAGCGCGACCTCGATCTTGAGCTCCTCACTGAACGCCATCCCATCCTGCGTCAGGTGGACCCGCTCGAGCACTCCCCGACGGAAGACCCAGAATCCGCTCTGACTGTCGGCGAGCCGTCGGCCGGGGACGTCCCGGAGGTACCGGTGATAGGCGAGGGCGACGAAGGTGTTCAGGACCCGGTTGCCGATCCGATGCTCCGTGGTCATCGCGGTGCGATCGATATACGCCATCCGGTTCCCGGTCAGGAAGTCGAGCCCCTCTTCCTGGAGCCGCCGGACCAGCCGCGGCACCGTCTCGACGGGGTACGTCGCGTCCCCGTCCGCGGTCGCGATGACGTCCCCCCACGCCGCGGCGAACCCGGTCTTGTACGCCCGCCCGTACCCTCGGCGCCGCTCGATGATCACCCGAGCGCCCTCGCGCTCGGCGATCGCGGCCGTCCCATCGGCCGAGGCACCGTCCACGACCAGCACCTCCCATTCGATCGGGTCGCCTTGGAAGACCGTGGCGTTCGCCTCGGCGGCCGCGGTCCGGAACAGCCGGATCACGTGCGCGATGGACGCCGCCTCGTTGAGCGTGGGGATGACCAGGGAAGCACGCATAGGAGACCAAAGACGAACCGCCGGCCGTTTAAACTCTCCCGCCCCTCCCGAGCTCCACGATCGCGACCCCGGTTCCGAGGCGGCCCGTCCGACGGTGGGGGAGCTTCCCCACCACCGCCGACGTGGGGATATGGGCGACCGGGGCCGGTGCGGCGGAGCTCTTCGAAGCGCTCGGCCTCGGGCTGTACGCGCTCATGACGGACCTGCGCAAGGTCCGGCCGTCGCAGGAGCGCGCGGTGAGCGCCTCCGGAGAGGATGCCCCGGCGCTCGTGGTCGCCTACCTGACCGAGCTGCTCCAGCTCAAGGAGGCGGACGGGTTCCTGGCCCGGCAGGTGCACGTCCGTCCGTTGGGGGATCCCCCGACCGCGCTCGTGGCGAGCCTCCGGGGCGAGCCGTTCGACCCCGCGCGGCACGTCGCCCACGTCGACGTGAAGGCGGTGACGTTCCACGAGCTCGAGTTCGACCCTTCGCGGGGCCGTGCCCGGGTCATCGTCGACATCTAGCGCGCGCCCGCCGGGCGCCGCCGGTCCGGGCCTACGGCATCCGCTCCACGATGGCGCGGACGGCCGCCCCGGGTTCCTTCCCGCGGCCCGCCTTCGTGAGGACCCGCTCGAGCGCGGCGGTCGTCACGAGGAGGTCCGGCCAGTCGGCGATGCCCATGTGGCCGACGCGGAAGATCTTCCCGGTCAGGGCTCCCTGGCCTCCCTGGACCAGGACGTTGTACTCCCGCTCGAGGACCTTGCGCAGCTCGGCGTCCCCCATCCCGTCGGGGTTCTGGACCGCCGTGACGGTATCGGAGGCCCATCGCCGGTCGGGAAAGAGCGAGAGACCGAGCGCGTCGACCGCCGCCCGCATCGCGTCGGCGAGCCGGTGCGTTCGTTGGAGCCGGCCTTCGAGGCCCTCCTCGCGCAAGAGGACGAGGGCCTCGCGCAGCGCGAGGAACAGCGGCACGGCGGGGGTCCACGGCGTGTCGTTCTTCTCGAGGGACTTGAGATGCGCGGCGAGGTCGAGGTAGTAGGCCCCCGGGTGGAGCGCCGCCCGGGCCCGGTCGGAGAGGTGCACGAGGGCGAGCCCCGCCGGTGCGGCGAGCCCCTTCTGGCTCCCGGCGACCACGGCGTCGATCCCCCAGGCGTCGATCGGGAGCGGGATCCCCGCGACCGCGCTGATCCCATCCACGAGGAACAGCGCCCCGGACTTCCGGATCGCCGGGGCGATCCGGGACAGGTCGTTCGCGAACCCGGCGCTCGTCTCGTTGTGCACGACGCAGACGGCGCCGATGTCGCCCTTCTCGAGCTCGGCGACGGCCGCCTCGAACGGGAGCGGGTGGCCCCACGGGGCGGTCAGCGTGGTGACCGTGGGGGAGTAGCGGCGAACGATCTCGTTGGTCCGCTCCCCGAAGTTCCCGTTCGAGAGCACGAGGGTCCGACGGTCCTTTGGGACGAGGGCGGAATAGACCGCCTCGAGCCCCGCGGTCCCGCTGCCCGAGAGGATCGCCTGGTGCCCCTTCGCGCCGAAGAGGACCGGGAGGAGCTCGCGGATCTCCGCGACGATCCCGTGGAAGTAGTCGCCCCGGTGGTTGAGGGACGACATCGACATCGCGCGGAGGACCCGGGGATGGATCCGGACCGGGCCGGCGATGAGGAAGGTCGTCGTCTCGGGGTCGAACGTCATGGACGAGCCCCCGGGAGCGCGACCTCGGAGGTCAGGCGCTCGCCCCGCAGCGCGCGCAGCACTTCCTCGACCGTGTCGCTCCCGGCCCGGGCCTGGGCCTCGGCCGTCGAGGCTCCGAGATGGGGAGTCGCGATCAGGTGCGGGTGCTCGAGCAGCTCTCGGTGCATCGGTGGTTCCTCCTCAAAGACGTCGAGCGCGGCGCCGGCGAGCTGGCCGGAGTTCAGGGCGGCGACGAGCGCCGTCTGGTCGACGAGCGGACCGCGGGCGACATTAATGAGGAAGCTTCCCCGCTTCATCCGTCCGAACGCCTCGGCGTTCAGGAGATGGCGGTTCTCGGGGGTCAAGGCCGCATGCACGCTGACGATGTCGGCCCGGCCCAAGAGCTCCGGGAAGGAGAGGATCTCGGTCGCGTCGACCGCGCGTGGGACGAACGGGTCGTAGGCGACGCACCGCGCTCCGAGCGCGGCGAGGTAGCGGGCCGCGTGGCGCGCGGTGCGTCCGTATCCCACGAAGCCGACGGTCCGGCCGGCGAGCTCCGCCCCGTGCGTCCCGCGCTCCCAGCGTCCGGCCTTCGTGGAGACGATCAGGGGATGGAGCCCGCGGACCAGGAGGAGGGCAAAGAGCACCGTGAGCTCGGCGACGCTCTGGGTGGCGGCCGCCGGCGCGTTCACGACCCGGATCCCCCGGGCCCCGGTCGCGGCCATGTCGATGTTGTCGACCCCGACCCCGGCCCGCGCCACCAGCGCAAGATGCGGGGCCTGGGCCAGGAGGGCGGCCGTGACCTTCGTACGGCTCCGGACGATGAGGCCCCAAGCTTCCGCGAGGTGCTCGGCGAGGCGGGTCGGGTCGCGGCTCGCGTCGACGACTCGGCAGGGACCCGAGCGGAGGCGCTCGACCGCCGTGGCGTCGATCGGATCGGCGATCACAACGATCGGAAGTTCGGCCATCGCGACCTCGGACCCGGGCCTCCCAGAAAACCCTTGCCGTCGGACGGACCGCTACCCCGCTTTGGGGACGACCGTTCGCTCGATCGCCGCCCGCACGATCGCCTCGCCCCGGACCCCGCGGATCCAGGGCTCGGGCTTGACAATCACCCGGTGCGCGAGCGCCGGAACGGCGAGCGCCTTGACGTCATCGGGGAGGACGAAGTCCCGGCCCTGGAGGAGCGCCCGCGCCCGCGCGACCTTCTGCAGCGCGAGCGATCCGCGCGGGGAGGCGCCGACCTCGCAGCGGGCGTCGCCCCGCGTGGCCCGGACGAGATCGACCAGGTAGGTGGCCACGGAGGCATCGAGCTCGACCTCCTCGACCGCCGCCTGGAGCTGTCGGAAGGTCGCGACGTCGCTCACCGGGGCGACCTCGATCGCCTCGGTCTTGCGGGCGCGCCGACGTTCGAGGACCTGCCGCTCCTCCTCGGGCGTCGGATAGCCGACCTGGAGGCGGAGGAGGAAGCGGTCGACCTGGGCCTCGGGCAGAGGATAGGTTCCCTCGAGCTCCAGCGGGTTCTCCGTGGCGATGACGAGGAACGGCCGAGGGAGGGGGTAGGTCGACCGCTCGCTCGTGACCTGGTACTCCTGCATCGCCTCGAGGAGGGCCGATTGGACCTTCGGCGGCGCGCGATTGATCTCGTCCGCGAGCAGGAGGTTCGTGAAGAGCGGCCCCGGCCGGAAGACGAACTCGGACTTCGTCGGGTCGAGGAGCTCCGCGCCCGTGATGTCGTGGGGAAGAAGGTCGGCGGTGAACTGGATCCGCTGGAACTCGAGCCCCAGCGCCCGGGCGAACGACTTCGCCATCAACGTCTTGCCGAGCCCGGGGAGGTCCTCGATCAAGAGGTGGCCGTCCGCGATGAGGCCGGTGAGGACGAGGTCGACGGCCTCGTCCCGGCCGACGATCGCGGTCGCGACCGCGGCACGGATGCGACCGGCGAGTTCCCTCGCTTCTACCCCGTGCATGTCCACCCCCCGGGCGCGCGGCAGTCCCCGACGGTATAAGGAAGGCACTGACCCCGGGCGGACCGGCGCGGCGCCGGTGTTCCCCGGCCGTAACGATCCGCGTCACGGCAGGCCCTCGCCCTCTCGGCGGTCTGACCCCGGCCGGGGCTGTCGGACACCGGGGTTGTCCTCACGTCATCCTCGGCGGACGACCCGTCCGCATTGAGTCAAGAGGGACCCTTCGTCGGTACCCGGGCACGGCACGGAGCCGCGCCGACCTGGGAAAGGGATCCCCATCCTAAATCGTTGCCTCCTCCCGGTCGAACGCCCCGGGCCGGGCGATGAGGATCGCGAGGGCGACGAGCGCCCCGGCGAGCAGCCCGCCGGCGACCCCGATCGGGGCGGCCCGCGAGGGGAGGAGGAGGGCACTGGCCCACGCGATCCCCAGGGCGAGCGCCGGGAGCAACAGGGTCATTCGGGCGCGCCCGAGACCGCCCGCCGGACGGGTCGGGTCGTCCGCGAGCCAAGCGAGGAACGCAAGCCCGGCCATCCCGGCGAGCAGCTCCGGGAGGAGGCCGAGCGGGCTCGCGAGCGCGGCGACGAGCAGCGCGGCCAGCGCAGGGACCGGGGCGATCGCCCGAAGCCGCGCCCTCGCTTGGGCCCGCAGCGCGAGCGCGGCCCCGGTCAGCCCGAGGGCCAACCCGGCTCCGAGCGGGACCGGGAGGGTACCGAAGTAGCCGAACAGCCCGCTCGCGACGAGCAGGAGCGCCCCCGATACGATTCCGCGAAATCGGGGCGCGGGGGCCGGCGCGCTCATCCAAGCCTCCGGGTCGCCGGTCGCCGCAGGAGCTCGACGAACCGTTCGAGCGACCAGTAGTCCTCCCAGTCCACGGTCGGCGCCTCCTGCCAGGTCCGGTCCACCTGCGTCCGACGCGCGAGCCGGAGGATCCGCAGCGCGAGCGCCTCGTCGTCGGCCGGCAGCGTCCCGCGCTCGGCCTCGAGCGGGATCGACGACGGGCTCAGGACGATCGTGGGATAGCCGCGCCGCCGTAGATGCCTCACGAGGTCGACCGAGCTATCGTCGGCGAGCGTCGAGAAGAGGATCGTCGTGAGTCCCGGAGGGAAGTACCGACTCACCGCGACGGCCCCGCGCTCCGAGGGGACTCCGGGCGGGCCGAGACGGGCCTTAAGGAGCCGGGAACGCACCCGCATCTCCTGGGCCCGGCCGGCGCCGAGCGGGACCACGCTCAGGAACTCCCCGAAGAGACCCACCCCGACCCGCGCCTTCTCCCGCAGGAAGGAGGTGGCAATGCCGGCCGCGGCGGCCCGGGAGAGGGCGAGCAGGCGCTCGTCCACCGCCGGGCCGAGCGAGGAACCGCGGGCATCGAGCAGGAGGAGGACATCCCCCGTGCGGTCGAGAAGGTATTCGTTCGCCAACAGCCGACCGGCCCGACCGCTCGCCCGCCAGTTGATGTGACGGCTCGGGTCGCCGGGGGCCGCCTCGCGAAGCCCGTAGAACTCCCCCGTCGCACCGACCCGGTGCGACCGTGTCTCCCCCGGCACCGCGAGGGTGCGGCGGAGGCGGACCGCGCCGATGCGCACGATCTCGGGAGGATGGCGCTCGGCGACGAGCGGAGGCGCCGCGAACTCCGCGGTCCGCTCGACTAGGCCGGCGGCATCCCGCCAGACGATCCGGGGGGAAGGGACCAGGGTGATCGTCGGCTCCCGGGCCTGCCAACGGAACTCGAACTCGAGCGACCGATCGGTGCGACGGATCGACGGCGGTGCGGTCGGCGTAAGGCCTTCGGGGTCGCTCAGCGAGACCTCGAGGTCGAGCGGGTCGGTCCGTTCGTCGACCTCGGCCCGCCCCTCGAGCACGACCGCCATGAGGCTTCCCGAGAGCGCGCGCTCGACCCGTATCGCGGGGGGACCGCGCGGACCGCCGAAGGCCGCCGCCGGTCCCGCGAGCAGCAGCGGGAGCGCGAGGAACAGCGGCACCGGGGAACGGACCGCCACCCCCCCCACGAGGAGCGCCCCGCCGGCCGCCAGGAGCAGGAACGCGAGCGGGGTCCACCGGAGGCCCGCCGCCGGCGGGAGGGCCTCGCTCACCCGACCCTCCCTTCGAGCTCATCGAGCCGTCGCGAGAGCTCCGCGCGGAACGCCGCCGGTTCGAGCCCCACGAGGTGCTCGACCTCCTTCCGGGCGCGCACCGGCAGCGCCGGGTTCCCCCCCCGGCGATCGAGCTGGTCCACGAGCGTGAGGATCGACTCCCGGCCGAGACGGCCCGAGCGGAACGAGAACCGCAGGTCGACGGAGAACGGGGCTTCGCGGAGCGCCGGAGGCGAGCTCGGTCGGCCGGCCAGCCACGTGCGGAGCCCGATCTCCGCGAAGACCAATCCCCCGGCGGCGACCGCGACGACGGCCATCGCGAGGGCGAGCGAGCTCGCGGGATCCGCCCAAATCGCCAGCGCCGTCGCGATCCCGGCCAGTACCGGCAGGAGCCAGCCGAACGGACGCTTCATCGGGTCGCCTCGGTCCGTCGGTCCAGATCCTCGAGCGCGGCCTCGATCGCCGCGCGGGCCTGGGCCAAGTGATCGGGGCCGAGCGGATGGGAGGAGTACCGCGCCTCCTCGAACAGACGGGTGAGGGTTTCCGCCGCGGACGGACGGATGCCGAGCCCGAGGAGGTGACGGGCACGGATCTCCTCCGGGGTTTCGGCGTCGACCCATCCCAGCACGGGAGAGAGCCGGCCCAGGAACTGCCCGTAAAGTCGGACGATCACCTCCCGCGGGTCCTCCCCGAGATCGAGCTGACGGACCGCGCCCTGGAGGGCGCCCCGGACCCGGTCGATCGTGGCGGCCTCGGACCGACGCTGGCTCCGCTCCGACCGTCGAGTATAGAGCGCGGTCCGCGCGGCCGGCAGGGCGACCGCCGCCGCGAACACCACGACGACCGCGACGACGGCAAAGAGCGCCCAACCGGGCAGGGCGGGGATCAGGAACGGGGTCACGTTGGTGACCGGGGTGAGATTCGTCGAGCCGTTCGGCGACGGCGGCGGGGTCACCGTCGAATTCCCGCCGGTACCGACCGCGCCGGTCGGGGCCACCCCCGCTCCGTTGAACGCACGGAGAACGACGAGGAAGAGGAGGAGGATGAGAAGCACGACGAGAAAGTTGACCACGAAACGATGAGGGATCCCGGTCGATCCGCCCGTGAGCCGCTGGTAGAGGAACAGGGCGATCACGACACCGAAGAACGCGAGCGACCCATACCCGACCCACGCGCTCGGGACGACCAGTTGGCTCACCTTGACGGGCGGGCCGCTCGGCCCGGTCGCCGCCCCGAGGATCAGGCTCGCCGCCGCGCCCACCGCGAGCGCGACCAGGAGGACGACCACAAGGACGCGCGAGGCGCGGTCCGGACTCCGGGCGGCGGACAACGGAAGCCTCTCCGCCCCCGCAGGCGGCGCGGTCGCTTATACGCTTCCGGCCGCCCGCTTCGGAGAGAGCAGGTAGAAGCTCCGGCGCTGGTGCTCCGCGGTAATCACCGCGAAATCATCCACCTCGTACCCCAGGTCGACGGCGGCCCGGAAGGCGTCGCGGACCGCGTGGCGCCATCTGCGGAGGCTTCCCGGGTCGTGCTCGCGCACCGCGGCCAGGTCGAACGGCACCTCGAGATGGGCGCTCGACCCGCTCGGTTCGGCGACGACGGTCGGCACGGGCAGGCCCGCGTCGCCCGTCTCGGTCTCAACGATCGCGCTCGACCGCTCCCAGCGGCGATGCTCCTCCTCCGGCGTCGGCCGCTGCCCCGCGAGCCGCGACTCGACGGTCGGGTCCGTGAGCGCCCACCGGTAGCGGACCCGGTCGGTCTCGCTGCCGAGGTTGACCGTGTCGCCGAGCTGGCCGAAGTAATGGGGGAGATAGTGGTCGGGCCGGGCCCCGAGCCGTCGCACGAAGAGCCAGGCGTTCCGGCTCTGCAGGGGGTCGAAGACACCCCGGATCTCCGAAAGCCCGAGCTTCAGCACCTCGTCGCGCTGGAACGCCTTCAGGCGGAACCCAAGGTGATGGTTCTGGTACTCCGGTCGGACCGCGGTGAGGTGGGAGACGTGGTAGAGGGTCCCGCCGTCCCAGCCGATGAACGACGCCGTGACGCCGGCGAGGTGGATGTCGACGAACGCGCCGAGCGCCAAGCCCCCGTTGTCCTGCAGGACCCGGAGGAGCGGCGGGGGCACGCCCACCGTTCCCTGCGGTCCCCAGACCGCATGATGGAGCTCGTCGACCTGGCGGAACTCCTCGGGCTTCTCCAGCCGCCGAAAGGTGAATCCGTCGCCCTTAACCGGCGCGCTCGTGGGTCCCCTCCCGCGCGGACCGGACCGCGGTACTTAACGCGGACGACAGCGGAGCGTCAGCGGCGGACGCGCAGCTCCGCGCACTTGTCCTCATAGCGACGCTCGTCCAGAGGCGTGAGGTCCCAGAGGAGCCGCTCGAGCTCGGGAATGTTGCGGAGGAACTCGGCCTTGCTCTTCGTCACCATCAGGCGCTCGAACTGGTGCCGGGCGTTGTAGTACGCGCCGACGAGGTAGGCGCCGACGATCACGATGATCGGCCCGAGGATCACGAAGAGGAGATTGTAGTTCGTAGTCGGCTGGGCGGTCATTCCGTTGATCGCCGGGAACGGTCCGGAGTTCGCGAGCGGCGTGAAGTAGCCGGCCGCGAGGACCGTAAGGAACGACCCGACCGCGAGGACGAAGACCGAGATCGCGGCGCGGTACGTGCGCAGCGCGTAGCGGAACCGCCGAGAGAACGGCACGGGTTCGGGCGTGGAAGGCATCCTCTCGGCGGGAGACCGGGCCCTTTATCTCGTTACCCCTTGCGGACCCGGCCTTCCCGCCGACGACACGACCGTTCCCGGCTCAGCGTTTGTCCGCCGGGCGGCCGCTGGGAGAGGGGGCAGGACGGTCGGTCCGACCGTACGCCCCGGTGGTCACCGGTCGGGCCGGTGGCGGTCCCTTGGACGGCGGAGGTACGGCGGCGAGGATCGGCCGAAGTCGCCGATACACGAGGAGGGCACCGAAGAGGGCGACGAGCGCCCCTCCGTACGCGGTGGCCTCCCCGGCGATCGTCCCGAGGCCCAAGAGGAAGAAGCCGACCGCCCCGAAGATCGCCCCCGAGACGGGACCGCCGCCGAGGCGCCCGCTGCCGGGCGCGGCCCGGGTCGAGAGGAGGGCGCCCGCCACCTCGAGCGCGACGACCGCGACGGACTCGATCACCACGAGCGCGATCCCGTCCGGGGTCGGATTCGTGGCGCCGAAGTACTGCGTGACGAGCGCGAGCGCCACGATCCCACCGATGGCGGCCCGGTACCCCAGGGCGTAGAACGGCCCGCTCTCGCTCCCCCCCCAGAACCGGCTGCGGAGCAGCGCCCATTGGGCGACCTCGGTCCCCCCGACCAGCACGCCCAGGAACAGGAGCGCGCTCAGGAGCGCGCCATTGGCCATCGAGAGGGCGTAGAGGATGAAGGCGAGCGCGATCGGCACGCCGACGAACAACCCGGCGGTATATCCGAACAGTTCGCGCCGCTCATCGAACAGGGTTTCGGGGACCTGGGGAGTCGCATACCGGCCGACCTCCCACCAGACGAATCCTCCCGAGAGGCCGACCCCGACCAGGGCGCCGAGCGAGAGCGGCAGGGACGCGAACGCCATCGTCAGTCGATCTTCCGGCCCGTCGCCAGGAAGCCGGTGTGGCCCAGCATCTCGAACTCGGGTCGGGTGCCCCCTTCACCGACATGGAGCGCCCGTTCCAGGACCTCGACCGCCCGCACCTCGTCGAAGCCGACCGACCGGAACTCGCGCACGGTCCGTTCGAGCTGGTTGTACGTGGGGGAGAACGTCGCCGCATACCCCCCGGTCACGAGGGAGCCGAGGGCCGAGCGCAGGACCGCCCACGGCTCGGGCAGGTCGAGGACCACGCTCGTGAGCTCCGCCTCGTCGAATCCGTCCCGAACGACGTCCCGGGTTCGGAACGAGACCCGGTCGGCGAAGCCGGCGCGCCGGACGTTCGCCTGGGCCGTTTCGAGGAAGTCCGAACGGCGATCGTAGGTGAAGATCCGACCCGTCGGGCCGACCGCGTGCGCCAGCACGAGGGTCAGGGCGCCGCTCCCGGCCCCGGCCTCCGCCACGCGGGCCCCCGGACCCACGCCGGCGAGGTAGAGCAGCTCCACGGCATCCTTCGGGGTGACGATCTGTGCTCCCCGGCGGATCGTAGCGAGCAGGTCGGCGAGCGAGGGGCGCAGGGCCCGGTAGGCGACGTCGAGCCAGACCACCGTCCCGCCGGGCGCCTGTCCGATCTGCGGGCTCAGGTCAAGCACCCCGTAATCCCCGACCTTCTGGGGGCCGGCGGCGAGCCGAACGAGGATTGGCGGTACGCCTCGGCGCCGAAGCGCCACGGTGTCGCCTTCCTTCCAGACATCGGCCAAAGGCCCCACCGTGCTCGGACTAGGGGGTCGCCGTGCTATTAACGCCGTGGGCCCACCGGACGCTCTCGGGCGATCGGGTCGAACGGGCCGCGCCCGACGCGCAGGAGGGACCGATCGCCGCGGGAGGCGGGGGCCGCTTCCCGCCGAAGGGCGCCGGGCGCCCGGCGCGTTCCGCGGGCGAGCCTTTAGATAGCGTGGGCAATGGCCCCCGGGCGCGCGGGCATAGTGTAGTCTGGTTATCACATAGGCTTGCCAAGCCTATAACCCGGGTTCAAATCCCGGTGCCCGCACCTTCTCTTTTCGGTCCGGTTCGGGCGCCCGAGCGCTCGTACCTTGGGCCGCCCCGCGGGGTGGGGTCGTCAGGGCCATAGCCCTGCCGGTCATGGCCCCAGGGTGCCCGGCGCGGTCGCCTCGAACCACCCTCTGAGCACCGCGGCCGGCGAATCGATACTGGCGAGAGGGGGGAACGCCTACGATGCCCTCATCGCCACCAGCGCGGCGCTCACCGTCGTCCAGCCCCACACGAACGGCCTCGGCTCTGACTTCTTCGCCGTCGTGCACGACGGGGCGGTCCGCACGGTGAACGGAAGCGGCCCGGCCGCGGCGGCGGCCAGCATCGACCGCCTGCGCGAGCTCGGCCACACCCGCATGCCCGAGTCGGGTCCGCTCTCGTGCCTGACCGTGCCGGGTCTCGTGGGTTCGTGGACCCTCCTCGCGGAACGGACGAGCCTGCCGTTCCGGGACCTCCTGGCCCCGGCAATCCGGCTCGCGGAAGAGGGGTTCCCCGCCACCGAGAGCCTCGCCCGGTCGTGCCAGACGACGGCCGCACGGGCGGATGCCGACTGGCACCGGATCTACGGGGGCGTGCGTTCGGGCGGGATCCTCCGTCAGCCCGACCTGGGCCGCACGCTGACCCGCCTCCAAGAGGACCGGGGCCACGCATTCTACCACGGGGCCGTCGCGCGCGAGATCGCGGCGGATGCGCAGCGCAAGGGGGGGCTCCTTGCATTCCCGGACCTCGACGCCTACCGGGCCGAATGGCGCGACCCGCTCTCGATCCGGTACCGGGGGCACGAGGTCTTCACCACCCCGCCGAACAGCCAGGGTGCGACGGCGCTCCTTTGGTTGAACCTGCTCGCCCGGCACGACCTCGCGGCGGCCTCGGAGGCCGAGTTCCTCGATCATCTGCTCCGGACCCTGCCGATCGCGTACTCCTACCGGGCCCGGTACATCGGCGACCCGGCCCGCGTCGGCTTTCCCCCCGAGCTGCTCGAACCCGACTACGCGTATGCAGCGGAGGCACCGCCGCCGGTCGGCACCGATGCGCAGGGCGACACGACGGCGTTCTCCGTGACCGACGGCACGATCGGCATCAGCGCGATCCAGAGCAACTACATGGGGTTCGGGAGCGGCCAAACGGTCGCCGGGACCGGGATCAACCTCCACAATCGGGCCTCCTACTTCACGCTCGATCCGCACCATCACAATGCGCTCGCGCCGGGGGCGCGGACGTTCCACACCCTGATGGCCCTCTACGTTCGCCGACCGGACGCCGAGCTCTTCCTCAGCACGATGGGAGCGGACGTGCAGCCGCAGACGAACGTGCAGATCCTGACCCGCGTGCTCGACCGGGGGCTCGGGATTCGTGCGGCGATCGAAGCGCCCCGCTTCGCGCTGCCAGCCTCGATCTATCGATCGGCCGAGCTCTTCGTCGAAGACGGGCTCTCGATCCCCGGCGCCCGCCGGCTGGGCGCGGAGCGGTCGCTGGTCGGCCATGCCCAGGGGATCCTCTCGACCGACCACCTCGAGGTCGGGATCGACCCGCGGGGCGACGGACGGGTGGACGCGTCGGGACGGGCCCCGGCGTTCTGAACCGGCGGCCGAGAGTGGGTAGCCCGACATCCTGGACACACACCCTAACATTTTAACAGTGTGTTACAAATCTGTAAACACCTTCCATGACCTCCGGTCGGCTTCCCGGTCCCGGGTCGTGAGGCTTTTGGGTCGGAAGCGCTAGCTCCTGAGGATGGCAAGCGTTCGCACGGTAACGGTTCCGGGAGGCCGGTCCTTCGAGTACGTAGCTCAGGGGAAGGGTCCCGCCACGCTGCTCGTCCACCCGGGCGGACCGGGCCTCACCTACCACTACCTCCGAGGACTGCTCAAGCTCGCCCACGCGAACCTCCAGGTGGTCCTGTTCAATCCGCGGGGCGTCGGACGGAGCTGGGGACCCAAGAACGCGTCGGAGTACACGATATCGAACATGGCCGAGGACGTCGAGGCAATCCGACGCGCGCTCAAAATCCGGGAGCTCCATCTGCTGGGCTACTCGGCGGGCGGGTTCGTCGCGCTCGAGTACGCGCACCGCCACGAGGCCCGCCTCACCTCGCTGCTCCTCTGCGCCACGGCCGGGAGCGCCGAGGAGGTCCGCGTGGCGAACCGGATGATGGTCTCGGCCGCCTCCCCCCGGCAGCGCGCTCGGCTGCGCGAGCTGACCCGGGCCAAGGCCTTCGACACGCCGGAGTACCAGAAGCTCACCGCGGAGATCACCCGCCCGTTCTCGACGCGGTTCCTGAACGAGACCCCACGCGACTGGTCGGCGACCAAGTCGAGCCCGAAGGTCTACCACGCGATGATGACCCGCACCGGCGACGAGTTCACGGTCGATGGGACGATCGCCGCGTGGGACGGCCGCAAGTACTACTCGAAGATCGAAGTCCCGAGCGCGGTCGTGGTCGGCAAGTACGACTTCTTCCTCGAGCCGTCGATGGAGATGGCGGAGCGGATCGAGCCCGCCCACCTCCGGGTGCTGCCCCACAGCAGCCACATGGAGATCCTCGAGCAGCCGCGGGAGTTCCTCGGCACCGTGCGCGAGTTCCTCCAGGACGTGACCGGCGGCTAGCGCGCGCAACGACCCGACCCGATAGGCGTAAAGAGGTTCGACGCGCTCGTTCCCCCGTAGCATGCCCGACGCGCACCCGAAGGGAACCGGGGCCCGAAGCGACGGCGAACCGGTCGAGACGGTCCGGCTGCGCCTCACTTTGGAGGCGCGGAAGGCGCTCACCGCCGCGCTGGCGGGCCACCCCGCCGGCTCGGGCGTGCGCATCTGGGTCGAACGCGGCATGCGGCCCCACGCGCAGATGATGATCGACCGACCGTCGCCCCGCGACCGGCCGCTCGAGATCGAGGGGATCCGCCTGCTGCTCGACGAGAGCAGCCTACGGTTCCTGCGGGACGCCGAGGTGCGCTATCGCACCGACCAGAATCCTCCCGGCTTCGAGGTCGTCGGGCCGTTCCTGCCGTCCCCGCTGTCGCCCCCCGCCGCCGCAGCCCCCCCTTCGGCCCCGTCGGCGCCTCCCCCCGGCGCCTCCCGGAGCCCGGGCCACGAGGCGACCGAAGCGCGGATCCGGGAGGCGCTCAAGAACGTCTATGACCCCGAGATCCCGCTCAACGTCGTCGACCTCGGCCTCATCTACGGGATGGAGTGGGGCCCGACCGGCGAGCTCACGATTCGGATGACGCTGACGAGCCCGGGCTGCCCTGCGGTCGAGGCGTTCGCCGAGGAGGTGACCCGGACCGCGCGCGAAGCCTCGGGTCTCGGCGCCGTCAAGGTCGAGATCGTGTGGGAGCCGCCGTGGGGTCCGGACCGCATGAGCGACTTCGCTCGCCGACAGTTCGGGTACGCCTGACGGGCGGTCCCCCCCGGACCGCACCTCTAACTATTTCCGCGCCGCGCGGGCTCGTATACGCACCCATGTCTCCCTCGCAGGTCGATCGCCCGCGTCCCGGGCGCGGCCGCTCCCGGACCTGCCCGCAGGAGACGGTGCGGGACGGGTTCAACCGGGTCTCGACGATCTACCGGCGGGACGACGCCGGAGCGGATGCCTTCGGGCACACGCAGCGCGATCATGAGACGTGGCTCCGCCCGTTCTTCCGCTCGGTGCCGGCGGGCGCCGAGGTGCTCGACCTCGGCTGCGGGTGCGGGGTCCCGGACGCGCGTCGGCTCTCCGGACGGTTCCGGGTCACGGGGATCGACATCTCGGACGTGCAGATCGAGCGGGCCCGTCGCCTCGTGCCGAACGCCCGGTTCCTACGGGCGGACATGACCGCCGTCCGGTTCCGCTCCGAAACGTTCGGTGGCGTGCTCTGCCTGTACGCCCTGATCCATGTCCCCCTCGATGCCCACCGCCCGCTCCTCGCGAAGGTCCACCGCTGGCTGCGCCCCGGGGGCATCTTCCTCGTGGTCACCGGGCAGGAAGCGTATACCGGCACCGAGGCGAACTGGCTCGGCTCGAACGCGACGATGTACTGGAGCCACGCCGACGCCCGCACCTACGAGCGCTGGCTCGAGGAGACGGGGTTCGAGGTCCTCCACCAGACCCGGATCCCGGAGCCGGGCGCCGAACACGCGCTCTTCCTCGCACGGCGACCCGAGACCCCGCCTTCGTGAGCCGGGCGGCCGTTTCACGACCTCGCCAACGCCGAGAAGTCTCGCCCGGCGAACGAACGGGGCACGTCCGCGTTCCAGGTTCGCATCTTCCGGACGCCCACCGGCTACCTCGCCTGGGTCGATGGGCTCGGGACCGTGGAGGGCCGGACCCTCGCCGAGACCCGCAGGGCGGCGCGACGGTTCCTCCTCGCCGTGCTCTCCGGCGCCTTCCCCGACCGGCCCCCCATCGAGCCGGCCGGCGCCCGGGAGGTGCTCGCGTTCGCCGTCCACGTTCGGCGTCAGGCGTCGCGGCGGCCGCCCCGGCTCAGGGACGCAGCGTGAGCTTCGGCACCTTGAGCTGCCAGTCCCAGTAATGGGCCTCGGGGAAGCCGCACCAGCGGACCCGGATCTCCCGGTCCTCGTAGTGCGCGACCGGTCTTCCGCACTTCGGACACTGCTCGACCGCCATCGGCTGCCCCGGCCCCTAGAAGGTCGAGGGCGTCCGTTCCGATAGGGTTGTCGCCCGAGGCCCGGGCCGCTCCCGGGAGTCCCGATTCCGAGAGCGGGGAGTGCTACTTTCCGATCCCGGAGTTCGCGGCGGAAACGAGAGCGCCGACCGGGGACCCCGAGGGTGCCGGACGAATTCGTCGCGCGCCCCGCCGAAACAAGAAGGAGGCGACGAGCGTCGTCAGGAGCGACATCAGGAGGATCTCCCCGAGCTGGGTCTGCGAAAGCACCCCGCTCGTGATCCCGATCGCTCCGACGATGAGGCCGATCTCCCCGAGCGGTACGGTGCCGAGCGCCACCGTCCTCGCGGTGGCCGGGTCGAAGCGGCGCCGGGCGAGCGGATAGACGCCCGCGAACTTCCCGAGGGCGGCGATCCCGGCCAGCACGAGCGCGAGGACGACCACCCCCGGCTGGAAGAGGATGTGGAAATCGAACTGGGCGCCGGTCACGACGAAGAACAACGAGCCGAACAGGAGGAGCAGGACCTCGGTGAGCTCCCGGGTACGGCTCGCGACCAGGCTCTCGGCGATCGCGATCCCCGCGATGTACGCGCCGATGATCGCGGAGAACCCGAGGGAGACCACGATCACGATGATCACGAACAGGAAGAGGAACGGCATCCCCCGGGTCTCCCGCAGTCGGCGGATGCGGAGCAGGCGCGGGAGGATGAGGACGGCCGCGAGGAGCAGGATGATCCACGCCGCGACGAGCTCGAGGACCCCGCCCGTGACGGCCAGCACCCCGGCCTGACCGCCCACGATGGTGAGCGCGACCGAGAGGAACAGGAGCGCGACCACGTCGTCGAGCGCCGAGACGTTCATCATGAAGTGGCCGGGGTCGCTGCCGCGCAGATCCTCGCTCTGCAGCAGCGAGGCGACGACCGCCGAGCTCGTCCCCGACGCCGCGACCCCCAGGAGGAGGGCCACGCTCAGCGAGTAGAACTGGGAGAAGAGCGCGAACACCGCGAGAAAGGGCACGAGGTCGCCGGCGAGCGCGGCCGCGAGCGCGCCCACCCCCGCGCTCCGAAGGCCGGCGAACCCACCCGCGAGCCCCGCCGCGAACAGGAGGAGGATCACCGAGAAGTCGGCGAACAATAACAGGTAATCGTTGACGACGAAGATCGGCGCGCCGAACAGCGCGTTGAGGATCCCCCCGAGCGCGAAGCCGCTCAGGAGGATGCCGAGGAGCACGTCGGAGACGAGGTTCGGCAGCCCGACCTTGGAGGTGAAGGAGTGGAGCAGCTCCGCCACCGCGAGGAAGATGAACACCTCGAGGAGCGCGTAGTAGCTCAACGGTACGAGCGCCATCGCCGCGCGCACCGCCGCGCGCTATAAAACGGGGGCCGCGCCGCTGCCGACCTATCGGCCCTGATCGACCCCGAACCAGCGGCGGAAGCGCGCCGTGTTGGCGACGGTACCGAGGAGGATCACCGCGTCCCCGGCCCGGAGCGCGATGTCGGCCGACGGATTGATCGACGTCTCGAACTCCCCGTTCTTCCCGGGCCGCGCGTACCCGATCAATAGGCAGCCGGTCCGCTCGCGGACCTCGGCGGCGGCAGCGTCGAAGGCGAGCGAGACGAGCGGCGACCGCTCGGAAAGGAGGTACTCCTGGATGTCGGAGCGGACGTCCCCGGCGCTCAGGTCCTCGAGCGCGACCGCGACGTCCGGCTCGAACGCGGCGCTCGCGCAGAGGCGGCCGCCCATGTCCGAGGGGCTCGCGACGTACGTGACGCCCGCGGACCGCAGCGTGTCCCGCAGCTCGGGCCGCTGGACCGAGACGACCACCCGCACCGAAGGAGCGAGCGCGCGGACGTTGAGCGCGGCGATCATGTTGGTGGCGTCGTCGCTCGTGCACACGATGACGCTGTGGGCGGCCGGCACGTTCGCCCGCTCGAGGATGTCCCGGTCCGCGGCGGCCCCGTAGGTGGCGTAGAGTCGGCCCTCGGGCGCGAGCGCGCGGATGTTCGGGACCTCCTCCGCCGACTCCGCGATGACCGCGACCCGCTGCTCCTGCGCGAGGAGCTCGCGGACGGCGGCCCGGCCGACGGAGGTGTACCCCAGGACGACGATGTGCCCCTCGAGGTCGGTCCCGAGCAGGCCGAGCGACCGCTTCTGCTGCTCGCTGGTCACGGCCGTGGCGATCACGGTGATCAGGTACCCCAACAGGAAGATCTGGATAAACAGGGTGGCCATCGCGTCGACCTTCGCGAAGGTGTTCGTCGGCACGATGTCCCCGTAGCCGGCGGTCGAGATGGTGACGATCGCCCAGTAGAAGGAGTTGAACAGCGTGATCCCGCTCGATCGCTCGAGCTCGTAGAAGATCAACGAGGTTGCCACGTAGACGGCCGCGAACACCGACAGGAACGGCGCGATGCGCCGCAGGAGGTCCGAGTAGTACCGCCGCCGCAGCCCCGCCACGAGCGCGGCCTAGCACGGCCCCTATGTTTCTCTTGCGGAGCGGCGCCCGGGCGGGGCGGTTCGCGCAGCAAATGGTAAATACCGTGCCCCGAGTGGCCGTGCCCTTGACGGCCGCCGAGACCGCCGCGGCCATGGGAAGCGGGACCGTGAGCGAGCGACCGGTGCCCCGACCCCTGGGTGCGGGCGACTACACTCGCTTCGAGCGCGCCCGCATCCTCGGCGCGCGGGCGCTCCAGATCTCGCTGGGCGCTCCCATCCTGATCGATGTGCCGCCGACCCTGGTCGACCCGGTGGAGATCGCCGAGCGGGAGTTCTCCGCGAATCGGATCCCGATCACCGTGCGCCGGGGCGCCCGGACCTGACCCGCGGGACGTTCGGTTTCGACTTGGTCAGACGCTCGCGTGATCGAGCGCCTGGGCGCACGTGCAGCCTGGCGGTTTCGCGATCGAGGGAAGGAAGGCCGCCAATAGACGCCCCATCCGCTCGACGTTGCGGTGCATCGTCTCCACGATCTCCTTCGCCTCGACCGGGCGGTCCGCCCAGACGTCGAAATCGGTGACCATCGCGAGGGAGACGTAGCAGAGGGCCCGCTCCCGCGCGAGGGTGACCTCGGGTACGAGGGTCATGCCGATGACGTCCGCCATCGTCCGGAAGAAGGCGGACTCGGCCCGCGTGCTGAACCGCGGCCCTTCGACGCAGACGTACGTCTTCCCCTCGGCGAACGGCGTGCCGACGGCCCGTCCGGCCTGGGCCGCCGCCCGCGAGAGATCCGGGCAGAATGGGTCCGCGAGGGAGACGTGGTAGACGCGCCCGCCGTCGTAGAACGTGGTCGGGCGCTGCTTCGTGAAGTCCAGGAACTGGGCCGGGAGCACGAACGTGCCGGGCGGCAGCTCCTCCTTGAGCGAGCCGACGGAGCTCACGGTCACGATCGCCTCGGCCCCAAGGAAGCGGAGCGCGTCGACGTTCGCCCGGTAGTTGACCCGATGGGGCGGAATCGTGTGGCCGGGACCGTGCCGGGGGAGGAACAGCACCCGGAGCCCGCCGACCTCGCCCTCCTCGATCGGCCCGGAGGGAGCGCCCCAGGGCGTCGCGACCCGATGGGTCCGCGACGCGCCGCCCTCGAAGATCCCCGTGACGCCCGAGCCGCCGATGACCCCGACCACCCGGCGAGCGGCGCTCATGGACCCGCCCCCGCGGGCGGACGCGCCCGGGCCCAGAACCGGGCCATCACGACTTCGCCGCGGGTCCGTTCGAGGAGCGCGCGCGCCGTGTCCTGCTTCGGCTTGAGCGGAACGATCGCGCGGGTCGTGTCGAACTTGAGCAGCGTGCGGGTCAGGCGCTCCATCAGCGCGAGCGCGGCCTCCGCGCCGGCGAGGTCGTCGTGGCCGAGCCGGTCGAGCGCGAGCCGCCGGACCTCCCCGACGACATCGCCGAGGCCAAGGAGATACGGCTCGGGATCGACCCCGAGGTCCGACGGGCCCGGGATTGGGCTACGGTCGACGATCGCCCCGAGGAGCACGGCCTCCACCGCCTCCTGAAGGGCGTCGAGGGCGAGCGGCTCGTCGCCGCGGCCCTCGCGTCGGAGCCAGTCGCCGAGCTCGGCCATCGCGCGCCGGATCTCGGCGAGGTCTGCCGGGGCGGACCCCTCGGCGTGCAGGCGGGACATCGTGCCCTGGGCGAGACGCCGCAGGCGCCGCGCCCGCTGGTACAGGTCCTCCCGCCGAAGCTCCCGCTGCCGGAGATGGGCCTCGATCTCCGCGAGGACCCCCTCCGGGACCCCAGGGGGATACGGCGGGTCGGCGTCAGCGGAAGAGCGTGAACCGTTGGTCATCGTTGCCTCCATTCAAGATCCCGAGCCGCACCCCCGCATCGAGCCAGGCGTGCGCGTAGCTGGCCGCGGCCAGCGCGCGCTCCGGGTCGCCGGTGCGCGCGAAGTGCTCGGCGTCCGCGAGGTAGGCGCGGGCCATCCCGAGGAAGTCGTCGGAGGCGCCCCGCAGGAACGAGCGTTCGGGCGGGGCTGCCTGGACCTGGGCGAGCGCTTCGCGGGTAAGCCGGAGGTACTTCTCCAAGAGGGGGGGGTCCGTCACGAGCGGGAGCCGTAGCCCGGGGCCCGATATAATCCTCCGTCCGGGACCGGAGGCTCAGCCCTTCGGTACCTTCTCCCAGTCCTTCAGGAACCGGGCGAGGCCGAGGTCCGTGAGCGGATGCTGGCTCAGCTTCTCCATGACCGCGTACGGCAGGGTCGCGATATCGGCCCCGATCTTCGCCGCCTCGAGGATGTGGATCGGGTGGCGGACGCTCGCGACGAGGACCTGGGTCGGGAACCGGTAGTTGCGGTAGATCGTCACGATGTCCCGGATCAGCTCCATCCCATCCTGGCCCTGATCGTCCAGACGACCGATGAACGGACTGACATAGGCGGCGCCGACCTTCGCGGCGAGCAGCGCCTGGTTCGCGCTGAAGACGAGGGTCATGTTGACCCGGGTCTTCTCGCCCGCGAGGACCTTCGTCGCCCGCAGCCCGGCCGGGGTCATCGGGACCTTCACGTAGATCGAGGGGTGGATCTCGCGCAGGTGCCGGCCCTCGCGCAGCATTCCCTCGGTGTCGGTCGCGACGACCTCCGCGGAGACGGAGGGGATCCCGAGAGCGCAGATCTCCCGGAGGACCTCTTCGAACTTGCGACCCTCCTTCGCGACCAAGCTCGGGTTGGTCGTGACCCCATCGAGGATCCCGACCTCCCACATCGCCCGGATCTCGGTCACGCTGGCGGTGTCCAGGAACAGCTGCATCGCGGCCCTCCCTACCTCCTCCTGCCTACTGAACCTTGCCCCGGAGCCGGAGCAGCTCCCAGGCCTCGTCGCGGATGCGTTCGACCGACATCCCGTACCGATCGAGGAGGGTCCACGGGTCGCCGGATTCACCGAAGACGTCGGGGACCCCGACCCGACGGACCGGCACCGGATAGTTCTCGCTCGTCACCGAGGCGACGAGCGCCCCGACGCCGGTCAGGACCGAATGTTCCTCGAGGACGAGGAGGGCCCCGGTCTCGCGGGCCGCGCGAAGGAGAGCGGCCGCGTCGAACGGCTTCACCGAGGCGAGGTCGAGCACGCGGATCGAGAGGCCCGAGCGCATAAGCTCCTCAGCGACCTCGAGGGCTCGCGCGACCAGAGCGCCCACGGCGACGATCGTCAGGTCGCTGCCGCTGTGCAGCTCGGCGGCCACCCCCACGCGGAACGTCCCGTCGGTCACGACCGGGAGGTTCTCGCGCGGGAGGCGAATGTACGCCGGTCCGGTCTCCGCGGCGATCGCCCGGACCGCGGCGCGGGTCGAGGGGGCGTCGGACGGGACGATCACCGTCATCCCCGGAAGGCCCCGCATGAGGCCGATGTCCTCCACCATCTGGTGGGTACCGCCGTCGCCCCCGACGAGCAGGCCACCGTGGGTCGCGACGATCTTCACGTTCGCGTGGTTGTAGCAGATCGACTGGCGCACCGCGTTGTACGCCTGGCCCGCGGCGAACACCGCGAAGGTGCTCGCGAAGACGGTGCGGCCGCCGAGGGCGAGGCCCGCGGCGATCGTCATCATCGTCGGCTCCATCACGCCGACGTTGAAGAAGCGCTCCGGGAACTTCTGCCCGAACAGGACCGTACGGGTCGACCCCGATAGGTCGGCATCCAGCACGGTGAGGGTCGGGTCGGCCGTCCCGAGCTCTACGAGGGTCTGGCCGTAGGCATCGCGCAGGCTCTCCTTCGGCCGCGCGGCGCTCATAGCACGGGGCCCTCCAACGACCCGCCGAGCTCCGCGAGCGCCCGCTCGGCTTCGGCCTTCCCCGGCGCCTTGCCGTGCCAGGAGTGCTGGCCTTCCATGAACGAGACGCCCTTCCCCTTCACCGTCCGGGCCACGATCGCGGTCGGACGGTCGGTGGTGCGCCGGGCCGCGGCGAGCGCGCCGAGGATCTGGCGGAAGTCGTGCCCGTCGATCTCGAGGGTGTGGAAGCGGAAGGCGCGGAACTTGTCGGCGATCGGCTCGATGCCCATGATCGACTCGGTGGACCCGTCGGTCTCGAGCCCGTTGCGGTCGAGGATCACGGTCAACCGGTCGAGCCGATAGTGCCCGCCCGCCATGAGCGCCTCCCAGGTAAGACCGGCCTGGCACTCTCCGTCACCCAGGATGGCATAGACGCGGTTCGCTCGCTTTGCGAGACGGCCATCTAATGCCATGCCGACGGCCATCCCGATCCCCTGCCCGAGACAACCGGTCGACGCCTCGACCCAGGGAAGCTTGTTCCGGTCGACGTGGCCCTGGAGTCGGCTCCCCAGCTTGCGCAGCGAGAGGAGCTCCTCGCCGGAGAGGACGCCTCGGACCCCGAGCGCCGCATAGAACGCGGGGGCCGCGTGGCCCTTCGAGAGGACGAGGCGGTCCCGCTCGGGCCAGTCCGACCGAGCGGGGTCGTATTTCATCTCATGGAAGAGGAGCGCCGTGACGAGGTCCGCGACCGACAAGCTCCCGCCGGGATGGCCGCCGCCGGCCGCGTAGGTCATCCGGATGACCGCCCGGCGGATCTCGCGCGCTTTCGACTCGAGGGACGCGACGAGCTCGGCCGGGATCTCCTCCGCCATGCGCGGCGCGCGGAGGAAGGGCGTTCTATTTTACGGTTGAGGAGCGGCGAGGGCGACGCGCCGGGCTCGCCCTCGGCCGCGCGGCGGCCCGGCTCGGGCGGAGGAGCCCCCTCAGGGTCGCGAGGTCCTCCGCATAGCACGCGTAGCCCCGGTCGTCGAGCGGGGTCTCGAGGTATCCCGGGACGGTCGTCCAGCGGGCGTCCGTGACCAGATGCCGGAAGCCGTCGAGCCCGATCTCACCTCGCCCGATGTTCTCGTGCCGGTCGAGGTGGGAACCCAGGGCCGCCTTCGCGTCGTTGAGATGGAAGGCGCGGACGTTCGCCCGTCCGAGGGTCGAATCGATCCGATCGAGGAGCTGCCCGTACTGCTCGTCGCTCCGGAAGTCGAGGCCGGCCGCGAACAGATGGCAGGTGTCGAGGCAGACCCCGAGGCGGGCCGGCAGGTCGACGGCGGCGAGGACCGTCTTCAGCTCGTCGAAGCTCGCGCCGAGGGTCGTCCCCTGCCCGGCGGCGTTCTCGAGCAGGACCCGGACCTTCCCGTCCGGGACCTCCGCGAGGATGCCCCGCAGGCTTTCCGCGATCGTCGCGAGGCCGGCCGCGGCTCCGCTCCCGAGATGGGCGCCCGGATGGAAGATCAGGGCATCGACTCCGAGGAGCTCGGCGCGGGCAAGCTCGTCCCGGAACGCCGTGCGGGAGCGGGCCAGCATCGGCGCCTTCGGGCTCGCCAGGTTCGCAAGGTACCCGTGGTGCACGGCGGTGGCGGCGAGTCCCTCGGCCCGGACCGCCCGGCGGAACTCCTCGGCCGCGGCCACCGAAAGGGGCGGTCCCGCCCACATCTGGGGGCTCTTCGCGAAGATCTGGATCGCCTCGCAGCCGATCTCGTGCCCGGCCCGTGCGGCGGTCGCGAGCCCTGCCGCGATCCCGATGTGCGCGCCGAGGTACATCGTTCCGGCGACCGGCCCGGAGGGATTACCTTATCGAGGGGGTGGAACGCCGAGTCGACCGGAACGGGAGAGGCTGACAGCTTTCCGCGTTTCCCGTAGGCTCGCGCACTTCAGTACCGCGCGGAACGCCAGCGGGCTTAACTGCCGGGTTCGGAATGAGACCGGGTGTTTCCCCGCCGCTTTGGCCGTCAGCCATCCGCGGCGACGAGCGGCCGATATTTAACGTTAGTTCGCCCGACCGCGGGGGCCAGAGCGGGCCGAGGGGCTCGCCGACAACCTTCATCCCTCGCGAAGCCTGCGCCCCACCGCGCCCCTGGGCCGGCGGTGCTTCGGGGGGACCTCACGTTCGCATGTCGCTCCCCGAGCCGCCGTCGATCGCCGAGTACCGCCTCCGTCTCGAAGTGGATACCGACGCGGGGGCGTGGAGCGGGCGGATCGAGTTCGAACGACCGGCCGACCTCGTCTCCCTCGCTCTTGACGCGGACGGACTCGACATCCGCTCGGTCCGGACGGGAACCGCGAAGGTCCCGTTCCGCGTCCGGGCGGAGGAGCAGCGACTCGAGCTCGACCTCTCTCCGGTCGCCTCGTCCCCGATCCAGATCGACTTCGCGGGCCACGTGATCGAGCGGGGGCTGATCGGACTCTACCGCTGCGCGCAGGGAGACGGGACCCTGCTGACCACCCAGTGCGAACCGACAGGGGCCCGCCGCATCTTCCCCTGCCTCGACCGGCCGGACCGCAAGGCGCGCTTCCGCCTCACGGTCGTTACCGGATCCGACCAAGAGGTCGTCGCGAACGCGCCGGCCGAAGCAGTGCGGCCGGGGGACGGACGCACCGAGTGGAGCTTCGCCCCGACCCTGCCGATGGCCACCTACCTCTTCTACCTCGCCGTGGGGAGGTTCGACCGAGCCGAGGACCGATCGGGCCGGGTCCCCGTGCAGACCTTGGCGCCGCCCGGTCGGGGACCGACCGGACGGTTCGCGGCCGAAAGCGGCGCCCGCCTCCTCGCGGCCTACGAGACGTACTACGGGATCCCGTACCCGCTCCCGAAGCTCGACCTGATCGCCGTGAGCGAGCTGTCGTTCGGCGCGATGGAGAACTGGGGAGCGATCTCCTTCCGCGACATGCGCGTTCTCCTCGACCCCACCTCCACTTCGTTCGCCCGACGGGACGTCTTCGAAACGATCGCGCACGAGGTCGCCCACCAGTGGTTCGGCAACCTTGTGACGCTGCGCCGGTGGGACGACATCTGGCTCAACGAGAGCTTCGCCATGCTGCTCGAGTCGAAGATCACCGAGGAGCTGCACCCCGAGTACGACGCGATCGAGGATTTCCTCCTCCGCGCCTGGGGAATGGGCGGGGCCCTCTACGGGGACTCGCTCCGCTCGACCCATCCCGTGCGCAGCCACGTCGAACGGCCGGAGGAGATCAGCCAGATCTTCGACGCGATCAGCTACGGGAAGGGCGCGAGCGTCCTCCGGATGCTCGAAGGGTACCTCGGCCCCGACCTCTTCCGGGCCGGGGTCACCGACTATCTGGAACGGCATCGCTTCGGGAACGCGAGCACCGAGGACCTCTGGGCGGCGCTCGCCGGCCGCACGGGCCGGTCGGTCGCGTCGCTGATCGCGCCCTGGATCGACCGACCGGGCGTTCCGGTCGTGGCGGCGACGCTCGGTACCTCGGGCCTCGAGCTTCGGCAGCAGCGCTTCTCGTTCCACAGCACCGGGGAGGAGGAGGCACCGTGGCCGATCCCGCTCCGGATCGACGGGGACGGCCCGCTTCGGAGCGTCCTCTTCGAGGAGCACGCTCGGACCGTCCCGCTCGACCCGGACGCGACGGTGCACCTCAATCCGGGGGCGCTCGGCTTCTACCGCGTGCGGTACGATCCGGTCCTGCTCGATCGGCTGCTCGTGGCGCTCCCGGACCGACCGGCGGTCGACCGATGGATCGTGCTCACGGACCTCGCGGCGTTCCTCCAGACGGGCGACGTGGACTGGCGCACGTACGCCGACGCGGTCGCGCGCCTCGGGGCCACGGACGATCGGCTCCCCGTCGAGGGGATCCTCGGACCCCTCACGGACTGGGCGCTCGCCTTCCCCTCGATCGGCCCCGTCCAGGACCTCGCCCGGAGCTTCCTCGCGAACCAGCTCGACCGGATGGGGATCGCTCGGCGACCGGGGGAACCCGAGGTACGGGGAATCCTGCGCGAGGAGGTCACCCTCGCCCGCGTCCGGGTCGATCCGGCGTTCGCCCGATCGCTCTCCGAAATGTTCGTGGAGTGGGAGCGGCTCGATCCGGACGTCCGGGGCGCGGCCGCGCTCGCGCACGCCCGCGCCGACGGACGGGCCGGCTACTCCGAGCTCCTCCGGGCGCGCCATCGCGCCTCGACCGAGGCGGAGCAGCTGCGGTTCGAACGGGCCCTCGCCTGGAGCGCCGAGCCCGGCCTCCTCGCCCAAACGCTCGATCTGGTTCGCACCGGCAGCATCCGCTCGACCCATGCGGTCTCGATCCTGGGGCACGTGGCTGCGAACCCGGTCGGACGCCCGCTCCTCGGCCCATGGCTCGAGCGCGAGCTCCCCCCGCTCGCCGGGCAATGGCGGGGGTCGGGCCAGCTGTCGATGCTGCTCGAGCGCGTGGTCCCCTGGATCGGGCTCGAGCGGCCCGCGGAGACCCGGGAGTACTTCGGCCGACACCCGCAACCGGAAGGCGCTCGGGGACTGGCCGCGGGGCTCGAGAGGCTCGAGCTCTTCGAGCGCCTACGGGATCGGCTCACTTCCGCGTAGCGACGCCCTTTCGGGCGTCCGGACGAGCGCGCGACGCGTCGCCCGACCAGATGTACCAGGTGCCGCGGGCCTGGCTCAGGCGGCGGCCCTCGCCGTCGAAGAGGTTCCCTTCCGCGAACGCGATGTGGCGGCCCCGGCGGAGCACCTCGCCGCGGGCGGTGAGGGTGTCGCCGCGCCGGGCGGCCCGGAGGAACTCGACGTAGAGCGAGGTCGTGGCGGTCGTCTCCCCCTCGGCGAGGAGGCTCACGACCGAACCGCCCATCGCCGTGTCGAGGATGGTCGCGTACACGCCTCCGTGGACGACCTCGTTGATGTTGAGGTGCCGCCGCTCGACGGTACCGGACACCGTACAGACCCCGCGGCCCGACCGGGCCTCATCGATGCGAAACCCGACCTCGGCATGGAAGCCTCCGCGGCGGGCCGCGTGCACCAGGTCCGGCAACGGTCGGATGGGGCGGGGTTCCGGCAGCATCTCCCGGCGCGGCACGAGGGAGGGGAGCGGCCATCGCGGATAAGTACTGCGCGGACCCGTGCCGCCGCGGCGCGATGGCGACGGAAATCGAGTCGAAGGCGACCTTCGAGGCACCGCCGAACATCGCGCTCGTGAAGTACTGGGGGGTGCGCGACCCGGAGCGCGCGATCCCGTACAACTCCTCGATCTCCGTGACGCTCGAGCGGCTCCGCTCCCGCACCACGGTCCGTTTCGATCCCGACCTCACGGAGGACGAGGTCCTCCTGAACGGCGAGGTCGCGACGGACGGTCCGCGGGACGGGGTCGTCCGGTTCCTGGACCGGGTGCGAGCGCGGGCGGGCCGCTCCACGCGGGCCGAGGTCCGCTCGACCAACAACTTCCCGACGGCGAGCGGACTCGCCTCGAGCGCGAGCGGCTTCGCCGCCCTCGCCGGGGCGGCGAGCGCGGCCGCCGGTCTTCGCCTCTCCCCGCGCGCCCTGTCGCAGCTCGCCCGCTTCGGAAGCGGGAGCGCCTCCCGCTCCATCTTCGGGGGCTTCGTGGAGTGGCGGGCCGGCGCGCGCGCGGACGGCCGGGACTGCTACGCCCGACCGCTCTTCGGACCGGAGCACTGGCCCGAGCTCGTGGACCTGGTGCTCCTGGTCGAGAGGGCACCGGTGAAGCAGGTCCGTTCGGCCGACGCGATGCAGCAGACCGTGCGCACGAGCCCGGAGTTCGCTGGCCGCCAGGCCGAGCTGCCGGACCGGATCCGTCGGGTCCATCGGGCGCTCCGGGAAAGGGACCCGGACCGGCTCTTCCCGCTCATCATGGAGGAGTGCGACAGCTTCCGGAAGGTCTGCGAAACGACCCGACCCTCCCTCGACTACCTCACCGCCACGTCCCGGACGATCCTCACCGAGGTCGACCGACTGAACCGCACGGCCGGCCGTCCGCTCGCCGGGTACACCCATGACGCGGGGGCCCACGTCCATGTCTTCACCCTCACGGAACACCTTCCCCGCGTCCGGGCACGGTTGGCCCGGCTGCCCGGCGTCGTGCGCTCACTTACGGTCCGCCCCGGTCCCGGCGCGCGACGTATCGCCTAGGCCACCCGGCCCGGTCGCGGACCGCTCAGGAAGGGTCCCTTACAAGACCCGGCGGTCGAAATCGACCGAGGGGAGTTCAAGTCCGACCTGGGCCATCAGGCCCTCGACCTCGCGTACGTAGCGGTCCCGGGCCTCTTCGTTCGTCCAGCGCTTGAGGCCGTACTCGATCGCCCGCCGGCTCGTGGCGGAGTTCGAGTGGCCGAACATGTCGAGCGCGCGCGGGTACCACTTGCGGACGGCGGCCTGGGCCTCCTCCCGCGAACCGGCGTACTTCGGTCCATCCTGGACCATCCGGCGCAAGACCGACAGGCCGAAATTGAGGTGGAGCTGCTCCTCGCTCAGCATCAGCGGCATCGCCCGGGCGAGCGGTCCGTAGGAGCACTCCTGGAAGGCCCGCAGCTGGTAGACCCCGACCCGGTCGACAAAGCAGGTGAACGCCCCAACGTCGCTCCACTGGTCGAACGCCATGTTGAACGCGTCGAGCTTGTGCTCCCCTTCCCGCTTCGTGAGGAGCTCGTCGATGAAGCGCTGGCCCTCCTCGCCGAAGTCCCGGAGGATGCGGCAGGCCTGGAGGCCGTGGCGGGCCTCGTCGGCGACGATGCGCGACTCGATCCACCGGTCCTCGAGCGTCGGGGCGCGGTCGAGCCAGGGACGGTGCTGTTGGATCGAGGCGAACTCCGTGTCCGCCTGCACCACCATGAGCTTCACGATCAGCTGGCGCAGGTCGCTCGGAAGCTCTTCCGCCGTCTCGTACTTCCGGGCCCCCGCGGCGGACCCCCAGAGGATCTCGCGGACGGGCTCGAGGGGGCCGCCCTCCTTCCGGGACGTCGTCGGCGACGGGCTCGGACCGTTCTCGGACGGGGTCGCCATGGCTCCGATCCGTCGTGCGATAGGGGTCAGTGGCCCTTAAAGGTGGGCTTGCGCTTTTCCACGAACGCCGTCAGACCTTCCTTTGCGTCGTCCGTGACGAACAGTCGGTTTTGGAGCTCGCGCTCAAGGGCGAGGCCGGCCGTGAGCGGCATCTCGATCCCCTCGATGACCGACCGCTTGATCAGGCTCACCGCCCGCACGGGGCCGTGCGCCAGCGCGCTCGCGTAGGCCTGGACGTCCCGATCGAACGACTCCTTTGGATAGACGTAGTTCACGAGCCCGATCGCGAGCGCTTCCTCGGGCGAGAGGAGCTTGCCCGTGATCATCATGTCGAGCGCGCGCGACGTCCCCACGAGGCGCGGGAGCCGCTGGGTGCCGCCCGTGCCGGGCAGGACTCCGAGCGTGACCTCGGGCAGTCCGATGCGGCCGGAGTCCTTCGCCATCATGCGGAGATCGCAGGAGAGCGCGATCTCGAGCCCGCCGCCGACACAGTGGCCGTTGATCGCTGCGATCACGATCTTGGGGGTCTTCGCGAACTTGTCGAGCGTTTCCTGGCAATGGAGACAGAACATCGCCTTGAAATCCGGCTGGCTCTTCTTGAGCATCTCGATATCGGCCCCGGCACTGAAGAACCCCGGCACCGAGCTCGAAAGCACGAGCACGCGGGCGGCGTCGTCGAAGCGGAACTCTTCGACGGCCTGGTCGAACTCGCGCATCATGTCGAGGTCGTAGGTGTTCGCCTTCGGCTTCGCAATCTCGATGTAGCCCACGTGGTCGTCGACGCGGGTACGGATGAACTTGCCCTGCATGCTCCTCTCCGGCGTGGCGGTGACCTCACCCCACGTTCCGGGGCGGATAACTCCGGCGGCTATGCCGGCGACGGGTCCGTCGGGCCCGGCCGACGGGGACGCGCTTCGACGGAGCCGTCCGGTCGCCCGACCACGACGAGGTGGGCGAGGCCGACGAACAGCCCCGACTCGACGACCCCCGGGATCGCCCGCAGCGCCTGCTCGGCCACCGCCGGTTCGGTGAGCGGGACCGTCGGGGCCAGGTCGAGGATCTCGTTGCCGTTGTCCGTCAGATACGCCCGGCCGTCCGGCGTCAGGCGTCGGTGGGCCCGGAAGTGGACGGACGCCACCTCCTGTTCCACGAACGGGCGGGCGAACGGAACGACCTCGAGGGGGATGCGATGCCGCTCGCCGAGGGACTGGACGAGTTTCGAGGGGTCGACCAGGATCACGAGCTCGCGCGAACGCCGCGCGAGCAGCTTCTCGCGGAAGAGCGCCCCGCCGCCCCCCTTCGTGAGGTCCAGCCGGGGCGACACCTCGTCCGCGCCGTCGAGCATGAGGTCGAAGCGGTCGCCGCCCTCCGGCGCGCGGACCGCTAGGCCGAGCGACCGGGCGAGGCGGGCGGTCGCTTCCGAGCTCGCCACGCAATCGAACCGACCCTCGGGAAACTGCGCGGCCAGGGCCCGCACGGCGTGCGCGGCGGTCGAACCGGTCCCGAGGGCGATCCGTTGACCGGCGCGGACCCGGTGCGCGACCGCGTACCGGGCCGCGGCCGCCTTCGCTGCGTCGAGCGGATCGGCCACGATGTCCGGGAACGCTGCCGCCTCTTGAATCATGCGCCGGGCGGCCGACATCGATAAGTCCGAGAGGGGCTCCCCCGGGTCGGATGCCTCCCCGACGCGGACGCGCCCGAGCCCCCGTCGTCGTCTCGATCGGCGGCTCGATCCTTCTCCGCGACGACCACGATGTCGACTATCTCGGGAAGCTCGCCGAGCTCCTGCGCTCCGCGGGCCGATCCGGCCCGGTCGCCGTCACGACCGGAGGGGGGCGGACCGCGCGCCAGTACATCCGATTGGGTCGCGAGCTCGGGCTCACCGAGGTCGAGCTGGATGAGCTCGGGATCGAAGTGACGCGCCTCCACGCCCGTCTCTTGGCCGGTCGGATCGGGCCCCCGTGCCCGGCCCGACCACCGGTCACCGTCGCCGAGGCGGTGCACGAGCTCCACCGAGCCTCGCCCGTCATTCTCGGCGGCACCGAGCCCGGCCACACGACGGACGGCGTCGCTGCGCTGCTCGCGGTGCGGCTGCGCGCGGCCCGTCTCGTGAATGCGACGGACGTCGATGGCGTGTACGACCGGGATCCCCGGCGGTATCCGGAGGCCCGCCGCATCGCCCGGATGCGCTGGCCGGAGTTCCGCAGCCTGGTCGCCGCCGGCACGTCGGCCGAGGCCGGCCAGAACTTCCTGTTCGACCGACTGGGCGCCGAGATGCTCGCCCGCGCCGGGATCCCCCTCGCGATCGTCCGCGGGCGGGACCTTCCGAATCTTCGGGCCGCGATCGAGGGCCGACCGTTCGACGGGAGTCGCATCGAGCTGTGAGCGGCCCGTTCGCGGGAATGCCCGACCCCCTTTATTACCGGTAAGGGGGTGGGGCGCCGATGTATCGGATCGTCTTCCTCGGTCCTCCCGGCGCCGGGAAGGGCACCCAGGCGGCGACCCTCGCGCGCGCGCTCGGGGTCCCTCACCTTTCCACCGGTGACCTCCTGCGGGGGGCCGTCGCGGCCGCCACGCCCCTCGGCCGGGAAGCGGACGGGTACATGCGGGCCGGTCGGCTCGTCCCCGATGACCTCGTGCTGGGGATCCTCGGGGAACGCCTCGACGCGCCCGACGCGCGGTCCGGCTTCATCCTCGACGGGTTTCCCCGGAACCTCGCCCAGGCCGAGATCCTCGAGCGACGGGTCGTCCTCGACCACGTGGTCTCGTTCGAGATCCCTTCGGCCGAGCTCGTCCGACGGCTCTCCGCCCGCCGGATCTGCCCAACGTGCCAAGCCGTCTACAACCTGGACTCGAAGCCGCCCCGGGTCCCCGGTCGATGCGACCGGGACGGGAGCGAGCTCCTCCAGCGGCCCGATGACCGGCCCGAGGCGGTAGAGGTCCGGCTCCGGGTCTACGCAGAGCAGACGGCCCCGCTCCTCGACTTCTACCGGCGCCGGGGGCTCCTGCGGCCCCTCGACGCGTCCGGCGCGCCCGAAGCGATCGCCGAGCGGCTTCGTCGGCTCATCGCCTGACGGGACCGGTCGTCTCGGCGGAGACCCGGACCACTTCCGCCCGGGTCCAACGCCCGCGCTCCCAGGTCACCCGTACCCCCTCGAGAGGAAGGAGCGGCGCGCCGAAGGCCTCCGCCGGCCCCGGCACGGCTCCCGCCGTCCCGAGCTCAATCACTCCCGCGTGCGAGATCAGGAGGAGCCGCCCGCCGTCGGGGACGCGTTCCAACTCCTCGACCCAGAGGGCCGCCTGCCGCCGGGCGACTTCGCCCACGATCGGGCTTGCCCGGGCCAGCCGTACGTACTCCCCGAACGAGTGGGGTGAGGCCTCCTCCACCCGGGCCAGTGCTTCGTCGGGAAGGCGTCCGAGCTCCGCGCGTCGCGCCTCGATGTGCCCGGCGAGCGCGAGCGCGGTCTCCACCGCCCGCCCCTTCGGCGACGTCACGACTCGGTCGAACGGTCCGATCGTGGCCCCCACCCTTCGGGCGAGCGCTCGTCCGACCGGGCTGAGCGCATCCTCCGCGGCGTCCCGGACACTATGCCGACGGTGTTCGAGGACCCGCATCGGCCCGGAAGGCGGACGCGTCGCAGAGTTTATAGTCCGCACACCGGTCCGACCGGTGTCCCGGCTTAGCTCAGTGGTAGAGCGGGGGACTGTAGGCGAGACTGCCGGCGACCCCGGCAGCCCCCGTGGATATCCTCAGGTCGCCTGTTCGAGTCAGGCAGCCGGGACCTGAGGCTAGGCTTCTCCGAAGGGCCGCCGAGACGCGTACGACAGAGCCGTTCCGGTTCGACCGCGCAGGGGGAGGCGGGGTCGGCTGAACCACTTGAGCGAGCGGAAACCCTATCGGCTCGGCGCGGATAATCGAACGATCTGTGTCGCCGGACGACCGCTCCCCTCAGCGCTCAACGCCCCCGGGCTCTCCGGCACGTGTCTGCCATCTGAGCCGGCGACGGGGTTGGATCGACCCCGGGAACCCGCACCGACCGACCTCCGAGGTCAACCTGCTCGCAATCGCCCTCGGTTCCCCGGTATGGACGATGGGCACCGCGTGGGAGACGCTCTTCCATGAACTGATCCCGCTGCCCGTCGCCCGAGCGTTCCGATCGGCGATGGTCCGGGCCCGGCTCAGTGACGACGACGTGCGCGTCCTTCAGGGGGCCGCCGAACGGCTCGGGATCGCGCTTAAGGTCGTCGACTGAGCGCGACGTGCGTTCCGGCACTCCGATCGGACGCGGGAGCGGCGGGGGGACGGATCGCGACCTCCGCGGGCTGGCGTAGACCGCGCGGAACCTCCGGATCGGTCGCCTTCCGACGCCGCGTGCGAAGGTAGGGGCCGGAGGAGAGCGTGCGACTGATGGATCTCCACCAAGCGCTCCGCGAGGTCTACGCGCGACTCCTCCGCCATCTCGAGACGGCGATCCGCAGCCCCCTCCGCCCGTCATCTCGATGGGCCTCCGCGAGCCCCGACGTCGTACCGACCCCCGCCTTGCCGCCGGGACCGAAGCGCGGGGCTCGCGGATGCGGTGGGGAGCTCTCGAGGGACCGAGGGAGGATCGGCCCGGAACGGAGGAGGTCGTCGCTCCCCCGCCTAGCGGCCGCGCGGCGGATACGTGACTACACCACGAGGAGGAGGCGGTAGGGATGCGTATCGTCCCCTTCCGACAGCACTAGGGACGGGGTTCGGGGATCGAGCCCTTGAACGAAGACCCGACCCTCGCGGGCGACCAGTCGAAGGCGCGTGAGGGCCATCGAGCGGAGCGACTGGGTGAGGGGATCGTCCTCGGGACCCACCCAGATGCCGTGGACGGGCGACTGGTGCAGGTAGGTGAGTGCCATCCCGGGAAGCGTGTCGGCGTTGTAGGTACCGGGTACCAACGAGTTGATGGCCTTCAAGCCCGAGATCCAAGTGAGCCCGAGGTTCGGGATCTCGGGATCGGGGTTTTCGCTCAGGAACCTTGCCGCCTCCGGGGTCCGGGGGTTGTAGCCGTCCACGTTCCCCGACGGGAGCGGAAGCAACGCCGGGTCGAGATCGTTCGATTCATCCCGCGTCGGCATGCCGAGGATCCGCACTTGACGGAGGAACGCTTCCTTCGTGATCCGTTCCCTGTACAGGTCCCATACATCGATCGGATGGATCCCGGGCGGGGGCACGATAAAGATGCGGCCCCCCCGCTGGAGCGTCTGGCTTTGGATCGGGGTCAACAGCAGGTTCACGGCCACCAGCGGGACTTCGGGATCGTGTTCGATGAGGGTCAGTTTGCGGAGGGGGAGCCGTCCGAAAAACGACGCATAGTCGACCGAGCCCGGCCAGATCTGCCCGGGGGAAGGCCCGGGCTCAGGGTCGATTCGCCCGAAGTAGGGTCGCAGATCCTTCCCCAACGGCGAGATGCACCGAAATCGACCCCCCTCCAACGAGAATGGATACGACGGTTCCGTGATGCGCGTCCCACGGAGCTTGTCGATGCGCAGCCATCGGTCCGTCCGGTCGTTGCGGGTCTCCCGTTCCATCGTCACAACGCCGTTGACGAGATACTCCAGCTGGCCGGCTTGGCGATGCTCCACGACAAACACGAGGAAGACCGGACCCTCGGCCATCTGCGCGAGCGCGATCCGCTCCACCTCTTCTCGCGAGGGAAGTCTCTCGTCCGCCCGACCGACACCGCCGATGTGCCGTTCGACGAGCGCGTCCCATGAGTCCAGGACGATGAGGGTGGGCGTGACCCGAGAACTCTGGCTCCAGGCCTCCAGAACCTCCGGAGGGAGGAGGAGCGCGCGGAGGCTGTGGCTCGGGTCGTCGGCCGCGATCAGCTTCCGGGAGCGTTCCAAGGCTCGGGCGGCGTCGTGAAGATCCGGCCCCCCGCCGGTCGCCTCGACGATCGAGAGCGGCCCGGTCGGGTTTGACTGGCACAAGGAGGGAAAGTCGAGTTCAAGATCGGCCCGACGGACCCGGCTGGAGATGTAGATCCGCCGCCCGGGGAACGCACGGAGAAGCGACAACGCCAGCATCGTCTTTCCCGTGCCGGGCGCCCCTCGCACCAGCAACGCCTGGGGCGCCGGGCGATTCAAGAAGTGGGTCAATTCGGGCGGAAGGTCGAGCGCGGCTCCCATGAATCCCGGTTGGGACAACTATGCAGGCGGGAGCGGTTTAAATCTTCCGAGGGCGCAGGGCGTCACCCCGGAATCGAGGGGAGGAGCTTTCGCTCGCGGGTTTCGCCGTCCCCACCGCTCTACCATGACCTCCTCTTCGCTCGCCGAGGCCCGCGGGGCCCCACGTCGCAACTCCTCGACGGGGATCCCATACCGGGCATCGAATCGTGCCGCCTTCATCCCGTCCCGCGCGAGCGTCTCCGTGCTCCCCGCCGTCCTGCGAGCGAGGCCCGCGCGGTAGGACCCGTAGTCGGGCGAACGCTCGCGGAGGCCGGTGGGGTACGGCTTCGCGGCGCCGAAGGGGACCACGTAACGGACCTCGGGGGGCGCGGTATCCGAAGCCCACGCCCTCACGCACCCTCTCTCGGCCAGTGCGGACCGGTGACGGTTCGCCGGTAGGATTTCACCATGGGTGCGGCCTTCGTCGGAGGTCGAAGGGGTTCGGGGGACGGTGGGACTGTCGCCCTCGCTCGTTCCTCGCGAAGGCAGGAACGAGCGGGGCCCTTCGTGCCGGAACGGGAACTCCGCCGGCAGTGTACG
>JAKACD010000068.1 GCA_021821785.1 Thermoplasmata archaeon
CGGAGTGGTGCTCGCCGAACGTCTCGAAATCCATGAAGAGGCCGACGAGCTCGCCGGGGGTCGCGGCGAGCCACCGGGCGTACTTCTCCGCGGTGAGCGGGTACTCCGTCCATCCCGACGAGGAGAATCGGAACCCGACGTCGTCGCTCAAGGGATAGTGCCGGAGCAGCAGGAGCAGGGTCGGGGCGGGGGCGGCGCAGTAGGCGTAGGTCGGCGGTTGGCCCCGGAGGACCCCCTCCCAGCCCTCCGCGAGCATCCCCTGGAATCGCTCCACCTCGGCGAAGCGCGCCAGGTCGTCCGAGTAGGCGAGCTCGGTCATCCGGAGGACTACCGGCGACCGGTCGAACTCCGTTCGCAACAGTTCGCGATGCAGCGCGACCTGCTCCGCGAGCTCGGGCGGGGGCAGGAGGAACGCGAGCGAATGGTAGTACGTCTCGGCGAGCAGGCTCACCCGCCCGGTCGAGACCACGCCGCGGAGCCGGTCGAGCACGTCCGGCGCGGCGCGACGGGCCTGCTCGACGAACGTCCCCGTGATCGACAGGCTGAGCCGGAACTCGGGGTGCTCGGCGAGCGCCCGGTCGATCCGCTCGAGCGCGGGCCGGTAGCACCGGTCGGCGATGGCGCGAAAGATCGCGAGGTTGCGTTCGAGGTCGAAGTACGAGCGGCCCGATCCCAGGTCGAGGAACCGAAAGCGCGCGAGCCGCCACGGCTGGTGCAGGTGGAGGTAGAGGACGATTTTCACGGGGCCGGCTCCCGGCCCGCGATCGCTTCCAGGTAGACCCCGACGGTCTCCCGGGCGCGCTCGGGCCATCCCTGCCGGAGCGCCTCCCAGCGGCCCTGCTCGCCCATCGCCTCCCGCAACGTAGGGTACGCGAGCAGTTCCACCATGCGGCTCGCGAACTCGTCCACGTCCCAGAAGTCGACGCGGAACATGGAGGAGCTGATCTCCGCGACCCCGCTCGTCTTCGAAACGATCGTGGGGACCCCGGCGGCCATCGCCTCGAGGGCGGCGATGCCGAACGGCTCGACCACCGAAGGGAGCGCGAAGACCGACGCGCCGGCGAGCAGGACGTCCCGTTCCTCCTCCGTCACCTTGCCGAGGAACATCACCCGGTCCCCGATGCCGAGGCGGGCGGTGAGCTCGACCAGGCGCGGGTACTCGGGCCCCTCTCCGGCGACGACGAAGAGGACGTCGGGCACGGCGGCCACGACGAGCGCCGCCGCCTTCAGGAACGTGTCGACGCCCTTCATCGCCGCGAGACGCCCGACGTAGAGGACCACGCGCTTCCGGGGGTCGATCCGCTCGAGCCGCTCCGTGGGGCGTACCGCATTGTAGATCACCCGTACCTTGGCCGGGTCCGCGCCGTACCGGTCGATGAGCTGCTGGCGGAGGTGGCGGCTGACCGCGATGACCCGCGCGGCCGCGGCGATCCCGAGCGTCTCCCGGCGGAGAATGTGGTCCCACGGGTGGCCGAGCGATCGGTCGTACTCGGTCGAGTGGACCGTCATCACGAGGGGCCGGCCGAGCCGTTCCGCGAGCGCCTTCGCACCCTCCGTGCCGAACCAGTCGTGCACATGGATCACGTCGACCTCGCCGAGGTCCCGAAGCGCGGCGACCCAGGCGTTGTAGCCGTCCGTGGCGCTCGCGAACGGGCTGTCCGGGCCCTCCCCGGTCCAGTACGCGGGCGGATACTCCGTCCGACCCCGCGCGCGGCGCTCCGAAGGGAATCGGAACTGTACCCCCGCGACGGGCGTGAACGGGCCCGAGAACGGCGTGAGGAAGGTGATCCGGTGGCCGAGCCGGGTCAGCTCGCGCGAGATCTCGAAGCAGTGGACCCCGAGGCCGCCGGTGTGGTTCGGGGGCCACTCCCAACCGACCATGACGATGTGGAGCGGCCGGGTCTCCGCCCCCGACGACACCGACGCTGGCGCGGCCGCTCCGGGTCGGCGGCGGTCGGGTCGGAGCCGGTCGAGGGGACCCTCGGTCCCGACCGCGGCGGGCTCCTTGCGTACGTGGGGTTTCGTTCGCCCCCGACCCGCGCGCGCGAGCCGCCGCGAGGGACGGGCGCGCCCGGCTCGGGTCCGGTGCCGAGAAGCGGTCGTCATCCGAAGGACCCCCGCGCCCGGGACACGAACGGTCGCAAACCGTACGGGACAGATGAAGCCGCGCCCCTCCGCGGCGACAAACCGGGCCCCCGCGGGTCAGAATCCCTGCAGCAGCTCTTCGATCGCGGCGCGCGGGTCCGGGGCGCGGGTCACCGCGCTCGCCACCAGCACGCCCGAGCTGCCGAGCTCGAGGCCGCGACGCACGTCGCGCCGGTCGTGCACGCCGGCCCCGCAGAGGACGCGGGTGCCCGGAGCGACCGCGCGCGCGGCGGCGACGGCCCCGGCCACGACCTCGGGACGCGCGGTCGACACCGCCCGATCGCCCCCGATCAGCTCGGGCGGTTCGATCGCCAGGTACGGGGGCCGCGACCGTCCGAGCCGTCGGACCGCGGGGACGTCCCGGGCGCAGACGACGGCCGTCAGGCCCAGGGCTCCGAGGCGACGGACCGCGTCGCGCACGTCGACCGCCGGGAGCGGGTGCTCGGAGTGGTTCACGAGGCTCCCCCAGACGCCGGCGGCACGGATCGCCTCCGCCGGGACGAACCCGGTGTGCGGTCCCGCATCGACCGGATCGGTATGCTGGGCGAGGACCGGGATCGAGACCGCCGAGGCGACCCGGGCGAGGTCGGGGGTGGCCGGGGCGACCGCGACGGCGACCCCCGCCGATCGTCCGAGCTCCTCCAGGATGCGGGCGGTGCGTTCCGCCCCGGCGCCGAGGTGGCCCGGGTAGACCTTCAGGTTGAGCAGGAAGAGCGGGCTCCCGAGCGCGAGCGGCTCAGTGGACGGCCGGAGCCCGGGCCCGCTTCGGTCGAGAACAGATGGCGTACTCGTCCCCATCGAAGAAGACTTCCCGGTCGGGGTGTTTGCGCTGGAGCTCGGAGATGCGGGTGAGGACGTCTTCGAGGGTCGTGGATTCGTCATTCGGATCGATCCTCAGGTGCACCGTCTTCTCGGGCCGCTCGGTTGTGTGAACCGTCCCGGGCATGAGGCACCGAGGTGGACTGAACGATTTCGGGGCTTAAAGCCGTTCGAGCAGGGTCCCAGGTTCCTGCTCCCCCTCCCGGCGGGGGGCCGTACGCCAGCCTCCGGAGGGCGCTCCGAGGGCTGGGGGCAGTCCGGACCACGGGGCGGGCCGCCCGGCATCCTCGAGGGTGCTACGTCGACCCATGCGAAGTCGTAACAGGTATATCCCGGGCCCGCGTGCGCGGGGCCACGGAGAGCCAAGCGCACATGACGGACGCCCAATCTGAACGGGGAGCTCGCGAGGCCGAGGACGATGAGATGCGCCTGTCCGAGGCGGAGATCGCGGTCCATTGGAAGGAGGAAGCGCATTTCCGCCCTCTCTCCAAGTTCATCGGGCAGGCCAATCTCACCGATCCGGCGGTCATGGAGCGGTTCTCCGAGAAGAACTATCCGGAGTGCTTCCGGGAGTATGCCGACCTCCTGACCTGGGACCAGTACTGGACGAAGACGCTCGACACGAGCAATGCCCCGTTCTTCAAGTGGTTCGTCGGCGGCAAGCTGAACGTCTCCTACAACTGCATCGACCGCCACCTCGAGAAGTACGGCACCAAGGCGGCGATCGTCTGGGTGAGCGAGGACGAGAACGAGCCGGACATCGTCCTCACGTACAACGAGCTGTACGCGCGCGTCAACGAGATGGCCGCGCTCCTGCGCGACTTCGCCGGCCTCAAGACCGGCGACCGGATCACGATCCATATGCCGATGGTCCCCGAACTCCCGATCACGATGCTGGCGTGCGCGCGCCTCGGGATCATCCATTCGGTCGTCTTTGGCGGCTTCAGCGGAGAGGCCTGCGGTGCCCGCATCGTCGACTCGGGGAGCCACGTCCTGGTCACCATGGACGGCTACTACCGCAGCGGCAAGCTGCTCGACCACAAGATCAACGCCGACATCGCCGTGAAGAAGGCGGAGTCGGAGGGCCAGAAGGTCGAGAAGGTCCTCGTCTGGAAGCGGTTCCACGACAAGGTCTCGAGCCCGACCGCCATGGTCGCGGGACGGGATTTCTTCGTCCAGGACGAGCTCAAGAAGTTCCGCGGAGCGCGGGTCGCGCCGGTGTCGATGCCGGCCGAGGCGCCGCTGTTCCTGATGTACACGAGCGGCTCGACCGGGAAGCCGAAGGGCTGCCAGCACTCGACGGGGGGGTACCTCGCGTACGTCACGGCGACGTCGAAGTGGATCCAGGACATCCATCCCACCGACATGTACTGGTGCATGGCCGACATCGGCTGGATCACCGGGCACTCCTACATCGTCTACGGACCGCTCGCGCTCGCCGGGACGAGCGTGATGTACGAGGGGGTCCCGACGTTCCCCGATGCGGGCCGCCCGTGGCGGATCGCCGAGCGGCTCGGAGTGAACATCTTCCACACTTCGCCGACCGCGATCCGGATGCTGCGGAAGCTCGGGCCCGACGAGCCGAACAAGTACAACCTGAACTTCAAATGCATGACGACCGTCGGGGAGCCGATCGAACCCGAGGCCTGGCTCTGGTACTACCACACGGTCGGCCGGGGCAAGGCGGCGATCACCGACACGTGGTGGCAGACCGAGAACGGGGGGTTCCTCTGCTCGACGAAGCCCGCGATCGATGAGATGAAGCCCGGAAGTGCCGGCCCCCCGATGCCGGGCATCTACCCCGTGATCTTCGATGAGCATGGGAAGGAGATCCCTGCGGGATCGGGCAAGGCCGGTAATATCTGCATCCGGGCCCCGTGGCCGGGTCAGTTCCAGACGATCTGGGGCGACCCCGACCGGTTCGTGAAGAACTACTTTGCGAAGTACAACAAGGACCCGAAGTCGAAGCGGTGGCAGGACTGGCCGTACTTCGCGGGCGACGGGGCGGTCTGGGCCGCGGATGGGTACATCCGCATCCTCGGCCGCGTGGACGATGTGATCAACGTGGCGGGTCACCGCCTGGGGACGAAGGAGCTCGAATCGGCCTGCCTCACCGTGCCCGAGGTCGCCGAGGCGGCGGTCGTTCCGATCGTCGACGAGGAGCGCGGCCGCGTGCCCGAGGTCTACATCGCCATCAAGCCCGGCGTCAAGACCGACCCGAAGGAGGTCGCCGCCAAGGTCACGAGCGCGATCGAGACCACGATCGGGAAGATCGCGCGACCCCGCGCCGTGCGGATCGTGCCCGACATGCCGAAGACGCGCAGCGGGAAGATCATGCGCCGGGTCCTCGCGTCGATCTCGAACCACATGGACTACGGAGACATCACGACCCTCTCGAACCCCGAGGTCGTCGAGCAGATCCGCGTCCAGGTACAGGGAACGGGGCCCGTCGAGAAGAAGACCGCGCCCGAGGACATCCGGCGCTTCGGCGAGACGACGTGAGTTCCTAGGCCCACTGCTCGGTCGAACTCGTTCCGGGCGGCCCCCCGGCGACCTCTTCGGGTGCCGCCCTTCCTACCCCTCGGCGAACCCGGCTACGTCCTCCCAAACCCGATATGTTTCGGAGCGTTCCCTCCGGCCGATGACGAGGCCGGCGAGCGCAAGCCCCCGTTTTCAGACGGGGGTTAGCGAGCCAATCATTATCGCGTCGGCCGCGCCGGGAGGCGGGCTACCTCCGATGTACCGGCCTCAGAAGT
>JAKACD010000069.1 GCA_021821785.1 Thermoplasmata archaeon
ATGACGAGGGATCGCGTCGCCGATCCTCCGCCCCGGCCGATCGATCAGGGGGGCGAGGGCCTATTAGAACGAGGCCCTGAGGCGAAGTCGACCGTGCGCGGCCTCGCGGCCGTGCGGGGGCGGGCCCGGAGAGGGACATGCGCATACTGATCACGGGAGCCTCCGGATTCATCGGTCGCCATCTGTCGGCGTACGCCCGCGAGCAGGGTCACGAGGTCCTCGGCACCTGTCTCACGACGCAAGAGCTCGAGCTGCGCGGTCCCCCCAAGGACGGGGTAGCGTGGGCCCGGCTGGACCTTAAGGACGGAGCCGCCGTTCGCCGGATCGTCTCCGAGTACCATCCGGACGCGGTGTTCCACCTGGCCGCCCAGGCGTATGCGAAGCGAGCCTGGAAGGATCCGATCGACACGTTCCAAACGAACGTGCTGGGCACGATCACCCTCTACGAAGCGCTGCGGGAAACCCCGCCGCGCGAGGGCGTCTTGCTTTCGGCCTCGGGGTCGGCGTACGGTGTGCCGCCCACGCTCCCGATCCGAGAGGAGTTTCCCCTCAACCCGACCAATCCCTACGGGGTATCGAAGGCCGCTCAGGACATGCTCTCGCTCCAGTACTCTCTCAATTTCGGGCTGCGGATCCTCCGCGCCCGGCTCTTTGGGACCACCGGCCCCGGAAAGACCGGGGACGCCCTCAACGACTTCGCCCGACAGATCGCCTCGCACGAGCGGGAAGGACGACCGGGGGTGCTGCGAGTCGGCAATCTCGACACCTCCCGGGATATCTCCGATATCCGGGATGTCGTGCGCGCCCTGTGGCGGGTGTTCGAGAGGGGCGATCCGGTCCACGCGGTGAACATCGGCGCGGGGCGCAGCTATTCGATCCGCTGGATCGCGAACGAACTGGTCCGGCTGGCCCGGGTGCCGATGGAGGTCCATCCGGACCCGGAGCTCTTCCGTCCGACGGACGAGCCCGACAACACCGCGGACATCTCCCGGCTGCGCTCGCTGGGCTACGAGCCCCGCTTCCCCCTGGAGCGGACGGTCGCGGACGCGCTCGACTTCTGGCGCCAAGAGTGAATCGATCCCCGGACCGATCGGGCTCCCCTGGGAAGGTGCTTTCCCGCTTCCGCGATGGGTTCCGGTGGCCCATGAGGGAGACGCCGGGCGCCCGCGGGGTCCCGCCCCTAAAGAATTGACCCGGGACGACCTGGGTCCCGGCATGACCGAGTTCGTCCCGGAGCCCTCCTGGACCCTCGCCGAGCTCGAGGAGGAGGGGGCCCGGCATGTGACCGACGCGATCTGGGCCTACATCCAGGGAGGGGCCGGTGCGGAGCATACCGTTCGGGAGAATGCCGCGGCGTTCGGCCGCTGGAGCCTCTGCCCGAGAGCGTTCGTGGACGTCCAAGAGATCGACCTGCGAACCGAGATCCTCGGCCGGCGGGTCGCCGTTCCGTTCTTCGTCGCGCCGATGGCGTACCAGGGCCAGGTCCACCCGGACGGCGAACGGGCGGTCGCCCGGGCGGCCGGTCGGGAGAACGTCCTTGCGGCCTACAGCACGCTCTCCTCCTGCTCGCTCGAAGAGATCGCGCGGGACTCGGGCGACGGGCCCCGGTGGTTCCAGCTCTACCTTCAACCGGACTTCGAGGTCTCTCGCTCCCTGATCGAACGGGCCGAACGGGCGGGCTTCGATGCCCTCGTCCTGACCGCCGACGCGCCGGTGCTCGGCGTCCGCGATCGGCAGGCGCGGGGAGGCTTTGCGATCGACGCCTCCGTTCCGTTGGGCAACGGCCGCGACGTGGTCCCGCCCCCTCGGGGTCCCGCCGCGCAGGGGCCGGTCTACCGTCTCCGCTCGGACGCGGGGGCCACGTGGGAGATCGTCGGCACGATCCGCTCTATCACCCGGCTTCCGGTGATCGTGAAGGGGATCCTCTCGGTCGACGACGCGGGGCGTGCTGCCCGCGCGGGGGCTGCCGGCCTCCTTCTGTCGAACCACGGCGGACGTCAGCTGGACCGGTCGGTCTCGCCCCTCTCCGTGCTCCCCGAGATACGGAAGGAGGTGCCCGGCACGCTCGAAGTCTACCTGGACGGGGGAGTTCGGCGGGCCAGTGAAATCCTGATCTCCCTGGCGCTCGGCGCCCGGGCGGTCGGTATCGGTCGACCATTTCTGTGGGCGCTCGCCGCGGCCGGTTCGACCGGAGTCCGTCGCTACCTCCGTCTCCTGTCCGAGGAGCTCGCGACCGGGCTCGCGATCGCGGGCCGGAGGAACCTCGGCGAGGTGGGCCCGGACCTCGTGCGGGAGATCCGGAGCTGACCCCCCAGCCGTTCCCCCGTCCGTGCGGGCGAGGCCCCCGGGCTAGGCCCGCGAGCGGTGCCACAGCTCCCGGACCGGAAGCTCCGCCGGCTCCCCGGTCGCCTCGGGGAGATCGCCGCTCGGATTCCCCGCGGCGGCGCCGGTCGCGAGTCCCTCCGGCCGCCCGAGAGACTCCGAGTTGGCGTCCAGATCGACGCGCAACCGCGCCGAGAGCACGCTGGCGCGACGAAGGACGCGGTCGTAGAGCTCCTCGATCGTGGGCTCGTCCCGCGACCCCGGGAGAATTCCCGGGCGGTCCGTTTCCGAAGTCTCGAGGAGATGGACGAGCGTGCGGAGGTCGCGCAGGCTTTCGATCGCCTCCCGAACGCGGTCCGACTGCAGCAGCCATTCGGTCTCATTGTGGAGGTCCCGCGCCGCACGGACCTGGGCCCCGTCCGCCGGCAGGCGCGCGATCGTGAGCCCCGACCGGCGGAGTTCCTCCGCGAGGAAGAAACGAATCGTGTCCAAGAGGACCCCTTCGAACGTGGCCGCCGGGGGAGAGTCCTCCGGGACGACGAGCGTGCGTTCGGCCGACCGGGGAGGGACCGGCCGGGGGGCGCCGTGGGCGACTCGGACCGGTGACGCTTCTTGGCCGAGACACACCCGACACAGGGGCTCGGTCTCGGTCGCTTCGAGGAAGTAGAACATCCGCTCCGCTACGGTGAGTTCCTGGCCGCACTTTCCGCAGCTTCGGATGGCCCGATCGAGGATCACACTCGAGTCCGGGGGAGGCACGGGCGCCGGGGCCGGCGAAGCCGGCGCTGGCCGAGGAGGCGATTGCCAAAAACCCCGCATTGTTTGAGTGGCAAAGCGGCATCTCCCTACCCTTAAACGTGCGGCTCGAAACGAACCGAAGGTCCCCCTCCGGGACCCGACCGCGGTCGCGTGGGTGGACAGACCGGAATCGGCACGATCCGCGCCCGGAGTCGGACAGGGGTCGTAGGGTTCCCGGTGTGGGATACGAAGGTTCAAGAGTCCCGGGGACCCCTACCCACCGAACAGAGGAGGAGTACGGACGTGTCGACCCCCTCCACGCGATCGTGGCTGGAAGGGCTCGAGAACTTGGGGGAGAACCTCATCCGCCTCGGTTCGGCGGTGAAGTCTCTCGAGGAGTCCTGGGGAGCGCCGGGGGCCGATTCCGGGTTCGGCTCCTCGACGGCGCAGCTGGCCAGCGCGTACGCGCGTGCGTTCCGGATGGCGCAACCCGTGCTGCTCACGGGCGAGGAGAATTTCCTCGCCTTGGTGCCCGCCGAACTCCCGGCCCCCTTCGCGCCCGCCGGCCCCGAGGTGAACCCCCAGCAGGCCCACACGGTCGTCCACGAAGCGATCCTCGGCGCTCAGGAGATCGTAGCCCTCATGGACCGACTCGCCCAAGCCGAGACCAGCGACCCTGCCGGGACGCGTCAGATCCTCCACGGCCATCTGGGTCCTCTTGCCGACTCGACGACCGCGGTAGGGTGGGAGCTCAAAGCCGTCTGTCACGAATACCGGAACGAGGTCACGCTGGCCGGGGCGCCACCGAAATCGCTGCTCGAATTGCGGCCGGGAGCGGTCGGGCTGGTGGCCGACCTGGCCCGCGCGGCCCACCACCTTCGGAGAGCTCGCCGGGAGTGGTACCGCCTCGAGCAACGGATCGGGGCGGCTCGAGGAACGGCGACCGCCGCCGGCCGCGCGTAAGGTCCGCGGATTCAGTTCCGGTTCCCGGTACTGCGGGGAACTCCCCCAACGGTGCGCCGCGCGTCGGGGTGCGTCGCGGGTTGGGGGCGCCTCCCCGTCCCACGTCCGACGTCACGAGAGTTCCTCCACCCCCGCCCGGCGAGGGACCTTCTGGACCGGTGGGTTTAAGGGGCGCCTCCCCGCAGCCTCACCCGTGTTCGAGGCGGTGCGGAACGGTCTTCCCCGGATCGACGGACCCCCTCGACCGAGCCGAGACGAACGGGGGGCGCCGCCGCCGGTGTGACGAGCCTATTCTTCACGATCGTCGACGACTGGGAATTCGCCGCGATCGGTCTCACGCTCCTGATCACCGGCTACCTTCTGGTCGATCTCATCGCGGCGCTCCTCCGGCCACCACCGCCCCGCCGGTATCCGAAACAGGCCCGATTCCCCATGGTCAGTATCGTGATCCCCGTCTACAATGAGCCCGTGGAGATCGTCCGGGCGAGCGTCGAATCCTGGAAGGCGGTCCGCTACCCGAAGTTCGAGATCCTCCTGGCGGACGACTCCACCGAGCCGATCGAACTGAACGATTCCTCCGTTCGCGTGCTGCGTCGGCCCCATCGAGAGGGGTTCAAGGGCGGGGCCCTGCGGAACGCGGTCGACCATCTCGACCCGGCGTCCGAGTGGATGGTCGTCTTCGACGCCGATTTCGTCGTCGACCCGGACGTCCTCGTACGATTCTCGGAACACTATGGGCCGAACGTGGGCGGAGTTCAAGGGTTCATATCGATGGGAAACAACCGCTCCCCGAACTACCTCAGCCGCTTCTCGGAGGCGTTCCATCATGTCGCGAACCTCCTCCTCGCGGGTCGGTACCGGCTGCGAGGGTTCGTCGGGGTTCAGGGTACCGTGCAGTCCTACCGGGTCGCCGCGATCCGTTCGATCGGGGGTCTCGCGCCGTACGCGACCGCCAACGAGGACCTCGACACGACCTTCCGGCTTCGGAAGGCGGGCTGGAAGATCGTCTACGACCCCCGGATCGCCGGACGGGGGATGGCGCCCGAGGAGTACCGGGTCTTCTTCACCCAGACCACCCGGTGGACCTCCACCACGGTCCGGGAATACCGACGCCACTTCTCCTCGTTCGTGCGCTCCCCCAACGTGCCGGTCCGCGAGAAGATCGACTCGGTCTTCTTCCTCCTGACCTGGACCAACTCCCTCCTCGTCACGCCCACCCTCGCCTTCCTTCCCTGGGCCCTCACGAACCTGCACTTGATCCCGCTCTGGCTCGCCGTTCTCATCACCCTCCTCCCGGTCGCCTTGTTCGCCCTCCCCGTCCGGATCGGCATCCCCTGGCGGGTCGGGCTGCTCGGCTGGGTCGGATACTATGTCCTCCTCCTACCGGGGTACTTCGTGATGTTCCGAGCCGCGCTGCTCGGCCTCTTCACGGAACCCGGATTCGCCCGGACCGCCAAGACGGTCCGTGGGGCCCCCGCCGCGGGGGCACCCTCGATCCCTCCCGGCCGACCGCTCTCCCCGATCCATCAGGCGATGTGCACCCAATGCGGGCGTACGCTCTCCCATCGGGAGGTGCTGTTCTTCGCGGTCGGGGGACTCGACCTCCGT
>JAKACD010000015.1 GCA_021821785.1 Thermoplasmata archaeon
TCTCGAGGCGGCGACGTGGCGTCCGGGCCCGAGCGAACCGTTCGCGGTTCCCTCGGACCCGGGTCTCCCGGCCGCGCCAAGGAGAGAAGACGACGCGAAATCCCGCGACCCGCAACGGTTGCCGGATCGATAGTTAAGCCCATCCGCCGTGACCGGGCCCTACGAGCCGCCGATCCGCGCCGGTGCAGAGCAGGACCGAGGGAGGGACGGCCCCGCGCGGGGGGAGCGGACCGAGGGAAGGGGTCTCCGCCCCGGAAAAGCTATTTAAACGACCCACCCCTCGGCCGCCGCCTCCTGAGGAGTGAATGGTCGAGTACAAGCTGGTCATCTCGGACCAGGCAAAGTCCCTTGCCCGCACCGTAGGCGACCCGCAAGCCGCCGGGTTCCTGGGCAAGCGGATCGGGGAGACGGTCGGCGGGGAACTGATCGGCGCGAGTGGCTACACCTTCCGCATCACCGGAGGGACCGACAAGAGCGGGTTTGCGCTCCGGCCGGACCTTCCGGGCGCGCGGCAGACCCGTCTCTACGTGGGAACGGGCTTCGGGTTCAAGGCCCCGCGGGAAGGGATGCGCAAGCGTCGGACCTTCCGGGGCAACACCATCAGCGAGGACACGGTTCAGATCAACCTGGTCGTGGAACAGAAGGGGCCGAAGCCGCTCGCGGAGCTCTTCGGCGCCTCATGAAGGTCCCCCGGCAGCCTGAGGTCAACATCGGCCTGGTCGGACACGTCGACCACGGCAAGACGACCCTGACCCAGGCGCTGACCGGAGAGTGGACCGACCGCCATTCCGAGGAGCTGAAGCGGGGCATCTCGATCAAGCTCGGGTACGCGGACGCGGCCTTCTACAAGTGCCCCACCTGCCCGGAACCCTCCGGGTACTCCGTGGAGCCGGTCTGCCCCTCCTGCGGAGGGGAAGCGAAGTTCCTACGGGCCGTCTCGTTCGTCGATGCGCCCGGCCATGAGACCCTCATGGAGACGATGCTCTCCGGCGCGGCGATCATGGACGGGGCGCTGCTCCTGGTCGCCGCCAACGAGCACTGCCCGCAGCCGCAGACCCGCGAGCACCTCTATGCCCTCGATATCATCGGCGTGCGCAAGGTGATCGTCGTCCAGAACAAGATCGACCTGCTCTCGGCGGAAGAGGCGTCGGCGAACCACAAGGAGATCGTCGAGTTCCTGAAGGGCTCGCCGATCGCCGGCGCGCCGGTGGTCCCCGTCAGCGCGAACCACAAGGTCGGGATCGACGCCCTCATCGGCACGATCGAGGAAGCGATCCCGACACCGGCGCGGGACCCCGCGAAGCCGCCGCTCATGTACGTCGCCCGTTCGTTCGACATCAATCGCCCCGGCACCCATGCGTCCGAACTGCGCGGAGGGGTCCTCGGCGGATCGCTGCTCCAGGGCCATATCCGGCTCGGAGAGGAGATCGAGATCCGGCCCGGCCGGTCCGGCGCGACCGGCACCGCGGCCGAGTCATTGACCACGAAGGTCACCACGATCGTTTCGGGGGGCCAAGAGTGGGACGAGCTCCGACCCGGGGGCCTCGCCGCGCTCGGCACGAGCCTTGACCCGGCCCTGGCGAAGGGCGATGGGCTGACCGGGCGTCTCATCGGCACCGCGGGCACCCTGCCCCCGGTGAGCCAGAAGATCCGGCTCAAGGCGACGCTCCTCGACCGGGTGCTCGGCGCTCAGCGCGAGATCAAGGTCGAGCGGATCCGGACGAGCGAGCTCTTGGCCGTCACGGTCGGCACGACGGTCGCGAGCGGCAAGGTCACGAGCGCGCGCGGCGATGAGATCGAGCTGGCACTGAACCGCGCCGTCACGGTCTTTCCCGGGAGTCGGGTCGCGATCTCCCGTCGGCTCAATGCGTGGCGGCTCATCGGCTTCGGTATCGTCGAGTCGGGAGGGAAGTGAGCCCCGTGCGGCCGGACCTCCTCGAGATCCTGCGCTGCCCGGTCTGCCGGGGCGAGCTCGCGCTCACGGCCCGGGCTCGCCACGGTGAGGAGATCGTGGAGGGTACGCTCACCTGCGCCGCCTGCCACGTGGACTACCCGATCGCCGACGGGATCCCGGACCTTCTGCCCCCGGACGAGCGAGACTGACCCCGGCGAGGGCCCCGGGCCGTCAGGCCCCGATCGCGAAGTAGTACGCGAACAGCGCGAAGAACATCAGGATCGCCAGGCCGACGGACGGGATCATCCATCGGATGGCCCCTCGGCTGCGCGCCTGGACCGAGCTCCCGACGGTGACGACCGGGATCGCGAACGCGAGCCAGTACCCCGAAAGCACGGTCTGGAAGAGGGCCCCCGAGGTGGTGTCGCCGCTCGGGTACCGGACGGCGAGGTACACCACGAGCGCCACGGAGAAGACCAGGAACGCGAGGCTGACCCCGGCGGCGTCCAGGTACCCCTCGAACCCGCGCTTGCGGTTCGGGTAGTACGTCCGCAGCACCAGGAGCATGACGATGAACAGTCCGAGCGTCCCGACCAACACGTAGAACGCCGGGGTGGCCAGGCTCAGCGACACGGAGCCGGTTCCGGGAGCCGAGGGCGCCAATGAAAGAGTCCCCTACAGGCCGGTCAGGGCGGCCCTCGCCGGGCCTCCGTCGCCGCGGCGAACCCTGAGCGGCATACAATGGAGCGAGTACCGGCCCGGCGGGGCCCCGTCGAGCAGGAGACCCTCGAGGATCAGACATCCCCCACCCAGGAGCCGGTGGTGCACCGGGAACCGGCCGTCGGTATCCCGCTCGACCGAGAGGGAGTCCACTCCGACCAGGCGGACCCCACGCCGCAGGAGCTCGGCCGCCCCGGCGTCGGAGACGGCTACGTAGTCGGGGAAGAACTCGAGGGAGGCCCGCCACCGCGCCGAGTTGCGGGTCCGGAAGAGAACTCGCTCGGGGTTCGGCGGCAGCGAACCGAGCTCGGTCGGCCCGATGGAGGTCGCGTTCGGCGGGATGTCCACCACCACGCACGGTCCGTTCAGCCGGCCCAGGTCGACCTCGTCGATCGTGGCGCCACCGGCAAGGAAATGGCAGGGGGGGTCCACGTGCGTGCCCGCGTGGGAGCCGAGGCGGAGGGCGGAGACACTGTAGGGGTCCCCCTGCGCCAGCGAGCGGACCGGTTCGTTCGCAAACTGCGGGTCCCCCGGGAACGACGGCATACCGGCCGCGAGGGGCATCGAGATATCGATCCAAGGGACCGCGGGCATCCGACCAGTCCTCGGGGCCGCGTCGGCGGTGGAGGATTTTAAGGGTTCGCTCGCTCGGAACCTCGCCCTCCGGCGGCGGGCGGGGGGGCCCCCGAGGACCGTAGGTGCCGGTCGAGCCGAAGGGTTAAGCGGGTCGGGGGGAAGGCGCCCGCGATGCGCTCATCCCGCCGCGCTCCGCCGTCGGACGACGAAGACGAGTTCGACGACGAAGAGGAGGAAGAAGAGGCGCCGGCCCGCCCGTCGCGCCGATCGGCCCCCCGCAGCGGCCGCCACCGACGCAGCGAGCCGCCCCGCCGCTGGCGCTCCCCCGACGAGGACGACGAGGAGGAGGACGAGGACGGTTCCGCGGGAGGACCGCCACCGAGCTGGCAGGGATCCGGTCCCCGCCGAAAGCCTCCGGTCTTCTGGCGCGCGCGCGACTCGCTCTACTTCGAGCCGCTCGTGGCGCTCGCGATCATCGTCGTGCTGCTCGTGGGCCTCTACGCCTACACGGCGAACTGGCCCCCCGTCTACGTGGTCGAGTCGCCCAGCATGCAGCACGGCTCGAGCGACCATCTCGGGCTCATCAATACCGGTGACATGGTGATGGCCCAGAAGGTCCCCACCTCCGAGATCACCCCCTACCTCGTCGGGATGGTCACCGGCTACTCGACGTACGGAGAGTACGGCGATGTCGTACTCTACCATCCGAACGGCGACACTTCGGCCACACCGGTGATCCACCGAGCGATCCTCTACCTCGTCTGGACCGGGACGAACAGCTCCGGCCCGTCCTATAGCGCCCCCGAGCTCGCCCAGCTGCCCCCGGGCTCCTGCGGCGGTCCGAACCCGGTCTACGCGACCCCGGGTACGTCGAATGGATGCGCCACGACCGACATCACGGGAACGCTCGAACTGTTCCACATCGGCTGGAGAGCGATCAACCTCTCGATCGACCTTGCCTCGCCGGCGCTCGGCGGACACTCGGGTTTTCTCACCCTGGGCGACAACAACTCCGCCTTCGACCAGTCCGGCGCTCCGAATCCCCAGATCAGCAGCCTCGTAGAACCCGGCTGGGTCATCGGAGTCGCCCGGGGGATGATCCCGTGGTTCGGTGCGATCAAGCTCCTGCTCCAAGGGAGCGCCCAGCAGGTCCCCTCGCAGTCGTGGCAGTTCCTCGGGCTCACGGTCGCCGGACTGGTCCTTCTGGCGTTCGGCATCCACTACGCGCTACGGGCCGAGGGGATCGAGACCCCGCTCCGGAAAAAAGAGGAGGAGGCGGCGGAAGAGGAAGCGGTCGAGCGGCAACGGGGCCGGCATCCCGAGCCGACCTCGTCCCACCGGTGGAAGCGGTCGATCCGGTCCTGGTCCGATGAGGAAGAGGACGACGAGGACCTCGAGGAAGAACCCCGCCCGCGCCCCTCTCCGGTGGCCGCGGGACACCGGCACCGGGCCGAGGCCGCCCGACGCGGTCGGCCCCGGCCCCGCGTACGTCGGAACGAGCACCCGCGCCGCCGCCGTAGGGACGAGGACCTCTAACCGAACGGTGCTCCGGAGCGCCGGGTCGGTGGCGGACGGGGGTCCGGCCCTATTTCGTCGCCTCGCGGATCCAGGGGCCCTGAATCTCGGCTACGGCCTTCCACCGGGGCCAGCGGGACTCGATGAGCCGGTCGAGAGAGTACTGGCTCGGCCCGTACCCGGCGTTCACGATCATGAGGAAGAGGAAGACCATCGCGTACACGGCGCCGGTACCGATGTCGGTCGAGCTTGGCCCGTACGGACCCCCGAACCCCTCGGGCACCGACCAGATCAGCATGCTCAGCAGGATCCCTCCGCTGTAGGCGATCTTGCGCATGAACCCGAAGACGAGCGCCAGGCCGAGGAGGAGCTCCAGGATTCCGGTCGTATCGACCCAGAGGGTGGGGTTCGAACTGGTGGTGTTGGCCCAGAAGGTGAACCATCCCTGGAGCCACGGCGGCTGGCCGTCGGGCGAAGGCTGCCACGCGCCGGAGGCGATGAACCCGGGCTGAAACTTGAAGGCGCCGTCGATGATCCAGATGAGCCCGAAGAGGATCCGCAGTCCCGCCTTCAAGCCCTCGCGATGCCGGTAGATCCACGAATCGATCCCGTGCACGTGGGACTCGGCCATGCCGCGCCTCGGCGGGCCGACTGACTTCCGCCTATGAGGACTTGTCGCTGGCCCGGGGGAGACGGAGGGAGTCGCTCGACCCCCGGCCGCCGCGCAATCCTTTAGTTCGGCCCCCAATCCTTGGACCTAGGACCCCCCATGCACGTGATTGGCGGCACCGCGTCGACCGCGCTGGCGGAACGGATCTCTCGGGAACTCGGGAACTCTCCTTTCGGCATTCCGTTCACGAAGCGGTTCCCAGATGGGGAACTCTATGTTCGCGTCGGGGGCCGGCTCGAGGGGGACGACGTCGTCATCGTCCAGTCGACGCGCACGGACCAGGACCTGATCGAGCTCATGCTCCTCGAGGACGCGGTCCGCGAGGCCGGCGCCCGGCGGATCTTCGTGGTCGTACCCTACTTCGGCTATGCCCGCCAGGACCGGCGGTTCTTCCCCGGTGAGCCGGTGAGCGCACGCGCCCTCTGCCGTCACGTCGAGCTCGACGCCGACGAGATCATCACCGTCGACCTCCACTCCTCCCAAAGCCTCTCGAACTTTTCGAAACCGGCCTTCGAGGCCAGCGGGATCCCGGCGATCGCCCGGCTGCTGCGCGAACGCCCGGTCGACCTGCTCGCCTCACCGGACAAGGGAGGGATCGACCGGGTTCGTCGGATGGCGCAGCTGCTCGACCGCCCCTGGTTCGCACTCGAGAAGAAGCGGATCGATAGCGAGCATGTGGAGCTCTCCCTGCCCGCGAGCCTGTCGGTCCCGATCGAGGGGAAGCACGTGGTCCTCATCGACGACGTGATCTCGACCGGGGGCACGATCGTCGAAGCGGCGAAGCTCCTCAAGAAGCACGGCGTCGGGGCGATCAGCGCCGCGTGCACCCACGGCCTGTTCCTGCGCGACGCGTTCGAGCGGATCAAGGCGGTGACCGACGAGGTCTACTCGACCGACACGTTGGGGAACCCCGCCGAGAAAGCATCGGTCGCCCCGGATATCGCGCAGATCCTGCGACGCCAGGCGCCGGGGTAAACGGACGGCCGCATGGACCCACCCCGTTCCACCGCGGGGGCTCCGCTGGATGGGCTCCTCGAGCTCGTCCAGGGACTGAAACGGTCGTTGGTCGAACGGCGCGAAGCGCCGCGGGGGAGCTGGGTCGAGGAGGTCGCCGAGGACCTCCGGGCCGGACGACGCGTCGGCTGGTACTACCCGCCGTCGAACGGAGGGGGCCTGACCTTCTACGCCGCGCGAGGTGCGGACGCCTTTGGCCATGTCCATGTCGAGCCCGGCCCGGACCGGGAGTCCCAGGCGATGGCCCTCTCCTCCGCCCTCCTCGACGCATTGCCCCCGACGCTCCAGACGATCGACGTTGGGTTCACGGGCCTCGACCGCGACACGGAGCGTCGGCTCTTGGACCGGCTCTCGAGCCGGACCGGCTCCACGATCATCGAGCGGGAGGCGCTGGAACGTCCGATCGGGCCCGAGGACGGCGGCCCGGCCGAGTCGATCCCGGCGGGGCTGGTGCGGGTCCCGCTCACCGATGTCACGGTCGACGCGCTCGCCGACCTCGACCAGCGAGCGTTCGCCGGGACGGTCGACGAGCTGCTGGTCGGGCGGGGGTTCGAGAACCATCGTCGCGTGATGGAGGCGCTGCTCTCGGGGAGCCTCGGCGCCTTCCTGGGGCCGGCGTCGTGCGCGCTGGTCGAATCCGAGGTCCCACGGCTCGCCGCGGTGTTCCTCGCGGCCGAGGAGTCTCCGCGGCGAGCGATCCTGCTCAGCTTCATGGTCGACCCTGCGCACCGGCGGAAAGGGCTCGGACGCCACCTGATGCGCTGGGGGCTCCGGGCCCTCTGGGCGCTTGGCTACTCGAGCGTCCACCTGTGGGTCACCCTCGCGAACGCCCCCGCGCGGGCCCTCTACGCCGCGTTCGGGTTCCGTCCCTTTGCCTTCGCGACGATCTACCGCTGGGAACGCGCGGGAGCCGCGCCGCAGCCGCACTCCGACCGGTAAGGACAGTCGTCCGCCATCCACGCGGGGCACGGCGGGAGACGTTCGGGCGTGCCACGCTCCAGGGCCTCCCGGAAGAGCGCTTCCCGCTCGCGCCAGAGCCGGGAGAAGACGGTGATCGGGTCGAAATCGAAACGAAAGACCCGCAACGCATCGCTCTCCCGCTCGACGCGCTCGTACGCCACAACCGCCCGGGCCTGGGTACGACCCGTCGCCGCACACCGGAACCCGAGCTCGAGCGCGTACTGCGGCGCGCGCGCCACGAGCTCAGCCGCCGGCGGAGGGCGCCGCGCTCGCGAAGTGCGAAGGAGATACGGCGCCCCGCGGAACGCCGGCACCTCCTCTTCCGGCTCGGGGGCAAGTTCGGGGAGCCGGGCCACCTCGCCGACCGGTCCCCCCTCGACCGCCTCGACCAGTCGCGCGTACACCTCCGAGGCGGGCAGCGGGGCCGGCGCCCGGGCCGCCGGGAGCGGGCGCGTTCGTTCGAAGTACGCGCGACGGGGATAGATCAGGTCCCGGAACCGTGCGATGGACGGCGGACGGTCCGCCGGGTCCTGCTCGTCGAACCCGCGAGCCACGCGGTCGGCAAAGTCGGCGGCCGGCGCGATCGAGGCCACCTCGGCGAGGATCGGGGACGAGGCGCTCGCCTCGGCGCCCGTGCAACCGCAGGTCGGTCCCGCGCGGAACTCGCACCCGCGGTCGAACCAGGGGCACCGGGGCAACCGGTCCGGTGTCCGGCTCGCCCAGCATTCTCGCAGGAGCGCCGCACGACGCCGCATCTCCTCGCGGATCGCGTCGATGTCGCGGAACCGTACCTCCGCGGCCCGGACCCCGCCCACGCTGCCGTCCTCCCTGACCGTGAGGGAGAGGACGCGACCGTTCGGGATTCCGACCAGGGCACAGTACATGCCGAGCTGTTCCACGTACTCGGGGCGCTCGGAGAGCAGCGTCTCGGCTTCGACGATGTGCGCGGTCGTCTTCACTTCGATCGGCCGGTCCGTGAGGACGTCGATGCGGCCCACGAGACCCTCGTGGCGCACGCGGACCTCGAGGGCCGCTTCGCGGGCCAGGATCCGACCCAAGGTTCGATGGAGGAACCGGCCCCGTTCCATCCGGACCCGACGTTCTTCCGGAACGGCCACCGGTGGCCCGACGACCCGCCAGTAGGCGCGGCGGAGCGCCAGCAGGTCGGTCACACCGACCGACCGCACGGCCGCGTCCGGGCCGAGCCGGGCCCAGAGCTCGCGGGCGAGCTCGGGCTCCTCGTGGACCTGGACGGCGGCCGCCCACGCCGGCGCCTCCTCCACCGAAGGACCGTCGCCCACGGTCCCGCCAGCCCTTCCGGGTATAGGAGGGCCCCTATGGGAAGTCGCTATACTCCGACCCCTTCTTTGCGGGACATGACCGACCCGTCCCACCGGCCCCTGATCATTGGGAGCGGCATCGCGGGGTTGTACGTCGCCCTCCGGCTTCGGGAGCTGGGCCTTCGCCCTACCATCGTAACGAAGTCCCGGCTCGAGGAGTCGAACACTCGGTACGCGCAGGGCGGGATCGCCGCGGCGATCGGGCCGGACGATTCGCCCGCGCTCCATCTGGCGGATACGATCCGGGCCGGGGACGGGCTCGTCGAGCGCGACGCCGCCCGGGTTCTCACGTCGGAGGCGCCCGCGCGGATCGCGGACCTCGTGCGGTACGGCGTGCCGTTCGACACGGTCGAGGGCCAGATCTCCCTCGGCCGCGAGGCCGCCCACTCGCGGTTCCGGATCCTCCACGCCGGGGGGGATGCGACCGGCCTTTCGATCGAGGAGGCGCTCAAGCGCCGCACCTTGGACGCCGGCATCGAGGTACGCGAACGCACGGCCCTTCGACGGCTCGAGCCCGGAGGACGCGAGGGGCCGAAGGCCCACCTTTCGGACGCGGAGGGTCATCAGCTCGAGATCCTCGCGCCCGGCCCCGTGGTCCTCGCGACCGGAGGCGCGGGCAGTCTCTATCGCCAGAGCTCGAACCCGTCGATCGCTACGGGGGAGGGCGTCGCGATCGCGTTCCGAGCCGGGGCGCTTCTCACCGACATGGAGTTCATCCAGTTCCACCCCACGGTCTTCTGGCGGGAGGGCGCGCCGCGGTTCCTGATCACGGAGGCGTTCCGGGGAGAAGGGGCCGTCCTGCGCAACGACGCGGGGGATCGGTTCATGACCCGAATCCACCGCGACGCCGAGCTCGCGCCCCGGGATGTCGTGTCCCGGGCGATCGACCGGGAGATTCACCGCACCGGCCACCCCTGCGTCTATCTCGATGCGACCGCGATCCCCCGCGACCGGCTGTTCGTCCGTTTCCCCTCGATCACCCGTTTCCTCGCGACGTACGGCCTCGACCCGTCTCGCGACCGGATCCCCGTCACGCCGGCCGCCCACTACATGATCGGCGGGGTCACCACCGACCTCGACGGCCGAACGAGCCTCCCGGGGTTCTACGCCTGCGGCGAGGTAGCGTCGACGGGCGTGCACGGGGCGAACCGGCTGGCCAGCAACTCCCTGCTCGAGGGGCTCGTCTTCGGCGAGCGCGTGGCCCGTCAGCTCCTCCACCCGGTCGCGCGGGCGCCCTCCGAGCCCAAGACGGTCGTGGAGGTTCCGGTGGTCGAAGGAGCGGGGCACGGCGACGAGCCCGGGCTCTTCGAGGAGGTGCGTGACCTCCTCTGGGACGACGTCGGCATCGTGCGATCGGCCGACGGCCTCCGCTCGGCCCTCGCCGAGTTCGATCGCATCGCCCGTCTCACCGAGCCCGGACCCCGCGAGGGACCCCCCGGGCCACTCGCGAACGCGGTGGTCACCGCGTCGCTGATCGCCCGCGCGGCGCTCCGCCGCACCGAAAGCCGGGGCGCTCACTACCGCTCGGACTATCCCCGTCCGCGACCCGCGCTCCGGTATCACATCGGCGTGCGACGCGCGACCCGGCCGGTCCGATCCCGCTAGGCGTTCGGACAACCGTTAAGCCTCGACAGCGGTCGAGGTCGGCATGGACCTCTCGCTGTCGGGCGAAGAAGAGGACCTGCGGCAGGCGGCGCGAAAGTTCGCGCGCACGGAGGTCCTCCCGATCGCGGACCGGATGGACCGGGAGGACTACTTTCCCCGAGAGCTCTTCCGTCACCTCGGGGCGCAGGGGTTCCTTGGGATCACCGTACCGGAGGAGTACGGGGGCCTCGGGCTCTCCTACGTCGGCCAGGCACTGGTGCTGGAGGAGATCGCGCGCGTGAGCCCGGCGCTCGCGCTCAGCGTGGGGGCCCACTCGAACCTCTTCGCCGACAACGTCGCGCGGAACGCGTCGGAGGCGCAGCGAGAAGCGTTCCTCCCGCCCGTAGTCTCGGGGGAGGCGATCGGGGCGCTCGCGTTGACCGAGCCCGACGCCGGCTCCGATGCGGTCGCGATCCGCACCCGCGCCGAGCGGCACGGCGCGGACTACCTCCTGAACGGCACGAAGCAGTTCATCACCAACGGGCCGGTGGCCGACGAGCTCCTGGTCTACGCCAAGACCGCCCCCACGTCGGGGGCCCGAGGGATCAGTGCCTTCCTCGTTCGCTCGAAGAGCCCGGGTTTCTCGGTGACTCGGAGCCTCGACAAGATGGGGATGCGCGGGTCGCCCACGGGGGAGCTCGCGTTCCAGGACGTGCGGGTCCCCGCCGACCAATTGGTCGGCTCGGAGAACGGGGGCGTGCGCATCATGATGAATGGATTGAACGTGGAGCGCGCGGTCCTCGCCGCGATTCCGGTCGGCATCCTGGCCGAGTGCCTCGAGCGTTCGACCGCCTACGCTCGGGAGCGCGAGCAGTTCGGCCGGAAGATCGGCCACTTCCAGCTCATTCAGGAAAAGCTCGCGAACATGTACACGGACCTCGAGGCGTCCCGCCTGCTCCTCTACGCCGCGCTCCAGCGGGTGACCGACGACCCCCGGAGCCTCCGGGCCGCGGCGGCCGCGCTGACGTTCGCTTCGGAGGCCTCGACTCGGGCGGCGCTCGAAGCCGTCCAGATCCACGGGGGCTACGGCTACATGCGGGATCTCCCGCTCGAGCGGCTCGCGAGGGACGCGAAGCTGCTCGAGATCGGGGCCGGCACCTCGGAGATCCGGCGACTGATCGTCGCCCGCGAGCTCCTGGGACCCGGCTTCGGCCAGTAAGGTCCCCGGGTTCCCCGGGGGGCCCTAGCGGACGGCCGGCTTGCGGAGACCGAGTCCTTCCTCGATGTAGAGGGCCGCCTGGGTCGAGGTCGACCGGCGGTCGCGTTCCGCGGCGACCTTGAGTTCCTTGAGGATCGCCGGCTCGAGATACACGGCCAGTCCCACACGTCGCTTCGCCTTGCTCTTCGGTGGTCGCGGCATACGGTTTTTCTCTCCGTAAGGGAATTCCCCGAGGTTACCCGGTCTCGAGGCGTCCTATACATGGGCGATTGGGTGTTCTCGCTTTAAAAATGCTCGGTTGAGTGCTACTTACGGCGGAAAGTAGCCGGTCCCGCCAAACCGTAACTTCCGTCGGGGAACGGCACCACGAACCCCCGAGCCGCCCGATACGGCGCGCCGGAGCCGGCCGTACCCGCCGACCCCCGAGCGGTGCCGTCGCGCGCTGGCTCACCAACCTATATAGCCGCGGGTTTCCCATCGGACCACAATGGCAGGTCGACCAGCCACGGGGGCGGGAGCACCTTCGTCGCTCCGGCTCGAAGTGCTGAAGGAGCTCCAAAGCCTCATCGATGACCGGGAGGTCCGCGACCGCCTCGACCGCGGACCGCTCGCCGAAACCAAAGGGCGGGAGCATTGGGTCTTCCACCTTCTCTTGCGGGGCCAGGAGAGCACCCAGGCCCACCTCGACACCCTCATCGGGAGCGCGTATGCGAACCTCCTCTCCCGCCTGCAGTCGGTCGAAGACCGGCTCGAGAAGGTCGAAAGCGCGAGCGAGACCCGGGGCGAGGAGCAACGCCGCCGGCTCGAGGGCCTCGAGGCGAGCGTGGTCGAGCGGGTCGGTAAGGAGGTCCAGTCCGGGTTGGACCTCGCCGCCCAACGCATCGCGACCGGGATCGGGGAGAACCTGGACGCGAAGTGGAAGCCGGTCGGGGACTCGATCGAGGCGTTCGCCCAGTCCTCCCACCAGCTCACGAAAGACCTCTCCGACACCTACCGGGTCTCGACCCAGAGCCGACTTCTGCTGAACGAGAACGCGCGTAGGATCATCGACCTCGGCCGGGACCTGGTCGCCCTCGAGGAGAGCCTGAAGCTCGCGCTCGCGAAAGTGATCGAGGATGGGCTCGCGCCGCTCGAGGATCGCCTCTCCGCGCTCGAGAGCCGCCTCGGAGGCGTCGAGGAGCCCGGGGCGTCGAATGCGACCCCGGACCCCCCGCCCCCCGCCCCGTGATCCCGCCGACCATCATGCGTCTCTCCCCGCGCCACCCGCGATACAAGAGCCTCGTGACCCGAGCGGGTCTTGCGCGGGCGCACCGGGCGGGTCTCGTGGTGCCCGAAGGCCTGATCGCCCAGGGTCGAGGTGAGGCGTTCGACTACCTCCTCGGCGAGCGGACGACACCGAGCGCCCGGGCCGCGGAACGCGTCGCCGCGGCGTGGCTCCGCGCGGCCGTCCGGCCCGTGATCAGCGTGAACGGGAATGTGGCGGCCCTCGCCGCGCGCGAGATCGCGAGGATCGTCCGGGCCGAGCCCCGCATCGGGGTCGAAGTGAACCTCTTCCATCGCACCCCCGCTCGGGCTCGTGCGGTGGCGATCGCCCTGAGACGAGCCGGCGTGAGGAACGTCCTCGGGGTCCGTCCGAACGCGGTGATCCCCGGACTTCCCTCCGACCGGGCCCTCGTGGACCGGGAGGGAATCTACGCCGCCGACGTCTGCCTCATCCCGCTCGAGGACGGGGACCGGGCGGAGGCGTTGCGCGCCCGCGGCCAACGGGTGATCTCCGTCGACCTGAATCCGCTGTCCCGGACCAGCCGGGCCGCGAACCTGCCCATCGTCGACGAGGTTCGGCGCGCCCTCGGCCATATCGCGGAGGACCTCGAGCGGAAGTCGGCCCCGCCTCGCCGAGAGCGTCGGTTCGACGCGGCGGCCGCCCGTCGCGCCGCTCTCACGACGATGTATCGGACCCTCAGGGGCTCGGTCGCTCCGCGCCCGCCGCGCTGACCGCGTCCCCAAGCCGCGACGCGACCGTCTCGAGGAACTCTCGGTCGGAGGCGTCGTAGGCCCCGACCTCGTTCCCGTCGATGTCGATCTCCCCGAGTACCTCTCCGTCGAGCCGGATCGGCACCACGATCTCGGCCCGGGTGTCGAGGAAGCAGGCGAGATACTCCGGGGAAGTTCGCACATCGTCTACGATAACGGTCCGCGCCTCGCGCACGGCTTGGCCACAGATGCCTCGCTCGATCGGGATCACGGTGTGCTCGGTCGCCGCCGGCCCGTCCCATGCGTCCAGCACGAGGACGCCCCCGTCCCGCCGATAGACGCCGACCCAGCGGTAATGTCGGAACGACTCCCGGAGGAACCGGCAGACCTCCTGGAGGGCCTGGACCCCCGATAGACGGCTAACGATCGCATCGATCTGGAGGAGCGCCGGCTGCGCCGCCCGCCGAGCGACCGTCATGTTCGCGCCCCTACGCTTCCGGGCAAAACGGAGGGAGCGCCGAGGGGGAGAATCCCCGCCACGACGGTTCGGCCGTCCGCGGCGTTTGAACTCCCGAGGCGTATTCCGCCACGAGCTTTCCAGACTCGCGCCGTACCGGACTGAGCCACCTCGGCACGCCCGGGGTTCACGGACGGGAGGCGGGCGATAAGCTTAGCGGAGGACGGGCGGCGGCTCACTCCCGCAGGGGATACCAGCGGCACTGAGCGCAGCCCGTGGCACGGTCCTCGCCGGCGATCGTGGCGCCGCAGTCGGGACAGGACGTGGGCTGGGGCACGGACAGCGTGAGGCAGTCGAAGCAGAGACCCTGACGCCGGTCCTCGGGGAGCAGGACGAGGTCCCGCCCGCAGAACAGGCAGTGAGAGAATCGCTCATCGGAGTCTCCGAACGTGCGACCGTCTGCGAAAGAAAGCATCGGGCGGCTCCACCATCCGCCCCGTACATAAGCCCTCGCGCGACGCGCGGTTCGAACGCGCGCGCGACGCTCCTCGGAAGGTGTTTCACGGCTCTTTCCAGCGCGCCTTGAACGCGGCGAGCAGGAAGAACCCCGCCGTGAACGCGAGCAGCACCCCCCAGTCGATGAGCGCTTCGGAGAACGGGAGCGGGGCGAGCCCGACCGCGCCCTGGACGAGTCCCGCGGCGTAGGTCGTGGGCGACAGGCGGGCGGCGACCTGCGCCCAGGCGGGGAGCGCGGCGATGGGATAGTACACCGGCGGCAGGACCGTGAGGAAGAGGGAGATGAGCGGGCTGAACATGAACGTCTCCCGCACATCTTGGAAGTACGTCGCGAGCGTGAAGGCGAGGGCGCTCGCGAAGCCCCAGACGAGGACGAGGGTACCCGCGACGACCGCGACACTGAGGACCGTCACGTAGCCCTCGATCGTGAAGATCACGACGAAGACCGCGAGCGCGGGCAGCGAGTAGACGAGCTCGCTGAGGGCCATCCCGGCGACGTAGACCGGGGCCTCGACCGGCGACGCGACGACGATGTCCTGGAACTTGAGGTCGTGCCGGTAGTGCGTGAGGTCCGACTGGAGACCGGTCCCGACGCTGAGCATCGTCAGGATCATCCCTCCGGTGACCCCGAACGGGAGGTAAGTGCCGTGCGAGACGATCGTGATGAAGAACAGGAACGAGAGCGGGGAGGCCAAGAGGTTCAGCAGGTAGAGCGGCTGGGTCCGGATCGGAATGACCCCGTTCAGGAGCACGAGGGTGAAAAGCGACCGAAGGCGGTGACGCGCGCTCATGTCTCCGCGCCCTCGGTCGCGCTGTCCTCGTCGATCGACCGGCCGACCACATCGAGGAAGATGTCCTCGAGGCTGACGGGGCCCAAGGAGAGCCGCACGTTCCGCTCGAGCGCCCGGCGGGCGACCTCGCGCGCCTCGGCCTCCCGGGTGAAGAGCAGCCAGCCGCCTTCGATCTCCGTGACCCGGCCGTACGGCTCGAGCTCGGCCCGGGGGAAGGACCCCTGGATCGTCACCCGGTACGGATAGCGCACCCGGCCCCGCAGGTCGGCGGGGGTGCCCTCGAGGACGAGCCGGCCTCGCTCGACGAGCGCGAGCCGGGTGGAGAGCGCTTCCGCTTCGTCCAGGTAGTGCGTGGTGAGCATGATCGTCCGGTGCTCGCGGCTCGTCCGTCGGATCGCCTCCCAGACCTCGCGCCGAGCGATCGGGTCGAGGCCGGTGGTCGGTTCGTCGAGGAACAATAGGTCCGCATCGGACGCGAGCACCATCGCGCAGAGGGTCCGGCGGCGGAGACCGCCCGAGAGCCGGGAGACCAGGCGATTTCGATGCTCCGTCAGGGAGAGCTCGTCGAGCGCGTCGCGCGTCCGGCGACGGGATTCCGCCCGGTCGAGCCCGCGCATCTTGAGGTAGAGGTACACGACCTCTTCGACGGTCAGGAAGTAGAGCGGGCGGGACTCCTGGGGGATGCACGCGATGCGCGAGCGGATCTCCCGCTCCTCGCGATCGACGTCGTGGCCGAGCACCTCGACCCGGCCCGCGGTCGGCGCGAGCTGGGTCGAGCAGATGCGGACGAACGTCGTCTTCCCCGCGCCGTTCCGGCCGATCAGCCCGTAGACCCGGCCCGAGGGTACCTCGAGGTTCAGGTCCTCGAGGGCGGCGACCCCCCGGGTCGACTGCGGGTAGACCTTGCGCAGGTGCTCCACGCGGATCGCGGAGGGCATGGGGCTCGCCGAGGGCCTGCGGCGCTCTTAACGGAGCGGAGCCGCGGCGCGGAGCGAGCGAGCGCCCTCGGCCGTCCGGGCGCTAGCTCAGGATCTCGGCGAGGCGGCCCTCGTGGCGGGCGCGGTTGATCTCCTGGGCGATCCGGCGACCCGTGGAGAGACCCGGCGCGATGAGGTCCGAGTACGGGCTCCCGGAGATGAACAGGTTCGTCCCCGCGACGATCCGCGTCGAGATCTCGAAAACCTTGAACTCGAGGTCCTCGGTCATGATCCCCTCGACGCAGAACGGGCCGACCATGCCGCCGAAGAGCTCGATCGATCGCTCGATGATGCGGGCCGCGACATCGAACGCGCGCGGGAGGAGGGACTCCCGCAGGATGACCGGCACGTTCCCCGTCACCACGAACGTCGGGCGGATACCGGCCTTCAGGAGCTCCTCCTGCGCGCCGAGCTTGTAGAGCTCGTCGATGTTCGCCTCGTCGCGTCGATCCATCCCGAGGAGCTCGAGGGAGCCGTGGCCGACCCGGTAGCCGCGGTCGGACAGCGGCGAGTAGAAGAAGTGCATGTAGTAGCGCGTGCCCAGCACATACCGCTGGATCACGTACGGCCCGGTCGGGTGGAAGTCCTTGAGGGCCTCCCGGTTCTTGGCGAGGAAGAACCCCTTCCCGCCCTTCGCTCCGTAGTACTTCACGATCACCGGACCATCGACCTCTTCCTCGTTCTCGTAGCGGGTCGGCATCGGCACGCCCGCGGACTCGAGCCATTCGCGCTCCTTGCGCCGGTCGGACTCCCAGCCGAGAACGGCCCGGTTCCCGAACACCGGCACGTCGAGCTCCGCGAAGGCCTCCGGTCCGAGATACTCAACGAACGAGCCGTGCGGGATGAGGACGGACCCCTCCGACCGCAAGCGGTCGACCACGGTCGGCAGGTCCTTCACACGCGGGACGGAGAGGAAGCGGTCGGGCCGGGCGAGCGGAAACGCTTCGTAGAAACGCTGCGGCGGGCCGACGGTGAGGCCGAGCGACGGGAGCCCTTCCGCACGGGCGCCGTGGAAGATCTGGAGCGAAGAGTGGGAGCAGAGGGTCGTCACCGTGGGGACGCGGCCCTCGATCGACGCGAGGCGGCTCTTGGAAGCGAGAGAGATACCCATACGGGGAAGTACCGGGCGACCATCATAGCCTTTGCGCGCCCCGACGGCATCACTCGGGCGTCGCGGTCTCGTCGAGCTCCCAGTACCACTTGACCCGGCGGGCCCCGAGCTCGGCCAGCTGCCGCCGCACCTCGGGGTCGAGGGAGCGGTCGCGGACGAGCGCCCGGACCTCTTCTTGGCTACCGGAGGCGAGCCGGTGGGCGAGCCCCGAACGCTCGAGCACCGCGCGGACCGCATCGAGCGAGTACTGCCAGCTCTCTTCGCGGCGTCGGAGCGCGGTGGTCCGGGAACCGGGGACCCGGTGAAGGCCGAGGTCCTCGGCGGCCCGATGCAGCGCTTCGGCGGTCCGCTTCAGGTCGGACTCGAGCCGACGCTCCTCCCGACGCAGGCTGTCGAACCGGTCGACGAGCTCGCGGAGCCGTGGCTCCTCCGCGGTCGGCACCGCCCGGAACTCCGGGCAGATCGACTGGAAGTCGCACCGGGCGCACTGCCGCCCGGGGGTCGGCTCGAACGCATCGGCCCGTATCCCGTCGCTCACCGTGCCCAGCCGATCGTGCAGGCGCTCCAGGGTGCTCGGAGCGCGCGGACGGGCGCGGAGCGGCGTGTTCGAGCGGAGGTGATAGAGGGTGAGCCGTTCGACCGGCTCGGTGTAGTTCGACTCGACCAGCACCTGGTAGAGGCTCAGCTGGTCCGAGTCCTTCGCGTCCTCGTTGGAGAGGTCCCGCGAGGTCTTGTAATCGACGATGTCGAGTCCCCCGTCGGCCGTGCGGTCGATCCGATCGACGTAGCCGTGGACCGGGAGGCCGTTCCAGCGGGCCTCGAGGTGCTCCTCGACCGAGACCGGGTGCGGCTGCTCCCGCGCGAGGTGGTCCCGGTAGCGCAGGAGGAGATCCCGGCCCAGCGCGCGGTATCGGGCTTCCTCCTCGCGCGAGGTGTACCCCTCGCCCGACCAGGCGGCCTCGTAGAGGGCGAGGAGCTCCTCGGCCGTCCGCAGCGAGCCCGTGCCGACCGCCGGCGATGGCGGATGCCACTCGTCCAGCGTCCGCTGGGACTCGGTGCTGCCTACCCGGCGGGCGGAGGGAACGACGAGCGGTCGGACCAGCTCCTCGAGGATCCCGTGGACGACCCGACCGAAGGTGAAGTAGCCGCGGGGGGTCTCGGGTCGCTTCTCGACGTACAGGAACTTCCAGCGCAGGGGGCACTCGAGGTACGTCCGGTACGACGAGTAGCTGAGCGCCGGGACCTGTGTCACAACGACCGACCGTCGAGCGAGTTCAAGGCGTTTCCGTCGCGGGTCCGGCGGACGTTTCCGCCGGACGGCCGAGCGGCGCTAGTGGCCGGCCGCGGCCGCGTCGATCGGAACCTTCTCCTCTTCGGTCTCGCCGGGCAGGGTCCCACGGGCCTGGGGGTTCGTCAGGTTCTTCGGCAGGCCCAGGAGGTCGAGGAGCTCCTTGTAGTGGTTGCGGATCGTCACCGGCGTGACGTTCGCCACGGCGGCGATGCGATCCTGGCTGCGCGGCTCGCCCATCAGGTTCGACGCGATGTAGATGATCGTCGCGAGGATCCCGTTCGGAAGCACCCCGCTCGTGGAGTAGACCTGCTCGACCTGCTCCAAGAGCGAGAGGACCTTCTGGCGGACCTCCTTCGAGAGGTTGAGGTCCTGCGTGAATCGGACCAGGTAGTCCCGCGGCTCGACCGGCTTGAGACCGAGCTTGAGCTCCCGGGCGAGGAGGGTGTACGCCCGGCCGACCTCAATCTTGGTCGCCTTCGAGTGGGCGATGATCTCCTTCATCGTCCGCGGCACGTGGCACTGCCGGCACGCCGCGTACACGCTCGCGGCCACCAGCGCGACGATCTTCTTCCCGCGCGTCGCCTTGTGCTCGAGCGCCCGCCGGTAGATGTACGTCGCCGATTCCTTCACCTCGCGCGAGAGCCCGAGGACGCCCGCGAGGCGGTTCAGCTCGCCGAGCGCCACCACGAGATTGCGCTGGTGGGTGCGCGCGGCGCGCAGCCGGTGGTTCAGCTTGCGCAGGTGGTAGAATTTCAGTGAGGTGTTGCGGGAAAGGGAGTTCCCCTGGAAGTCGCGCGTCGGGACCCCGATCTCGCTGAAGAGGCCCTTGTCCGGCATCAACGGGGAGATCACGGGACCCCAGCCTCGGGCCTCGCGTCCCGTGTCCTCCTTCGACCCGCGCTGGCCGCGGTCGCTGACGAGGGCGCTTTGGTCGACCACCAGGCCGCAGTCCGCGCAGACGATCTCTCCGCGGATCTCGTCGCGGATCAGGTGCGAGGAACCGCAGTTCGGGCACGCGTCGGACGCGGGCGGAGACGGCGGCACCGCACCGGATTCGGACGCCGTATGCGTCGCGCTCTTTACGCCGCCGGCCCGAGGACGATGACTCGCCGAGGAGGGTCCAGTAGTCTTCATAGCTTCTACGGTGGCCCAACGTAAGGCCCGTATTTATAGATTCATGCAGGCCGTGTACCGATTGTCTGATACACATGCTACACCGTGCGCAGGTGTAGCATGGCCCGAGAGGACGGGGAAGAGGCGCTGTCCGCGGTTCGTTGAGCTCTGAGAACCCGGACCGGTGAGACCCCCGGGTCAACAGGGGGTGAGCGAACGATGATACCGCCTCGGGCCGCCTCGCCTACGGAGTACGAAGACCATGCCCGCGGCGACCCCGGAGAAGCTGGTGATCGTAGCGACCCACGGCGGGGAGAACCCCGAGAAGGCGACGATCCCGTTCGTCGTGGGGGGAGCCGCGCTGGCGATGGAGACGAAAGTGACGGTGATCCTTCAGTCCCAGGGGGTCACGCTCGCCGCCCAAGGGCTCTACGAGCAGGTGCACGCGCCGGGCTTCGACCCGGTGAAAAAGCTCGTGGATACCTTCCTGGAGTTGGGGGGTCGATCCTCGTATGTATCCCCTGTCTCGAGGCACGCCACATCGCGCCCGCGTCGCTCGCCCACGGAACGCAGATGGTGAAGTCCGGTCGGGTGGTGCAGGAGCTCCTGGAGGCGAAGGCGGTCGTGAGCTACTGATGTCGAGGCGCCCGGCCGGCGCCAGCCGCGTTACGCCGGGGCCGCCGTGAACACGCAGCCGCGGGTCGCGTGCTTGGTCGGGTCCGGCTTCGTGACCTCCCAGTGTTGGCCTAGGCGGGCCTCGAGGATCGCCCGGAACAGCTGGGGGCACATCACTCGACCGATCTCGGGCGAGTCGCTCGTGCAGGCGAAGCAGCCGGTGACGCGGAAGGTGAGCGGCCGCGCCTTGAGCGGCGTGAGGTGGCCCATGGTGTGCGTCTCGTAGTACTCGGTGAGCGCCCGGACCACCTCGTCCGTCGATTGCCCGTGGAGCTGGCCCGCGATCTCGCGGCCCAGCTGGCGCGCGATCGCCTCGATGAGCTCGGGAAGGCTCAGGTGCAGCTCGCGGACGCCCGACGCCCGCATGCCGAGCTTCGCGATCTCCTTCAAGCGCTGGAACGGGATCGACTCCTTACCGGTGACCACGGGAAGGATCGCGGCCGGCGGGTCTTCTAGTTCCACGAACCGCTCCTCCGAACGGGTCGCGGGGGTCCACAGCCGCCGGTGGTAATCGCGGGCGAGCTGGATGAACATCGGCGCCGACGACCAGAGCGCGACCTGCTCGTCCCCGGTGCGTCCGAATCCGTCCTCGCCCGAGACGAAGACGAGCGCGCCCAACCGGTCGATCACGACGGCGCGGTTGGCCACCGGCCCGTTCGAATGTCGAAGCTCCGTGAATCCGGCGAGATGCTTCGCCTCCACGAGGTTGGGGGGGTAAATCTCGCTGACCACTCGGACCTTCACGCCCCGGTCGGCGGCCTCCCGGAGCGCGCGATGGAGGCCCCCGTCGATGAGGCCGGAGAGCGAGAGCCCCGTGGCCGAGATCAGGACCTGGTGTTCGGCGGTCCCGATCCGCATCCTGAGGAACCGCCGGATGACCTCGCGGCCCTCGAGGACCGCGAACTTGCGAGGGTCGCCGTCGTCGAACTCGGTCCGCTTCTCCTCCCAGTTCTGGAGGATGCGCGTCCGGTCCCGCTGGAGGTGATGGAGCCGATCGGAGGCCTGCTGGATCCACCGGTCCACGAGCGCGTCCGGCGAGAGCGCCTCGAACCGCTGCGGCCGGCCCGCGGTCGCCTTGAGCAGCCCTTCGTTGCGCAGGTGCTTGATGAACCGATAGGCATCGACCCGGTTCACCGCCGACAGCCGGGCCAGCTCGCTCGCGGTCTGGGGCCCCGCACGGCACGCCGCGAGGTACACGCGCCCCGCCTTCTCGGGGACGCCGTGCTCGCTCAGGAGCTCAAGGAGGCCGGACCCGGGACGCCCCACGTTCGGGTAGGCAGACGGGTCGTTAAAAGGTCGAAGGGGACCGGCGCGACCGCTACAGCGCGGCCTGGAAGTCCTCGATCGTCGGGGAGTACTCGATCTCCGCTCCCCCGGCGCGGGTCTTCAGGACCTCGCGCGCGAGCAGCCAGTAGACGGTCGCGAGGGCCACCCGCCCCTTGTTGTTCGCCGGGATCACGAGGTCGACGTTCCGAGTCTCGTTGTTGACATCGCAGAGGCCGACGACCGGGATCCCGATCGAGACCGCCTCGCTCAGGGCCTGCTGGTCGGTGGCCGGATCCGTGACGACGAGGACCTTCGGCTCGAAGTACTCGGCGAGGTTCGGGTTGGTAAGACAGCCCGGGACGAACCGCTCGGCGAAGGAAACGGCCCCGATCGTCTTCGCGAAGATGCGGACCGGCTTCTGGCCGTACTGGCGCTGGGAGACGACCAGGATACGGTCGGCCGGGATCCGGGCGAGGAACTTCGCCGCGAGGCGGATGCGGCGGTCGGTCTCGCGCACGTCGAGGACGTGCAACCCGTCAAAACGGACCTTGAAGACGAACCGGCGCATCGAGGCGGACTTCTGCTGGGTGCCGATGTGCACACCGGAGGTCAGGTAGGTGTCCTCGGGGATCAGGAGCTCGCCCGGGCGAATGTCCTGACCGTCGCTCGCGGCGACGTGCTGCTCCACCATGGTCTCGTCTTCGGGCATTCGGGACTACCTTTCCGTGGCGCGGCCGAGCCGCAGGAGTTCATTTAGCTTTGCCACCCGCTCGCCGCCCAGGACCCCGCATTTCAGGGCCTGCGCGGCGGTCCCTAGGGCGACGTGCGCAAGCCAGCCCTCGGGGACCTCCCCCGACCGGTGGGACGTCACCGTGGCGAGCCCGCTCGCCCTCGCGAGATCGACGGTACGGAACGTGTCGGTCAGCGTTCCGACCTGATTCACCTTGATCAGGACGGCGTTGCTCGACCCCCGCTCGATCCCGCGACGCAACCGCTCGGCATTCGTCGTGTAGAGGTCGTCTCCGACCACGAGGGCCTTCGTCCCCACCGCCCGAGTGACGGCGGAGAAGGCGTCGAACGCCTCTTGGTCGAGCGGGTCCTCAAGGTACCGTAGGCCAAACCGGTCGACCAGCTCTCCGACGAACGCCACCTGACCGTCCGTATCGAGGGTTTGCTCCTTGTAGCGATAGTGGCCATCCTGGAAGAACTCGCTCGCCGCCATGTCGAGCCCCGGGTGGACCGCGAGATGCGTCTCATCGCGGACCCGGGCACATACGTCCGCGAGGAGCCCGATCGCCTCGAGGTTCCCGAGGGGCGCGACCCAGCCGCCCTCGTCGCCCCGACCGAGCGCGGCTTTCGGGAACTTGCGATGCAGCTCCTCCCCGAGGAGCGTATGCACCCGCAGGGCCGCGACGACCGAGCGCGCCGGGTCCGGCTCCTCGGCGAAGGCAATGAACTCCTGGATGTCGGGCCCGCCGATCGCGTGCCGTCCGCCGTTCATGCAATTGCCGACGATCGACGGGAACTTCCGGCCGTCGACGCCGGGACGCGCGAGCACCTTCCAGAGCGGCACCCCGGTCTCCTTCGCGAACGCCGTCGCGGTCGCCACCGAAACGGCCGTCGCCGTGTTGCCTCCGAGGCGGCCGAAGTTGTCGGTCCGGTCGATCTCATGGAGTCGACCGTCGACCGACGGCTGGTCCGCGGCCTCGAGCCCCACGAGCGCGGGAGCCGCCTCGGCGTGGAACCGACGGATCGCCTCGGGGACCCCGCCGGCCGGGAACGCGGCGACCTCGTGGACCCCGGTGCTGGCCCCGCTCGGCGCGCCGGCCCGGCCCTCCGCGCCGGAAGCGAGGCGGATCGTGGCCTCGACGGTCGGTCGTCCACGACTATCGTAGATCATCGCCAGTTCGGCCGATACGATGCGGCTCATGCTCCCTCCACGTACTCCACGAGGACCCCGCCGAACGCGGTCGGATGGGCAAATCCGACCCGATGGCCCCGGGCGCCGGGACGGCTCTTCGTGTCGACGACCCGCTCGCCCCGGGCGATCAGCTCGGCGAGCGCGGCGTCCACGTCCGGGACGCGGAACGCGAGGTGGTGGACGCCTTCGCCGCGTCGCTCGAGGAACTTCGCCACCGGCGAGTCCGCGCCCAGAGGCTCGACGAGCTCGACTTCGGAGCCGCCGGCGGAGAGGAAGAGGACCCGGACGCGGTTCGAGGGGACCTCCTCCGGGGGGCCGGTCGGCGTCCCGAGGAGCGGTTGCCACCGCGCGAGGGCGCGAGAGAGGTTCGCGACCGCGATTCCGACGTGATCGAGCTTCATCGCACCCTTCCTCGCCCGGCCCTAGAACGCTCGGGAAGGCCCCTGCTCGCCAAAGATCGAGCGCCAGAGGTCCGAGATCTCGCCGAGGGTGACGCCCGTACGAACGGACCGAAGGAGGTGCGGCATCACGTTCTCCTCGGAACGGGTCGCCGTCTCGAGGGCCGCGAGGGCGGTTCGGACCTGGCCGCCGTCCCGCTTCTGTCGCCACGCCCGGACCCGACCGACCTGGCCGCGTTCGTCGGAGAGCGAGACCTTCTGGAACCGGCCGGCCGTCTCGTGCGGGAACAGCGAGAACGACCCGTTGCCCTCCGTGAAGGCGTTGACCCCGACGAGCAGCTCCTCCCGGCGCTCTCGCGCCCGGGCGACCCGGTACGCCTCGCGCGCGATCTCGGAGGCGAAGAAGCCGCGGTCGATCGCCACGAGCGCCCCGCCCATCTCCTCGATCCGGTGCAGGTACTCCACCGCCTCGGACTCGATCCGCTCGGTGAGCTGTTCGATCGCGTAGGCCCCGCCCACCGGGTCCACGGTGGAAGCGACCCCGGATTCCTCCGCCAGGATCTGCTGGGTCCGAAGGGCGAGCCGCGCCGACGATTCGGTCGGAAGGCCGAGCGCCTCATCGAGGGCGTTCGTGTGCAGCGACTGGGTACCTCCGAGCACGGCCGCGAGCCCTTCGAGGGTGGTCCGAACGACGTTCAGCTCGGGCTGCTGCGCCGTCAGGCTCGAACCGGCCGTCTGGGTATGGAACCGGAGCTGCTTCGACCGGCCGTTCCGCGCCCCGAAGCGCTCGGTGACGAGGCGGGCCCACAGGCGCCGGGCGGCCCGGAACTTCGCGATCTCCTCGAGGAAGTTCCGGTCGCTCGAGAAGAAGAACGAGAGCCGGGGCAGGAACTCGTCCAGCGAGAGGCCGCGCGCGCGGACCGCCTCGACGTACGCGATCGCGTTCGCCAGCGTGAACGCGACCTCCTGGACGGCGGTCGCGCCGGCTTCGCGCATGTGGTAGCCCGAGACGGAGATGTAGTTCCACTGGGGCATCTCCCGGGTCGCGAACTCGATGAGGTCGACCGTGAGGCGCATCGACGCGGCGGGCGGGTAGATGTACGTCCCCCGCGCGATGTACTCCTTCAGGACGTCGTTCTGCACCGTTCCCCCCAGCCGCGCCCGGGGAACCCCGTTCTCTTCCGCCACGCTGACCAGGAAGGCGAGGAGGATCGGCGCGGTGGCATTGATCGTCATCGAGACGGTGGCTTGGTCGAGCGGGATCCCTGCGAGGAGCGTGCGCATGTCGCCGAGGGTGGAGATCGGCACGCCGCAGCGCCCGACCTCCCCCCGCGCCCTCGGATGGTCGGAGTCGTAGCCGTTCTGGGTCGGCAGGTCGAACGCCACGGAGAGGCCGGTCTGGCCCCCCTTCAAGAGGAAGTGGAATCGGCGGTTCGTGGCCTCCGCGCTGCCGAACCCGGAGTACTGCCGGAACGTCCACAGCCGGCCGCGGTACATCGTCGGCTGGATGCCCCGGGTGTACGGTGCCTCGCCGGGAAACCCGATCCGCTCGAGGAACTCCTCGTCCGGCTCCGCGGGCGGGCCGACCAGGAGCGGGACCCGGCCGGAACGGACCCGGGCGCCCAGCGCCGCATGCGCCTCCTTCTCCCAGCGGTCTCGTGCCGGGTCGGCGGCCGGAGCGCGACGCGCGCGAGCCATCGCTGTCGGAGCGGCGCACGCTATTAGAGCCTATCCGCGGGACGGGGCCGACCGCGGATCCGGCCGCCGTTCAGGGGAGGTCGTGCCGGGCGACCATCGGCCAGAGCGCGGTCAGGTCGATCTCGGCCCAGACGGCCGGCACCGGCACCCCGAGCTCGGAGAGCACGCGGGGGTGGATCTCTCCCATCTCGGCCACGGCCTCGCCCGCGACGCGGGCGCGGGCTGCCCGACCGGGGATCGTCGCCGGCAGCTCGGTGGGTTCTCGGACGGCGCTCACGTCCCTCCCCCGAAGCAGGTAGTCGACCACGGCCGCCGCATCGGAGAAGCTCGCGGTGTCGGCGGCGATCAGGAGGCCGGCGTGGTAGCGCGTCTCGGCGCCGGCCTCGGCGGCGGGGTTCCGCACGATCACCGGACCGACCTCGGCGAACCGCTGCGGGTAGGCGTGCCGGGTGTTCCGGGCGAGGACATCCAGGTGCGACAGGAGGAGGCGGTCCCGCAGGTAGGCGAACTCCATCGAGACCGGGTTCTGGATCCGGGTCGCTGCGCTCCCCTGAACGCGGCCCGCGGTCGCCTCCGAGACCAGGAGCGAAGTGTACGGCGCGGCGAACCCGAGCCCGAGGAGCTCGGTGGCGCAGCGGCGGCGGAAGATCGTCTCGGCCCGTCGGTGCCCCCGGGACGTGCTGGGAGGGATCCGCCCGTTCTCGGGTCGGATCGGGGCCGCGAGGTACAGGTCCTCGACCACATCGATCGGTGTCAGGAGGTCGGGTCGCCACGGCGGCGCCTCGATCCGCCAGCCGCCCGGATGCGGTCGGCCGTAGAGACGGGCGCGTCCGAGCCGACGCTCGATCTCGGCCGCGGAGAGCGGCTCACCGGTCACTCCGTGGACGAGGGTGGAGGGGAGGTCGATCGCGTGCGGGGCGACGGTCGCGGCACCGTCGTCGCGCCGGTCACCCGGCCCGACGACCTCGATCGGGGTGACCGACCAGCCCTGCCCGGCGAAGACGACCAGCAGCAGCCCAAGCACCTCCCTTACACTGCGCTCCCGCGTGCCGGTGGCCTCGAGCAAGAGCTCCCGATCGCCGGCCCGGGCCTCCCCTCCCGTTCGGCTGTTCAGCACCGGAGGAAGGCTGAGGATGGTACCGGCACGGTCGCGCAGCACCAGGCACCGGTCGTCCGATCGGCCGAACGCCCCGTACCGGGCGGCGAGGGGATGCGTCCGGAAGAACTCCTCGGCGGGGATCTCTTCCGTGCCGTCGAGGGGGACGAACCGGACGGAACCGAGCGGCTCGAGCGCGTAGCGGATCGGAGGGGACAGCCGGTCCCACGGATAGATCCCGAGGCTTGCTGCTCGTCGGTCCCGTCCGATGGTGGCGTGGAGGAGCTCCTGGAATCGGATCGCTTCCGCGAGCGTGCCGGCGTCGAGCGCCGCCCCCTCGGGGGCGCGAACGATCATGCCCTGAAGGTACGGACGGAGCGGCGCCACCGAGGGGTCGACCTCGAACCCCGGCGCGGTCGTCGCCGAGGGCCCCCGAGCGACCCGGGGAAGGCCGTGGGCGGCGTCCATGCCCCCTTCGAGCGCGAAGGCGAGGCCGGCCTCGGAGAGGAGGTCGAGTCGGTCCGGGGTCACCGAGATCGTGAGCGCGTCCCCCTCGCGGCCGTCGACCTCGGCCTTGGAGACGAACAAGAGGTCGTCCATCTGCGCCTCGGTCAGGGGCACCTTGAGGAGCGCCCGGAGCCGTTCGTCCGAAAGGAT
>JAKACD010000002.1 GCA_021821785.1 Thermoplasmata archaeon
TGGCCGAGGCGCCGAACGCCCATCACCCGATCGCGTAGGCTGCGATGAACCAGCTTTCCCAGAACTATCGTCCCCGGAAGTACCAGGTCGGTGTGTCGGACGCCCCGTCGCATCCAGGTCGGTGTGTCGGACGCCCCGTCGCATCCAGGTCGGGGGAGCGGTTCTCGGCTGTTCGACCTTCGGCTCTCCGAGGCGCAGGCCCGGGACGCGCTCCTCCTCGGGGCGCGGGCCTTCGGCGACCGTCCGCGAGCCTCCGATTCTTCGCGAGCCGAGGGTTCGTGGAGCAGAGCCGATTCCGCCGCTCGCGCCTCGATCTGACGCAGCCCAGCCCCTCTCCGCTCCCCGATCGCTCGGGGACGTTCGCTGCGGAAGGGATCCGCGTCGCGACGCTGGCCGAACTCGGACCGGACCGCCGCGAGGTGCGGGAACGCTACTACGCGCTCCCTCGGGAGGCGAGCCGAGACACCCCGGGCCCGGGCGAAGCGACCGACCTCCCGTTCGACCAGTTCGTCGAGCTCGAACTGGACGGACCCGGTGCCATGGCCGAGGGGACCTTCCTCGCGGTGGGGGGCGACCGGTACGTGGGGGTCACGACGCGAGAGCGCCGGGCCGGTCGGCCCGACGAGCTGCACGTCGGGTTCACCGGCACGCTTCCGGCCTACCGGGGCCACGGGATCGCGACCGAGCTGAAGCGCCGGTCGGTCGAGTTCGCTCGCGCGCGGGGGTACCGCAGCCTCTCCACGGGGAACGCGCTCGAGAACGCGGCGATCTGGTCGATCAACGAGCGGCTCGGCGTCCGAACGGTGCAGATCTACATCGATGGCGAGCGGCGGCTCGCCGAGCGGTAGCCGCCCCGCGCTCAGTGCACTCCGAGCACGACCCCATCCTCGGCGAGATCGATCGACTCCGCCTGGGGATGGGTGGGGAGCCCCGGCATCGTCTCGATCGTGCCGAGGAGCGCGACCGTGAATCCCGCGCCGGCGGAGCGCAGCCAACGGTGCACCGTCACGGTGAACCCCTCCGGTCGGTTCAGGACATGCGGGTCGTCGGAGAGGGAGAGCGGCGTCTTCGCGACGCAGACCGGCCCGGCGAGCTCGCCGATCTCGGCGAGGTGCGTCCGATCCTCGATCGCCTCGGCCGACTCGACGACCTGCCCGGCACCGTAGAGCCGGGTCGCGATCGTTTCGAGCTGGCGCTCGATGGGGGTTCCGGCGGGATAGAGCGGTCGGCTGTGCCGGTGGAGGGCCACCACGCGCTCGACCGCCCGGGCGAGCTCCACGCTCCCCTCGCCTCCGGCCTCGAACGCCCGCGACTCGATGACCTCCACTTCCCGCTCCCGGCAGAACTCGCGGATGCGCGCCGCTTCCTCCGGACTGTCCCCGGGGAACCGGTTGAGCGCGACCGTGCCGGCGAGACCGAGCGCGGTGAGGTTCGAAAGGTGCTGGCCGAGGTTCTCGAGGCCCCGCTCCAGGGCCGCCAGGTCCGGGTGAAGCGACGCCGCGTCGCTCGCGCCGCCCTGGACCCGGAGGCTCCGCTGGGTGACGACGATCACCGCGGCGTCGACGTCGATCCCGAGCAGGGGCGTCACGATGTCGACGAACTTCTCGGCGCCCAGCTCCGTCGCGAAGCCGGCTTCGACGACCGCGTAGTCCGCGGTGGCGAGCGCGAGCTCGATCGCGAGCCGGCTCGTGGTGCCGTGGGCCAGGTTGCCGAACGGTCCCGTGTGGATGAGCGCCGGAACCCCTTCGGAGGTCTGCACGAGGTTCGGCTCGAGGGCGTCCCGGAGGAGCGCCGCCATCGCCCCGGCCGCCTTCAAGTCGGCCGCGCGCACCACGCCGCCGGTCCGCGTGTAGGCCGCGAGGACCCGCGAGAGGCGTTCCTTGAGGTCCCGGTAGTCCCGGGCCAGGGCCAGGACCACCATCACCTCGCTTGCGGCCGTGATGAGGAAGGAGCCGTCATGCGCGACGAACCGGGGATCGGGCCCCTTGCCGAGGACGATGTGCCGGAGCGCCCGGTCCTCCATGTCGAGGGTGCGGGGCCAGGTGATCCGCGTGGGATCGATTCCGAGGGCGTTCCCGTGGAACAGGTGATTGTCGATCAGCGCCGAGAGCAGGTTGTGCGCGGACGCAACCGCGTAGATGTCACCGGTGAATCCGAGGTTGATCTCGTCCGACGGCTCGACCGTCGACCGACCCCCTCCGGTGGCCCCGCCCTTCACTCCAAAGACCGGACCGAGCGATGGCTGGCGAAGGCACGGCACCGCGGTGCGTCCGATCCGCGCGAACGCATCGGCGAGCCCGATCGTGGTGACCGTCTTTCCCTCGCCGTGCTTGGTCGGGGTCATCCCGGTCACGAGGATCAGCTTCCCCCGACGGCCGCGATCGAGGCGCGTGCGGACGGCCGACACCGAGACCTTCCCGATGTTCCGACCCGCGGGGTGTACTTCGTCCGGCCCCAGTCCCAGCGCGGCCGAGAGCTCTGCCAGCGTCCGCATGGTACCACTTGCCGGTAGAGCCGTCGTCAGGAGGTCATCAAGCTAACCTATCGTGCCGTTTAGGAGGAGCTTTAATCCGCGGCCGTCTCGGACGACGGTGACGGAGCGCCTGACCCGCGTCGCCGACGATCTCTCGGCGGCCCTGCGCCTCGGCCGCGACGCGCTGTTCGCGAACCCCGAAGCCGGTTCGGACCCGGCGGCGCACCTTCCGCAGCTCGAGGCGGTCCTGCGCAGCGGGAGCGACTCGGGGCGTCTCTGGCGCACCGACGCAGGGGCGGTCGGTCTCGCGCTGTGGGAGCCGTTGGGTCCGATCGGACTTGCGGTACAGCTTTTGTACCTCGCCCCAACGATCGCCTCGGTGGAGAGCTACCGCCGGTTCCTCCTCGCGCTGGACCGGGAGGTCGCGCCGGTCGCGTTCCTCCCTTCCCGTCTTCCCGGGCTCACGCCCGAGGTCCAGTCCGCGCTGCTCGGGAATCTCGAGTTCCGCCCGTACTCCCGCTCCGACATGGTCCTGCCCGCGGAGCGGTCGATCCCGGTCGAGGAGCCGTCCCGCGGGCTCGAGGTCCGACCGTACCGACCCGAGGACGTGGAGGCGGTGGCCCGGGTCCATGCGGCGGCGTTCGAGCACCACTTCGACCGGTATCTCTTCCTCGAGGACCTCGACCCGGTGCAGGACGCCCGGGCGATGCTCCGGGGCCTCGGCTCGGGCCGCTGGGGTCCGTTCCGTCCGGCCGCCTCGATGGTGGCCGAAGAGCGCGGGAAGATCATCGGCTCGACCCTCGTGGTCGGGACGCCCCAGGGGGCGCTCATCGCCGACGTCGCCGTCGACCCCGCCCACGGTGGGCGGGGGGTGGGCCGCAGCCTCATGGTCGCAACGATCCGGGCCCTGCGCGCCGGCTCCGCGGACCCGATCCGGTTGGTGGTCACGGAGGGGAATCCCCGCGCGGTTCGGCTCTACGAGCGCCTCGGGTTCGTGCGTCGGGCCACGTTCCAGGAATGGTACCGGTCGACGCGCGTGCCGGTGGACCCCGAGTCCGGCTAGACGGGCTCGGCGGCCGGCTCGACCTCTTCGTGCGGCTGGTACCCCAGGCGCCGGAGCGCGCCGAACGAGACGACCATGAGGAGCGCGAAGAGGACGATCGCTCCGCCGGCCGTGAGGTAGGTCCCCTGGACCCCGAGGGCCAGGACAAGGAGCCCGCCCGCGAACTGGCCGACGGGGACGAGCGCGTAGCTCCCGACCTCGTCCGCCGAGAAGACCCGGCCCATCATCTCGTCGGGGACCGTCGCCTGGACGGTCGAGAGGAAGATCGTCATGATCATGCCCGGCATGAGCCCGTACACGAAGGCGATCGGGAGCGCGAGCCAGACCGACCGGACGAGGCCGAAGGCGAGGAGCGCGATCCCCATGAGCCCGGTGATGAGGATGATCATCCGACCCGCGCGCATCTCGAACTTCAGGTGCGACGCGAGGACGAACCCGATCGCGGTCCCCGCGGTGAGGGTCGCGACAAGCGCCCCGTACCAGATCCCGTTCGACAGCCCGAGCCAGCTCTGGAGGTAGAGCGCCACCTCCACCAGGGCGAGCGCCGAGAGGAAGTTCACGATCAGGGCGGCCACGGTCATCTCGAGGAGCTCCCGCCGCCGGCCGAGATAGGCGAAGCCGGCGCGCGCCTCGGTGAGGACCGAGCGGGGCGGGGTCTTCCGCGTGACCGAGAGGTCGACGTCGACCAGGAGGAGCGCGGTCTGGGTGCCGAAGAAGAGGACGAACGGCACCCCGATTGCATAGACCGCCGAGGTCGCGCCGAGCAGCACTCCGACCCCGATGGTCCCCACGAGGCTCGAGGCGGCCGCGACCCCGTAGATGAGGCCGTTGGCGCGGCCGAACTGCGCCGCTTCGACGACCCGGGGTACCGCGGTGTTGAAGGCGGGCCGGAAGAGCGTCGTCGTGACCGTGACGGTCGCCCACAAGGGATACAGGAAGATCACCCAGAGGGGAACGAAGAAGCCGGCGGGCCCCGGCAACGGGAGCCGGGTCGCCGGGCCGTAGACGATATCGGCGGCGATCAGCACGGTCGCCACGATCGACAGCAGGTTGATCGCCCGCATCAGGCGGCCCCGGTCGTACCGGTCCGCGAGGGCCCCGCTGAAGAACGCACCGACCAGCGTGGGGATCGCCGAGGAGAGGCCCAGGAAGGCGAGATCGAGCGCGACGTAGGCGGTGCGGCTTCCGGTGGGCACCCCCTGGTAGGCGAACGTGACGAGATAGAGCAGAGCGACCAGGAGCGAGCTCGGGGCGGCGAACTGGAGCGCCCCGGCCGCCAGGAACGCGGGGAACGATGGCTGTCGAACGAGCGCGCTGTACCGGCCCAGGGGCTCCCTCCTACCCGGTAGAGCTCCCGAGCGGAGGGGGGCGCGATAAGCCTATCGACGGAACGGTCAGGGACCGGGGTCTCCATCGAAACGGGCTTGTACTCTGCCTTCGTGCTCGAGCCGCTGGGACCTCACTGTGCGTCTCCTCCACCGCGACCCCTCGACCGGACTCCTTCGCCTCAGGCTCGAGACGCCGAGCGATCTCTGGCGGATCGCCCGTCTCATCCGGCCCGGGGACCGGGTCGGCGCCTCCACGACCCGACGCGACCCCGAAGCCCCCGCCGACGTCGCGAGTGCGGAGCGCAGCCGACGACGGGTCTTCCTCACGGTCCGGGTCGAGCAGGTCGAGTTCCACGGGTTCTCCCAGCACGTTCGGCTCACCGGCCCGATCGTCGAGGGACCGTTCGATATCGGACGGCACCACACGCTCGACCTGACGGAGGGGGAGGAGGTCACCCTCGCCAAGCCCGCCGTCTCGGCCGGGGAGCGGACCCTCCTCGAGGAAGGATTGGCCGGGAAGGGAGAACCGACGATCCTCATCGCCGCCGTCGACTGGGGCGACTCCTCGTTCGTCCGCCTGCGCGGCCGCGCCGTCGAGCCGATCGCCGATGTCCGCCGGACGATCGCCGGCAAGCGCTACGCCGGCGGCCAAGGAGAGAAGGACCGCGCGAGCTACGTCGCCGAGCTCGTCGCGCTCCTCCGCCGGGAGGCGCCGACCGCGTCCGCGGTCGTGGTGGCGGGTCCCGGCTTCCTGAAGGAGGAGCTGCTGCGCGTGCTCTCCGAGGAGGATCCGGCGCTCGGCAAGCGGGTCCGCCTCTACCCGACCTCGGAGGCCGGGCGGGTCGGCGTCGACGAGCTCCTGCGCTCCGGCAAGGCGAGCGAGGCGCTCCAGGGGAGCGTCGCCGCCGAGGAGACCGCCGTCGTGGAGCGGCTCGTTCGGGCGCTCGCCGGGGGCGTCCGAGCCGCGGTCGGTCCGCGGGAGGTCGCCGAGGCCGTGGAGGCCGGGGCGGCGGAGACGCTCCTCGTCTCGGACCGGCTCCTCACCGACCCCACGCTCGCGCCGGTGTTCGAGGCGGCCCGGGCGGGCCAGGCCCGGCTGTTCGTGGTGCGAGAAGAAGGGGACGCGGGAAAGCGCCTGCGCGCGTTCGGGGGGATCGGGGCCCTCTTGCGCTACGACTGGGTCAGCCCGTCGCGCGCTACGGGATCGCCTGGATCGCTTCCCGGCTCTCCTCGAAGCGGCGCTTGAGGTCCTTCAGGGCGTAGCGCAGCGCCTCGCGGGGAGTGAGCGCCCCGTCCGTATCGAACCGAAGGAAGAAGCGCTCGGTGTCGGGTTCGACCGAGATCGAGCCGTGCTCGCACGACTCCTCGCACGCCCCGCAGTCGATGCACTTCGGTTCGTCGGTGACGGAGAGCTTGCCGTTAGAGAACTCAAGGATCTTCACGGGGCAGGAGGCCGCGGTGCGCTTCAGGCAGGCGTCCGAGCACCCTTCCTTGCGGGCGATCTTGACGTGGGGCCGGGGGAACATCCCGACACCGTGGGCGACCTGCCACTTCGCGTGCTCGCGCGCGGTGCCGACGACCGCGGTCGCGTAGGCGAGGAGTGCCTGGCGGGCGCCGAGCCGCACGATGGGCACGTCCGGCTCGAGGATCGCGAGCGAGGCATCCCCGAGGGGGACGACGTCCTTCGCATAGACGGTGCAGGGGCCTTTCTTGTCGACGGAGTACATCACCTGGCAGTGCGGGCAGCCCGTCCCCCCGCACTCGCACTCCGAGCGGCGGCGGAACTGCGAAAGGTCGGTGGGGATCGGAAGGAGGCCGAGCCGGAGCGCGACCGCCTCGTCGAACATGCTCGTCGAGGAATCGTAGTCCTTCCCCGTCGCTTCGTCCCGGATCGGACCCAGGTGGAACTCCACATCCTCGATCGCGAGCTTGGGGATGTCGGAGAGCAGGGTGCGGCGGATGGCATTCACCTGGCTCGCGGTGACCGCGTCGAACTCGAGCCGGGTCGAGCGGGGGGTGAGCTCCTCGATCGTGACGCCCATCGTCTACACTCGCCGTCCGCGGCGTCCTCCCTTCGGTTTGGTCCCGTCGTGAGGGACCGGGGTGACGTCCTCGATCCGCTGGATCTTGACGCCGGCCCGCGCGAGCGCGCGGATCGCGGCCTGGGCGCCCGGACCCGGGGAACGGGAGCGGTTCCCGCCCGGGGCACGGACCCGGACATGCAACGTGTCGTAGCCCTTCTCCTTGATCGCGGCCGCGATCTGGTCGGCGGCCTTCATCGCCGCGTACGGGCTCGACTCGTCCCGCGCCGCCTTGACGACCATGCCGCCGGTCGCCTTCGCGAGGGTCTCGGCGCCGGTGATGTCGGTGACGGTGATGTGGATGTTGTTGTAGCTCGCGAAGATGTGCGCGATCCCGATCTTCGCCATGCTCACGCCCCTCCTTCCGAGGGCGCGGCCGGGGCGGTCCCGACCGGCGGCGCGGCCCGGGCCTCGAGCCGGGCCCGGAGGTCGACCCGGACCGAGTGCTCGTCGTTCGCGAGCGGGCTCGTGGGCGAGTAGCTGATTCGGGCCTCGTCCGCCGAGGGGACCAGGAAACCGGGCCGAGTGACCCGATGGTCCCCGATCGCGAGGTGTCCGTGCACGATCCATTGCCGCGCGCCGAACGGTGTCGGGGCGAGTCCTTTCGTGAAGACGATCCACTCGAAGCGGCGGCGCAGCAGGTCCTCGGTCGAGAGCCCGAGCACATCGTCGATGGTCGGCGTTCCGACCGGCAGGATACCGAGTCGGGTCAGGCGGCCGAGCAGCTGATCGGTCTCGCGACGGGCCTGGGTTTCCCCCGCCCTGAGCCGCGCTTGGAGGTCGCGCGCCTGGCGACGGAAGCCGCGCAGCACGGACTGGGCCTTCCAGAGCTCCCGCTTGTTCTTGAGACCGTACTTCTGGAGCAGCTTACGCTCCTCCTCCATCCGGCCGGCTTCCCACGGGTGCTTCGGCGTCTCGTACGTCCGGCGGAGGAACTTCGGGTCGCCCACGGATTTTCTACTCCTTCTTCGGGGCCGCCGGCGCCGCCGCCGGCGCGGCGGCCTCTTCCTTTCCGGCCGCCGCGGCCGCTTCCTTCGCCGCCTTCTTCAGCACACCGGCCGCCATCCCCGTGCGGCCGTTTGAGCGGGTGCGCTGTCCGCGGACCTTCTGTCCGCGCTCGTGGCGGACCCCGCGGTAGCTGCGGACCATGCGCATCTGGTTGATGTCGTCCCGGCGGCGGGTCTCGAGGTCGGGACCGATGAAGTGGGGGAACTCGCCGGCGATCGGCTCGCGGGGGTGGTTCACCATCCAGGAAGGGACCTTGGTGCTGAGCTGGCCGAGGGTCGTCTCGATCCCTTCGACCGTCGGCTCGGGGAGATTGCCGATCATCTCCGCGGCGTTGACGTTCGCGAGTCGGCAGGCGACTTCGGCGAGGCGGAGGCCCACTCCGCGGACGCCGGTGAGAGCGAGCGCGGTCGGGCGCGTGCCGTCGAGGTCGGTGTTCGAGATGCGGACGATGTAGCGGAAGTTCGGGTTGTCGGGGACGAGCTTGGTCGGCTTCGCTCCGGGAGCGCCGCGGGACTTGCCCTTCGCTTCCTTGGGCTCCTTGCCCTCCTTCCCTTCCTTGCCCTTCGCGCGCTTCGAGGGCTTTTCCGCCGCGGGGGCAGCCTCGGGGCTCGCGGCGGTGGCGGGCGCGGCAGCCGGGGCCTCCTTCGATTCCTTGGGCGCGGTCTCACTCCCCTCTGGTGCGGGCCGACGATGGATGGCCGAAGGAGAGCAGACGCCCGCCGTTCGACCCCCGCATCGAGGGCGGGGCCGCCGAGCAGACCCTTCCTTTTAAGCGCTTCGGCCGGCCGGGGAGCGCCGGGGGCCGGTCGGGGCCCGTGGCGCGCCGCCGCGGACCGCCCGGGCCCGTCGAGGGCTCTCGGGCCCGGCTCGGGGAGGCGGAGCCAGCTTCGCCTCGACCACGCGGAAGCCCGAGCCGCGGCCGAGCACCGAGACGGTCCCGGGCCAGTGGGCGACGAGCCATTCCTGGTAGTACCGGATGCCTTCGCTCCCCTTCCCGACGAGGAGGAGCCGACCCCCTGGCAGGAGGTGGGCGGGGGCTTCCGAGAGAATCCGCAGGATCTGCTCGCGGCCGATCCGGTACGGCGGGTTCGTCGCCACCACGTCGAACCGCTCATCGGGCACGGGCTCGTAGAAGGCACCGATACGGACCTCCCCGTTCGCGACGTGGTTCCGCGCGAGGTTCGCCCGCGCGAGCCGCGCGGCCCGACGGTTCACCTCGGTAAGGACCACGTGGCCCTCGGGGCTCGCTTTCGCCGCAGCGACCCCCACCGCCCCCCAGCCACAGCCGAGGTCGAGGACCCGGTCCTTTCGTCCGAGCCCGAGGTGCTCGATGAGGAGCGCGGTCCCGGGATCGAGGCCGTGGGACGAGAAGACCCCCGCGTCCACCGTGAACGCGAGGAGCTCGCCTCGGTAGAGGAACCGGCGCTCGAGGGGGGCCGACCGGGACCGTGGCCGCTCGGTCCAGTACGTCTCCTCGACGTGCGGCGGCGCGCGGTCCATCTAGCTGGCCCGCCGCCGAAACAGCGGCTCCCGCTTCCCATTGGCCGTCCGAGGAGCCCCGAGCGCTTCCCGCAGGAGCTCCTTCTCGTGCCCCGAGAGCGAACGAGGTACCTCGACGTGGACGGTGACGATGAGATCGCCCCGGCTCGATCCTCCGAGACGAGGGAACCCTTCCCCCCGCAGGCGGAACGGCGTCTCGGGCTGGGTTCCTGCCGGGATCGTGAGCTGCGCCTGGCCGTCCACGGTCGGCACGATCGCCGTCCCGCCGAGGAGCGCGGTGGCGAGCGGGACCGTCGTCTCGGCGAACGCGTCCCGGCCCTCCCGTCGGAGGTGGGGAGAAGCCTCGAACTCCACTTGGACGAAGAGGTCACCGGGGCGACTGCCCCCGAGCGGCGACGCCATTCCGTGCCCGGGGACGCGCAGCACGGCCCCGTCCTCGATCCCGGCCGGTACGTTCAGCTCGATGCGCTCGACGCTGCTCAGGCGGCCGCTTCCGTGGCAGGTCGGGCATTTGTCGAGGATGCGGCGTCCGCTGCCGTGGCACCGGGGACATTCGCCGATCGTGAGCAACTGGGCGAACCCGGTCGAGCGGACCTGGCGGACCTGCCCTTCCCCGTGGCACTCGGGACAGGTCTCGAGCGCCGTACCGTGGAGTGCCCCGGTTCCCTTGCAGTCCGCGCACGGGTTCGAGCGCGGCACCTCGATCGTCGGTCGCGCGCCGTGGACGGCGGCCGACAGCGGGAGCCGGACCGTGAGCTCCACGTCGCTGCCCCGCCGGGGCGCGCCGGACATCCCCCCGCCGCCGAAGGGGGAGCCGAAGCCACCAAAGAACTGGCGGAAGAGCGGGGAGGCGCCGAGCAGGTCCTCGAGGTCCCCCATATGGGTGAAGTTCTGCCAGCTGAAGCCGCCGGGGCCGAAGTCGGGAGTGACGCCGGAGAAGCCCATCTGGTCGTATCGCTGCCGCTTCTCCTCGTCGGCCAGGACCTCGTACGCCTCCGAGATCTCCTTGAACTTCTCCTCCGCCGCCTTCGGGTTCTCCTTGGCGACGTCGGGGTGATACTGCCGGGCGAGTCGCCGATAGGCGGACTTGATCTCGTCCTGGGACGCGGACTTCGGTACCCCGAGGACCTCGTAGTAGTCTCGCTTGGGCATGAACGGATGGGTCGCCGACCCGGACCTACCTTCGTCTAGGGCCCTCGCTATTTACCATCATCCCGCGCGGCCGCCAGCCGAGCCGCACCCGGGCGCCGACCCGAACGCGGAGCCGGTCGGCGGCGCGGCCCCGAGCGACCGTGAGCTCGACGAGGCCGAAGCTTGACCCCAGGACGCCGAGACGGCCGGTCCCGAGCGCCTCATAGCTCGCCGCGCGAGGGAGGGACCGTTCCCGCCCGCGCCCGAGGCGGACCGAGACCCGGGTCCCGCCTTCGGGGAGCCACCCGACGGGCACGTTCGTGATCACGTTCCCGAACCGATCGATGTGCAGGATTGCTCCCTCGGCGCCCTCGCGAAGCGCCCGCGGCGCGGGCCACCGTAGAGGTTGAAGGCGGTGGGCCGGTCCTAGTCGGGAGATAGGCTCGCCCCGGGCGAGGCGGGCAGCGGCTGGCGCGAAGAGGTCCCGTCCGTCAAACGTGGTCCCGACCCGCCCCGGCCGCTCGATGCGAGCGGGGTCGAGACGGACGGCGCGCCGGATGCCCAGCGCCTCGGCGAGCGGGAAGAGCACCCCGTTGTCGGGTCCGACCAGGTACGAGCCGTCCCGGCACTCGACGGCGACCGGCGCGCGGGCTCCCCCGACGCCGGGATCGACGACCGCGAGGTGAACCGTGCCGGCGGGGAACTCCCGGGCCATCGACCAGAGGACGAACGCCGCCTCGGGGACGGCGTGGGCCGTCAGCTCGTGCGTGAGGTCGATGAGCGCCTCGGGGGGGACGGTGCGCAAAAGGACCGCTTTCATCTGGGCCGCATACGCGGCCCCGACATCGCTGGTCAGCGTGACGAGGCGAAGACGCCGAGGGGCCGGCCGCCGGACCACGGTCCGTGGGGAGGGGCCGGTCCGTTCAGGACTTCATGATCGCGACCAGGAAGATCCCGACCGCGACAAGGGCGCCGATGACGGCCGCCACGATCACGAGGAACGACTGGAAGACGAGCGTGCCCAGGGTGACGCCGTCCTTCGAGCCGAAGTCGCCCGCCCCGTACAGGAAGGCGATCAATACGCCGACCACGAGGCCGACCACCAGGAGCGCGACGCCGATCGTGCGGCTCTTCCCGCTGCCGAAGTAGGCGGTGAAGATCCCCGCCAAGATGAGGAAGAGCGCGAACACCAAGAGGAGCACGACCAAGAAGGCGTTCCACTGCGTATAGTCCACCGAGGTACCGAGTAGCTCGAACATTCTCCTTCCTTCAGAACTTGATGCCGGTGAGCGTCTTCGTGTCGATCACACCCGACACGGAGCGGATCTTGTCGACCACGAGCTGGCCGAGGGCGTTGAAGTCCTCCGCTTCGACCTTCGCGATCAGGTCGTATTCGCCGAACAGCGGGTGGAGCTCGACGATCCCCTTCACCCGAAGGAGCTCGGTGTAGACCTCGTGCTCCTTCGCGGGAGCGGTGCTGATCAGGACGAAACCGATCGCCAACGCCGGAAACCCCTATCGACGCGCCGCGAGATGTGGCCGACCTAATAAGCGTGTCGTGGAACGTTGCGCATCCTTCGGCGGTGCCCGGGTCGCGCGACCCCTGTCGCCAGTCGAAAGTACCTGCCTTAAGTAGGGACCCTCTCGAGCCGGGGTCGAGCGATGGCGACCTCGTTGCGCACTTGGCCCGGGCGGCTGCTTGCGCGGCCCTGGTTGCTCGCCTTCGTTCCCATCAACGCCGCCACGGCCGGGTTCGGCGTCGTGCTCCCGCTCCTGATCCTGATCCCGCTCCACGGAAGCTGGGCGAACGTCGCGCTCGCCGCGACCTTGTTCAATTCGGCGGTCATCCTGATGAGCGTCGTCTGGGGCCATCTCTCGGACCGGTACCCCCGGCGACGGCTGTTCCTGGTCATCAACTACGCCGGGTACGCGGTCCTCTACCTCTTGCTGACGCACGTCGGATCGGTGGAGACGCTCTACCTCATCTACACCGTGATCGGGGTGATCGCTCCCGCGGGCGCCAGCGCGTCGAACCTCCTGATCCTCGAGAAGTTCACGGAAGGCGAGCGGGCGAACGCCTTCGCCTCCTTCCAGGAGATGAGCATGATCGGCTCGATCGTGGGGCTGCTCGTCGGGTACTTCTGGACCCTCGCGAACGGGGAACTGACCGCGCTCCTGTACATCCTGGGGGCCCTCGCCCTCGTCAGCGCGATCGCGATCTGGTTCGGCATCCGGGAGGCGGAGCGGACACTCACCACGGCCCAGGTGGCCAAACACCCCGAGAGTCTCCTATCCCGGATCCGCACGATCACCGCCTACCGGATGGCGATCCCCTTCTTCCCGAAGCGGCCCAACCTGGGCCCGACGCCGCTGCGCCGGCTCCGGGTCTGGGCCCGCGAGGAACTCCATCACGAGCTCCCGCTGATCATCATCGCCTCGTTCCTGTTCAATTTCTCCGCGAACCTCTACAACATCTCCTACACCCCGTTCCTGTACTCGGCCGGGCTCACGGCCGCGTCGATCTTTCTCGTGAACCTCTCGAACAACTTCGCCCAGACCCTCACGTTCCCGATGACGGGCGGGCTCTCGAACCGGGTCGGCCCGGACAAGCTCGTCCAGCGGGCGACCTACCTGCGGAGCATCGGGTACCTCGCGACCGCCGGGTTCACCTTCGTCATCTTCAGCGAGCCCTCGGCGTTCGCGGCGAACGTCGGCGTGTACGCGGTCCTGGGAGGCGCGATCGCCGTCTACACCACCGCGAGCTCCCTCATGCTCTTCCGCGGGCTCGCGGGGCGCGACGCGGGGAGCATCCTCGGCGTCAACAGTGCGCTCGGCGGGGTCGCGGCGGTCCTCGGCGCAGCCCTTTCGGGCGTGCTCTCGGTCTACGGCAGCTACCGCCTCGTCTTCCTCGTCGCCGGCGGGTCGCTCCTCGTTTCGCTCCCGCTCTGGACCGCCGGCTCGGTCGCGTACGCCCGGCGGCGGTTCTCCCGGCCCGCGCCGGTGGTCGCCCGAGCGGCGTCCGCCGCGCCGAGCCGAGGGGGCGATTCTCCCGCCGCCGCAAAAACCCCATAACCTCCGACCCGCTGGCCGCGTCCACAGGGGCTACTTATGGTGGAAATCGCAGAGGTTCAGCGGGGACTCGAGGACGTGGTCGCCCTCGAATCGCGGATCTGTTTTATCGACGGAAAGCAGGGGCGGCTCATCTACCAGGGGTACGACATCCGTGACCTGGCCGCGCGCTCCACCTTCGAGGAGGTCGCCTACCTGCTCTGGTACGGCCGCCTCCCGACCGCGAGTCAGCTCACGGACCTCAAGACCCGCTTCGGGGCGCTCCGCTCCCTGCCCCACCAGGTCTGCCAGCAGCTCGACCAGCTCCCGGCCGAGGCCAGCCCGATGGATGTCCTGCGGACCACGGTGAGCGCCCTCGCGCTCTACGAGCCGGACGAGACCCGCCCCGGGGCGAGCTCGATCGGTGGGGCGCAGCGGTTGACCGCCGTTCTCCCGACGATCCTCGGGGAGTTCCACCGCCGCCGCCGGGGTCTCCCGGCGCTGACCCCGCGCCCCGAGCTTTCGCAGGCGGCCTACCTGCTCTACGCGATCCTGAACCGGGAGCCGACCGAGCTCGAGGCAAAGGCGATGGACGTGGCGCTGATCCTCCACGCCGACCACGAGCTCAACGCCTCGACGTTCGCGGCCCGCGTGACCGCCTCCACCCTGAGCGACCTCTACAGCGCGGTGACGAGCGCGATCGGTACCTTGAAGGGCCCCCTCCATGGCGGAGCCAACGAGCGCGTGATGCAGCTCCTCGATGAGATCGGGTCGGTCGGCCGGGTCGAGGAGATCGTGCACGGGAAGCTCGTGCGCCACGAGCGCGTGATGGGCTTCGGGCACCGGGTCTACAAGGTCGAGGACCCCCGGGCGACGATCCTGCGGGACTGGTCGCGCCGGATCGGGGAGGCGGCGGGGAACCTCCACTATTACGAACTGCTCCGCAAGGTCGAGGAGGTCGTCCACCGCGAGAAGGGGCTCTATCCGAACGTCGACCTCTATTCCGGGTCGGTCTACTCGCTCTTCGGGATCCCGCCCGACCTCTTCACGCCGATCTTCGCGTCGAGCCGGGTCGCCGGCTGGACCGCGCACGTGCTCGAGGAGTACCAGGACCTCCGCCTCATCCGTCCCACGGCGAAGTACGTCGGGCAGGTCGATCTGCCGTACGTGCCGGTCGCCCAGCGCAGCTAGGCGCGCTCGGCTCGGGGCCCGCGCGCCCGCGAGGCCCGTGGGGCCGCGCGCCGGGCGCGCCTCGGCGCGCCGGCGTGGACCACGCTCATCAGCGGGTAGCGCAGGTCGGGGCGGTGCGCCAGCTTCGCCTCGACCTCGAGCGGACCGTCCACGAGCCGCACGTGGACCTCGAGCATCTCGGCGGTCAAGTAGTGGTAGGCGAACTTCCCCTCCCCGACCGGCCCCCCGCGTTCGGGGCGGATCCCGACCCGCGCTTCCCGGACGAACGGTTGGAGGCCGAGCGCCAGTTCGATCGCCCGGGCGAGCGGTCCGGCGGTCCGGGGGGAGACCGGCGTCCCGAGGTACTGGTGGAAGACCCCGCCGAGCTTGATCCCAGCTTCGAACAGGAGCGCTTCGCGCGGAGTGAGGCGGGCGCGGTGGATCCGACGGTTCGCGGTCATCCGGGCGGCGGGGCCGTCCCCGCGGGACGGTCCCGTCGAACCGTGAACGGTCCGACCACATAGTAGCTCGCCACGCCAAGGAGGAAGGCGAACGCCGCCCCCTCGGCGAAGAGGTAGAGCGGACTGCCGGGCGGGGGACGGAACTGGAGGGGAACGAGGGCGAGCGCGGCGGCCACGGCGGTGAGCGCCATAGGCAGGCGGAGCGCGTTGCCCCGCTTGAGCTTCGGGTACGGGACGGGGACCACCATCATCACGGCGAGCGCGGTCGCGCCGACGAACAGGCCGATCGGGGCCACGCCCTCGAGCGCGGGAGTGTCGTGGAACAGGAGGGCCACGACGAGCGCGAGGGCGCTCTGGGGCGTCGGGACCCCGACGAAGTACGGGTGCTGGAAGGCGCGGGCGGTGAAGTAGGTGAGCCGGGCGATCGCCGCCGCGAAGAAGACCGCCGCGACCGCGAGGGCGATCGGGGCCCACGGGGCCCAGATGTCCACATTCCCGGTGTGGACCGCGATCATCACGGCGGGGGCGAGGCCGAACGTCACCGCATCCGCGACCGAGTCGGCCACGCGGCCGAACCGGCTCGGTCCGGCGGCGCTGCGGCGCGAGAAGATCCCGTCGAGGCCGTCGAAGCCGATCGCCACGGCGACGAGCAGCATCCCCCAGAGCTTGTTCCCGGCGAGGGTGTAGAGGATGGCGCCGACCCCGAGGAGGCCGTTCGCGAGCGTCGCGAGGTTCGCGTAGACGCGGAAGCGATCGATCACGATCGCTCCCGGGCGATCGCCGTCGTACCGGCATGGACCGGAGCCCCGACCTTCACGACCGCCTCGGTCCGGTCCGCGGGAAGCCGCACGTCGACCCGCGAGCCGAGCACGATCATGCCGAGCCGCGCGCCCTTCTCCCGCCGGTCGCCCGGGGCGACGAACGCCACCAGCCGTCGGGCCAGGATACCGGTCATCTGGACGACCTCCACTTCTCCGATCGCCGTGTCGAGCCGATACGCTCGCTGCACGTTATGGTGCGCATCGGCGCGGTACGCGGGACGGTGGCCGGCACCCGAGGTCGACACCTCGCGCACCGTCGCGGCGAGCGGGAAGCGGTTGACATGGACGTTGGTGACGTTCATGAACACCGAGATCACGAGGCGGTCCCCTTCGACCTCGACCGCGCGCACTCGCCCGTCCGCGGACGAAACGATGTCGGGCCCGGGGGTTCGATCCGGGTCTCGAAAGAACCAGGCGAAGAACCCCACGAGCGCCGCCAATCCCACGGCGAAGAGGAGCGGGACCCCGAGCGGAGTCCAGATGCCCAAGGCCCCGAGAAGGGCGACCCCGACCGCGCCGACGGCGACCGGACCGAGGAAGCGGCCCGCCCCCGGGGCGAACACGCGCCTAGCCGGTGAGGACGATCTCGATGTTGACGCCGTCCGGGACCTGGATCCGCATCACCTGGCGGAGGGCCCGTTCGTCGGCGTCGATATCGATCAGGCGCTTGTGAATCCGCATCTCCCAGTGGTCGATCGTGCTCGTCCCGCCGCCGTCGGGTCCCTTGCGGACCGGGACCTTGAGCTTCTTGGTCGGGAGCGGGATGGGGCCGGCGATCGCGACCCCGGTCTTCGAGGAGATGTCTCGGATCTGCTTGCAGATCGAGTCGACCTTCTGCGAGTCCGTGCCGGTGAGGGAGATGCGGGCCTTCTGAACCATCGATAGCCCCTCCCCGTTTCCTGGTCTCCGACCCCGATCCCTCTCGGCGGGTCTACTCGCGCTTCTTGACCTCGACGACGACGCCCGCCGCCACGGTCTGGCCCATATCCCGGACGGCGAACCGTCCGAGCTGGGGGAACTCTTTGTACTTCTCGATGACGAGCGGCCGCTTCGGCGTGATCTTCACGACCGCCGCGTCCCCGGTCTTCAAGGTCTGGGGGTTCTCCTCCGCGACCTGGCCCGTCTTCGGGTCGAGGCGCTTCAGGAGCTCGGTGAACTCGCAGGCGACCTGAGCGGTGTGGCAGTGGAAGACCGGCGTATAGCCGACCGTGATCACGCTCGGGTGGTTCAGGACCTGGATGTTCGCCGTGAAGCTCTCCACGACCGTCGGCGGGTTCGACACCGGGCCCGCGACATCGCCGCGACGAATGTCGTTCTTGTCGATGCCGCGCACGTTGAAGCCTATGTTGTCGCCCGGGATCGCTTCCTGGACGGACTCGTGGTGCATCTCGATCGACTTCACTTCGCCCGACTTCCCGCTGGGGAGGAAGATGATCTTGTCGCCGATCTTGACCTTCCCGGTCTCGACACGGCCCACCGGCACCGTACCGATCCCGGTGATGGTATAGACATCCTGGACCGGGAGACGGAGCGGCTTGTCGGTCGGCTTCTCGGGGACCTTGAGGTTGTCGAGCGCCTGGAGAAGGTTCGGGCCCTTGAACCAGGACATGTTCGGGCTCGCCTTGTTGATGTTGTCGTCCTTGAACGCCGAGATCGGGACGAAGACGACCTGCTGGTCGACCTTGAACCCGACGTTCTTCAGGAGCTTCGTCAGCTCCTCCTTGACCTCGTTGTACTTGGCCTCGGAGTAGTTGACCTCCTGCCGGTCCATCTTGTTGATCGCGCAGATCAGCTGCGTGACCCCGAGCGTCCGGGAGAGGAAGATGTGCTCCCGGGTCTGCTCCTGGACCCCTTCGGCGGCCGAGCAGACGAGCACGGCCGCGTCGGCCTGGCTCGTCCCCGTGATCATGTTCTTGACGAAGTCACGGTGGCCGGGCGCGTCGATGATGGTGAAGTAGTACTTCTGAGTGTCAAAGCGGCGGTGCGCGATGTCGATCGTGACCCCGCGCTCCCGCTCCTCCTTGAGGTCGTCCATGACCCAGGCGAACTCGAAAGTCGCCTTGCCCTTCGCTTCGGCCTCGGCCCGGAACTTGTCGATCTCCTCCTGGCGGATGTAGCCCGTATCGAGCAGCAGGCGACCGACCGTGGTCGACTTTCCGTGGTCTACGTGGCCGATGAAGACGATATTGAGGTGGGGCTTCTGTGCCATGTACCTTGGACTCCGGGCGCGGCCAAAAGGTACCCCTATATAGGCGTTGTCTCGATGAAACTCCGAGACCGGGCCCCAACCTCCCTCGACCGATCCGCGCCGGGCGTCACTCTGACGGCATGAGGGTGTGCTCGTTGCCGTCCGGGTCCCGGATCATGGCGAAGGTCCCCCAGGACTCCGTGCGGGGCTCGACGGAGAACTCGACCCCGCGGCCCTTCAGCGCGGCGCACGCCGCGGAGAAATCCTTTCCCGGGAGGGTCAGAAGGATGCCCGAGTTCCCGGGCTCCAGGGCCTGCTTCGGGTCGTAGTCTGACGGACGGCACAGGTGGAGCTTCCCGCCCGCGCCCTTCCGGCCGACGGTGACCCAGTGATCCCTCTCGTCAATGACCTCGAGGCCCAGCTTCTCGGTGTACCACGCCTTCGCGCGTTCCCGATCGGAGACGAGGACGGCGACGCTCGCGACGGTCGGCTTGCCGGCAGCGGGTTTGGATGCGTTGGATGCCATGGCGGATCCCTCGGCAAGGCGAGGTCGCGAACGCCCATACGGTCGTCGCGAAGGGGCCGCGGAACGGCTCCGCAGGCGGCGTTCCGCGCGAAACGGATTTAGGGGGTGACCCCGTCGGGCGGTCCGCTCAAAACCGCTCATGAGTCCTCCCGTGCCCCTCGCACCTGTCCCGATCTCCGCGAGCCGCGCGTCGGTCGTGCGGCTCATGGTGCCCACCGACGCGAACTTCGTGGGGAACGTTTTCGGGGGCCAGATCCTGAGCGAGGTCGACCGGGTCGCCTACATCACCGCGACCCGCCACGCGCGGTCGAACTGCGTCACCGCCTCCTTCGACCGGGTCGACTTCATCCAGCCGGTCCACGTGGGCGAGGTGGTCGACTTCGACGCGCAGCTCACGTACGTCGGCCACACCTCGATGGAGATCTGGGTCACGGTCCGCTCCGAGGCGCTCGCGGGCGGGGAGCCGCGCCTGGTGGGGGAGGCGTTCGTCACGATGGTCGCCGTCGATCCGGCCGGGCGCCCTGTACCCGTGCCGCCCCTCGCGCTCGAGACGGCCGAGGAGCGGCAGCGGTTCGCCGAGGGCCAGCACCGGATGGAGCAGCGCCAGAAGACCCGGCAACGGGCGAACCGGTAGGAGGGACCACGATGCTCTGCGAAATGTGCGGGAAGGAGACGGAGACGACCGCCCGGGTGCGGCTCGAACGCAGTATCCTCCATCTGTGCGAGGACTGCGCGCGGTTCGGCGAGCGCCTCGACCCTCCCCCGCCGCCGGTCGTCCCGGCCGCCCCGGGGGCCCGCCCCCGGCCGCTCGCTCCCCTTCCGCGAGCGCCGCTCGGCGCGCGCCGCCTCGAAGAGCGCGACCTCTACCGGGAGATCGGTGAGCTCGAGCTCGCGTCCGACTGGGGAAAGCGGGTCCGTGCGGCCCGGGAGGCACGGGCCTGGACGCCCGAGGACCTTGGGAAGAAGCTGAACGAGAAGAAGTCGGTCGTCCTCAAGATCGAGTCCGGCAACTTCCACCCGCCGGATGCGCTCGTGCGGAAGCTCGAGCGGCTCCTTCAGGTTCGGCTGCGCGCCGACCCCGGGACTACCGCTCCCGCCTGAGCCGACGGGGCGGCTTACGCCTCGTCCGGGGCCGCATCCACCGACTCCGCTTCGGGTGGCCGGTCCGGGGGCGCGCCGGGGCGATGGTGAGGGGACCGTCGCGAAGGCTGGCCCATCGGCTGTTCCAGACCGAAGCGAGGAACGAGCTCCGCGCGGGTGAAGCCCTCTAGGTAGGTGCCATCCCGATAGCGTCGGAGGTCGGCCGTGTACGATCCGACGACCGCGTTACCCCAGGCCAGGGCCGCTAGGCCGGCGGCCCCGATCCCCACGACCGCGACGAGGCCGAGCCACGGCTCGGGCGCGAGCAGCGCCGCCAGGACGAGGAGGACCACCGCTCCCCCGAGCGTCCCGAGGCCCCGCCATACGATGCGGTGCGTGCGGCGGTCGCGGTGCGAATAGGCCATCGGAAGGCGGCCCCGGCGCCCGGAAACCCTATCGCCGTCGACGAGCCGGTGCGGTTCGTCTCAAGAGCAGCTCGAGGATCGCCTTCTGCGCGTGGAGACGGTTCTCGGCCTGGTCCCAGGCCGCCGAGCGCGGCCCGTCGAGCACGGCGTCGGTGATCTCCTGGCCCCGATGCGCCGGGAGGTCGTGGAGGACGAACGCCGTCGGGCGGGCGAGCGCGAGGAGCTCGTCGTTCACCTGGAACCCGGCGAACGCCGACTCGCGGACGGCCGCCTCCGCCTCGTCGCCCATCGAGACCCAGACATCGGTGTAGATCGCGTCGGCGTTTCGGACCGCGGTCCGCGGGTCCTGGACGATCGAGATCTGGGCTCCGCTCGCCCGGGCGAACGCGCGGGCCCGGTCGAGAACCTCCGGGTGGGGCTCGTAGCCGCGGGGCACCGCGGCGGTGAGATCGACTCCGACCGCCGCCGCCCCCAGGAGCAGGGAATGCAGCACGTTGTTCCCGTCCCCGACCCAGGCGACCCGGTGCCCTTTCCAGCGGCCCTTCCACCGCTCGTGCATCGTGAGGAGGTCGGCGACGATCTGGCAGGGGTGCTCGAGGTCGTCGAGCGCGTTCACGACCGGCACGGTCGCCCAGCGCGCGAGCTCGACCATGTCGGTGTGCCGGTACGCCCGGTAACAGACGGCGTCGACGAACCGCGAGAGGACCCTCGCGGTATCGGCGATCGTCTCCCCTCGACCGAGCTGGAGGTCCTTCGAAGAAAGGTAGAGCGCGTGGCCCCCCAGGTCGTGCATCGCGACCTCGAAGGAGGTCCGCGTGCGCGTCGACGGCTTTTCGAAGATCATCGCGAGCGTCCGGCCCTTGAGCGTCGGGCGTGGGAGGCCCCGGCGCCGCTCGGCCTTGAGACGGGTCGCCCGCGCCAGGAGGCTCGGGAGCTCTCCGGCGATATCGGCGATGGACAAGACGTCCCGTTTGGGAGGGGCAGCGGGCATCGTCATCGCTAGGAGGGCCGCGCGCAAAATGGTTCCGCAGAGCCTGGCCGCTCCGCCCCGTGCGAAGGTTATCAACCGGTTCTCTTTGCGGAGCGCGAGGGATTCGCGTGCCGGCAGGATCGACCCGCAAGAAGAGCCCGAGGAACGCCCGACCCGCCCCCCGACCCCGACCCGCCTCGCGGGGTCGCCGAGTCTACATGGTGACGGGCGGCGTCACAAAGTTCGCGAAAGCGCATCCGGCCATGGACTTCCGCCTCATGGTGAAGCGCGCCTACGACTACGCGCTCAAGGGGATCCCCGGCTTGACGGCCGACCGCATCGACGGCAGCCGTATTTCGTACTTCTCGGACCACTTCTCCCGCCAGCTCAAGGCGGCGAGCATGGTGCAGGACTACCTTGGGCTCAACCCGAAGGGATCGGTCCGCATCGAATGGGGCGGTGCGACGGGCGGCGAGTGCTTTCAGGCCGCGTACGAGGCCGTGGCGAGCGGACGGATGGACGTCTGCCTCGCGGCCGGCTACGAGACGATGAGCCGGGTCCCGACCTGGAAGGGGAACGAGTTCATCGCTCTCGCATCGGACACGAACTTCGACTTCCCGCTCGGCGGGTTCTATACCGGCTACTACGCCCTGATGGTCGTCCGGCACATCTACGAGTACCTGCGGCAGCGCAAGTTCGCCCACATCAAGGATGAACGGGAGGCCCAGCGCCTCGCGATCGCCGAGGGCTCGCGGATCATGAGCAAGGTCTCCGTGAAGAACCACCTGAACGCGCTCCACAATCCGTACGCGCAGTACCCGAAGCGCCTCACCGTGGACGATGTCCTTCGCTCGGAGATGATCAGCTACCCGATCACCCGCGAGCAGATCTGCACGATGAGCGATGGGGCGGCGGTCGCCGTCCTTTGCTCGGAGGAGCGGGCGAAGGAGTTCACGGACAAGCCCGTCCGCATCATCGGGGTGGGCACGGGAACGGACACGATGCGGCTCGCCGACCGGCCGTTCGGCAAGGTGCCGTTGCTCCCCCACGAGCGGCCGCGCGACTACGAGGACCTCGAATACCCAGGGGTCCACTCCTTCCGGGCCGGGCGCGCCGCCGGGATCGAGGCGTACCGCATGGCGGGGATCACGCAACCGGGGAAGGAGCTCGACTTCATCGAGCTGCACGACGCCTACGCGTCGAGCGAGATCCAGACGTACGAGGACCTCGGGGTGTGCAAGTATGGGGAAGGGTACGACTTCGTCGAGCAGGGCGATCCGTTCCTCGAGGGGATCGACTACGGGTTCCCGACGCCCCGCGCGGGGACGATCCCGGTGAACCCCTCGGGCGGCCTCATCGCCTGCGGCCACCCGGTCGGCGCGACCGGCCTCATGCAGGGGGTCTTCGCCTTCTGGCAGCTTCAGGGCACCATCCCGAAGCACTTCGGAGACCCGGCCCTCCAGCTCGACAACCCCAAACGCGGCGCGATCCACAGTCACGCCGGGACGGGTTCCAGCGTGACCGTTTCGATCCTGGAGCGGGGGTTCCGATGAGCGACCGACCCGCGACGTTCTCGAAGTTCCGGGACGTCCAGGCCGAGCTGGAGCGGAGCGGCGCGGCGATCTTCCGCGACGCGGACGGGGTCGAAAGCCTCGTCATCCGCTACCCGTACTCGATCTCGTACATCCACAGCTACGCGGAGGACTCCCCGTTCTTCCTCGGCCTCGCCGAGGGGCGGCTGAAAGGCTCGAAATGCCGCAAGCCGAAGTGCGGGTTCGTCTACGCGACGCCCCGGGGGCACTGCATGGTCTGCGGTGCGCCGACCGAATGGGTCGATCTGCCGAACCGCGGCCGGGTCCACTCGTGGACGACCTGCCACTTCGGCAGCGAGGCGTTCCTGAAGGAGACGCCGTACAACCTCGCGCTCGTCGAGTTCGACGGCGTCGGGAGCCTGCTCCTCGTCCGCCTGAAGGACTGCGTCGAGTCCGATGTCTACGTGGGGATGCCGGTCGAGGCCCGGTTCGACCCCAAGCCGAAGTACTCGGTCACCGACGTCTGGTTCGTGCCGAGCCGCTAACCGGGGCGGGGGGCCGGTTCGCCCTTCGGGGCAAGGCCGACGAGCGCGAGCACGTCGGCCTGGCCGCGTCCGATCTCCTCGGGCGAGATCGTATCGAGGTCGACGAACGCGAGTTCGGCCCAAGGCCCCTTCGGCGGCGGTCGGGCCGTGGGCCAACGGTACCGATAGACGAAATGAAGGTCCCAGTGCGGGCCGGTCGCCGGTGCGTTCGGCCGGACGTACGCCTCCGAATGGACCGAGAACCCTTCGCGGGGCGGGAGCGGGGCGCTGAGCTGCTCGCGCGCGATCCGCTCGGCCGACGTATCGGGGGACTCGAAGAACACTAGCTGGCTCGACGGGAGGAGCCACTGCGATCCGATCCGCTCCACGCGGCTCGGCTCGAGGGCGGCGATCTCGAACCAGGACGCGGTCGGGTCGAGCCGACCGAGGAGCACCTCGCGCTCCCGCCTGGGCGGGCGGATGACCAGATAGGTCGAGAGGCACATCCCGTCCTCCGGGACGACATAGTACCCGGGCCCCGGGGAGACCGAGCCCGGCCGAAGCCGGGTAAAACGACGGTCGGACGCCATCGTCTCCGGCAGACCCTTCGGGTCATGTAGCCTTTCCGCGCCCCGAACCCGTGAGGTGAAGCCGGCTTGACGCCGGCCATATCACCCCCGGTCCCCACGAATGGACCAGTATGCAGGACTCGGAGTGGTTCGGTACCGTGGCGCTCGTGTTGGCGGTCGTGGTGGTCATCGGCGGAGGGTTCGCCATCGCGGCCGAAGGGGTACCGCCCGCGACGACGACCGTGGCGGTCTCGGTGAGCCACCTCAACCTCACGATCCAGATCAACGCGACGAACGGCATGCCCCAGTACACTCCGGCGAACTTCTCGGTCGCCCGGGGCGAGATCATCGTCACGATCGTCGATCAGGACGCTCCGGCGGCCTGGCCCGGGTGCGCCTGCAACGTGACCGGTACGCAGGGGAACGTCGAGTCGATCAACGGGAGCGCCCCGACCTCCCAGGTCAGCTGGACGACCGTCGCGCACACGTTCACGGTCCCGTCGCTCCACATCAACGTGCTCAGCCCCGCGCAGTCCACGGTGACGTTCACGCTCTGGCTGAACCAGACCGGTCAGTTCCCCTGGATGTGCATGGACCCGTGCGGGTCGAACGGCTACACCGGGGCCCCGATGGGCGTGCCCGGCTACATGGCCGGCACGATGACGGTCTTCTGAGACGGGGGTCGGGCAGGTCCCGCTCCCGGGGGGGCGGGACCGGTCAGAATGCCGCGGGCCGGGCTTGAACCGGCGGCTTCAAGATCTTCAGTCTTGCACTCTCCCAAACTGAGTTACCGCGGCGCCGCCGACCCCGACCGCGGGCGATGTATAAAGAGTGGGGGGACCGGGCGAGGTCGCGCGGGTCGCGCCGTCCCACCGCGACGGTGAGTCTCCCTCCCGGCCCCCGTTCCGAACGCGCGCGCTCACGTTCGAGCGGGCGATGGGCGACCGCCGGTCCCGTCAGTTTATCTACCGCGCTCCGCCTTGGACGGGGGCTGTGACGCGTTCGCTCGTCATCACGGAGAAGTTCAACACGGCCCTCCGCATCGCGGTCGTCCTGTCCGACGGACGGATGAAGCGCTCCCGGATCGAAGGGACCCCCGTCTTCGAGTTCGATCGTCCGGAGGGACCGTTCGCGGTCGTGGGGCTGCGCGGCCACATCGTCGAGCTCGACTACCCCAGCGAGCTCGCGGAGTGGTCGCTCGAGAGCCTCGGCACGCTCGTCGAGACCGTGCCCCACAAGCGCGTGACCGAGAAGGGGATCGTCACCACCCTTCAGCACATCGTCCGCAACTACGACCGCGTGATCATCGCGACCGACTTCGACCGGGAAGGGGAGCTCATCGGACTCGAGTGCCTCGAGCTCCTGCAGAAGGTCCACCCGACCATCGAGGTCGCGCGAGCGCGGTACAGCGCGCTCACCCGCGACGCGATCGAGCAGAGCTTCTCCCACCTCGAGCAGCTCGACCGGGCGCTCGCGGAGGCGGCCGAGGCCCGGCAGGAGATCGACCTCGTCTGGGGCGCCCTCCTCACCCGCTACCTTTCCCTCACCGCCGGCCAGCGCGGACGCAGCTTCCTCTCGGCCGGCCGCGTCCAGACGCCCACGCTCGCGCTCCTGGTCGAGCGGGACCAGGCGATCAAGGAGTTCACCCCGACCCCCTTCTGGGAGCTCGTCGCGACGGGCGAGAAGGCCGGAGAGACGTTCCGCTTGGCGCACGCGCACGGCATCTGGGAGAAGAAGGAGGACGCGGAGCGCATCTACGAGCGCGTCCGCGCGGCGACCGCCGGGGTCGTCCGGGAGTTCGCCGAGGAGGAGACCCGTCGACGGCCGCCGGTGCCGTTCTCCACGACGCTCTTCGTCGCGGAAGCGACCCGACTCGGTCTCGGCGCCGCGACCGTCATGCGGATCGCGGAGGATCTCTACACGCAGGGGCTCATCAGCTACCCGCGCACGGACAACACCGTGTACCCGCGGGGCCTCGGTCTCCGCGCGCTCGTCGAGAAGTTCCGGGAGGGCCCGTTCGCCGAGGCGGCCGAGTTCGTCCTCGCCCAGCCGTCGTTCCGTCCGACCCGGGGTCGCACGGAGACGACCGACCATCCCCCGATCTACCCGACGGGCGCGGTCGATCCGAAGAAGCTCCGACCGGACCACGCCCGGCTCTACGAGCTCGTCGTGCGGCGGTTCCTCGCCACGCTGTCCCCCGAGGCGATCGGCTGGTCGCGCACCGCGGCGGTGGAGGTCAACGGGGAGCGGTTCGAGGGGAAGGGCCATCGCGTCACCGACCCCGGTTGGTACCGCGTCTATCCGTACTCCCAGCCGGAGGACGTGCCGATGCCGGTGCTCAGCGTGGGAGAGACCGTGCGGATCCAGGAGGTCCGCCTCGCCGAGGACCAGACCCGCCCGCCGCGCCGGTTCACCCAGGGCTCGCTCATTCAGGAGATGGAGCGGCTCGGGCTCGGGACGAAGAGCACGCGGCACGACGTCCTGCAGAAGCTGTTCGACCGGCACTACGTGGTCCAGCGCCAGCTCGAGCCGACCTCCACGGGGATCGCGGTCACGGAGGCGCTGCGCGCCCACGCCCCGCTGATCACCCGGCCCGAGATGACCCACCGGCTCGAGGAGGACATGGAGCTCGTCGCCGAGTCGAAAAAGCCGAAGACGGAGGTGCTCGCCGAGTCGCGCGAGATGCTCCGCGAGGCCCACCAGCTCCTCACGGCGAACGCAGTCGGGGTGAAGGAGACCCTCACGGGCGCGCTCGACAAGCAGCACTTCGTCGGTCCGTGCGTGAAGTGCGGCGGCGCGCTCCGGCTCGCGCGGAGCCCGCGCGGGGCCCGCTGGGTACAGTGCGTGAACAATCCGGTCTCCTGCACGGCGACGTACTCGCTGCCGTCGGCCGGCTTCATCGAACCGGCCCCCGAGTTCCTCTGCGCCACGTGCAAGGTCCCTCGGGTCAAGATCACGTTCCGAGGCCAGCGGCCCGACCTCTACTGCATCAACCCGGACTGCCCCGAGCACCACAAGGCGTTCCGCATCGGCGTCTGTCCGAGCTGCGGCAGCCCGCTCCACATCCGCTACTCGTTCGCCGGGAAGCGGTTCGTCGGCTGCTCCGGGTACCCGACCTGCCGGGTCACCTATCCGCTCCCCCAGCGGGGGAAGCTCGAGAAGGACCAGCCGCCGTGCCCGGTCTGCCGCGCGCCGGTCGTGACGGCGATCGAGGCCGGACGCCCGCCCTGGACGCTCTGCATCAATCCCGCCTGCCCGACCCGGGTGAAAGAGCCGCCCGCGGCCGGTGCGGCGCCGAAGGTGAAGGCCGGACGGAAGGCCCCCGCGAAGCGGCCCGCCCGCTCTCGGTCGACAACGCCACCCTCGGAGGGCGGCCAACCGGCGGCGACGCGCCCGACGCGACGGAAGAAGAAGGAAGCGGGGACGTCCGCCCCTTCCCCGCCGGCAGGGACCGCCCCCACCTCCCCCTAGCGTTCCCGTCGCGGGAGCGAGCGGGAGAGGGAGCTCGCCCAAGAGGCGGGCCCGTCCCGCTCCGGGGGCGAGCGTTTCCCGGCCCCCCGGCCCGCGTTAAATACCCACGGCCGGTGTTTTCGCCTCATGCCTCCCTCCGCCCGCCACCTGTACACGCTCGATTCCCGCTCCTTTGAGCGCCGGCTCGCCACCAACCCGCTCGTGATCCTTCCGATCGGAGCGCTCGAGGCGCACGGGCCGCACCTCCCGCTCGGGGCCGACCAGATCCAGGCCGAAGCCACGGCGTTGGCGCTCGCGGACCGGGTCGACGGGCTCGTCGCGCCCACGGTCGCGTACGGCTCGGCGCCCGGCGCGCGGCGGTTCCCGGGGACCGTCTCGCTCTCCATGGCCGAGCTCGAGACGCACGTCGCGGGCATCCTCGGCGAGCTCGCCCGCTCGGGCGTCCGCCGGATCCTGGTCCTTTCGGGCCACGCCGAGCGCGGGCACATGGCCGCCCTTCGCGAGGCCGCGGACGTCGCGATGCGCGCGCACCCGGGCTCCCGGATCGTGGTCCTCTCCGACTACGATTTCGTCTACGAGCTCCGGGGGAAGGAGTCGCCTCCGACCGACGGCCACGCCGGCCTGCTCGAGACCTCCCGCGTACTCGCGCTCGCCCCCGAGACCGTCGGCTCCGAGCGCCCGGTCGGGGCGTACCGCGCGAGCCCCTTCGTGCCCGGGACGCCGAGCCCGGCCGAGTGGCCCGAGAGCGTCATGGGCGACACGCGGGCCGCCTCCCGCGAGCTCGGGGAACGCATCCAGGCCCACGTCCTCGCGCGGCTGACCGAGACCGTCCGCGAGCTGCTCCCCGCGTAAGGAGGACCCCGCGACCATGCCCGTACCGTCGGAGGTCATCCGCATCCGCGGTGCCCGTCAGCACAACCTCAAGAACGTCTCGCTCGAGCTGCCCCGGGGCAAGTTCATCGTCATCACCGGGGTGAGCGGGTCGGGCAAGTCGTCCCTCGCGTTCGATACGCTGTACGCGGAGGGGCAGCGGCGGTACATCGAGAGCCTCTCCTCCTACGCTCGCCAGTTCCTTGGGCAGCTCGACAAGCCCGATGTCGATGCGATCGAGGGGCTCTCGCCGTCGATCGCGATCGAGCAGCGCTCGGGCAGCCGGAACCCCCGCTCGACCGTCGGGACCGTGACGGAGATCTACGATTTCCTCCGCCTCCTCTTCGCCCGCATCGGGGTGGCGCACTGCCCCAAGGACGGGGCGGAGATCGCCCCCCAATCGATCGACCGGATTGCCGAGGCGATCGCCTCGCGCGCGCACGGCGAGAAGGTCGACCTCCTCGCCGCGGTCGTCCGCGGGAAGAAGGGCGAGCACCGGGACGTCCTGGACCGGCTGCGGAAGGCCGGCTATCGTCGGTTCGTCCTCGACGGGGTGGAGGTCCGGTTGCCGGGCGCCGAGGTCCGCCTCGAGAAGAACAAGAAGCACACGATCGAGGTCGTCGTCGACAGCTTCGAGGTCGTCGAGGCCGAGACGAGCCGGCTCGCGGAATCGCTCGCCCTCGCCCGGGAGCTGGGGGAGGGATTGGTCGTCGTGCGCCGGCCGGGGAACGTGCGCGAGACGTTCTCGAGCCGCCGGGCGTGTCCGAACTGCGGCTTCTCGATCGAGGAGCTGACGCCCCGGATGTTCAGCTTCAACAACCCGATGGGCGCCTGTACCGAGTGCCTCGGGATCGGGGCGACCCTGCACGCCGAGCCGGACCGGATCATCCCGGACAAGGACAAGCCGCTCGGGAAGGCAATCGTCGTCTGGGGCCTCACTCCGAGCGCGGGATCGATCGCCCGCTTCGGCAAGGCGTTCGGCTACGACCCGCGCCGTCCGGTGCGCGAGCTCTCGGCCGACGGGTGGAAGGCGATGATGTTCGGGTCGACCCGCGAGGTCGGCGGCTCCGTCGGCGGACCGTCCGAGTGGTGGTGGGGGACCGGCTGGCTGCGGGAGGGCCTCGTCAACGCGGTCGAGCGCCGATGGAAAGCGACGAAGAGCGAAGGGGCGAAGGAGTACTACCTCGGGTTCCTGTCGTTCGTCCCGTGCCACGCCTGCCAGGGCCGTCGCCTGAAGCCGGAGAGCCTCGCCGTGACGGTCGAGGGCCGGTCGATCGCCGACGTGGCCGCCATGACCGTCACGGACGCGGCGGCGTTCTTCCGCGCGCTCACGCTCCTCCCCCGGGACGAGCAGATCGTCGGCCAGGTGGTCAAGGAGATCCGGGCGCGCATCGGATTCCTCGAGAACGTCGGCTTGACCTACCTCACGCTGGACCGGGGCTCGGGCACCCTGTCAGGGGGAGAATCGGAACGGATCGCCCTCGCGACCCAGATCGGCAGCGGGCTCGTCGGCGTCCTCTACATCCTGGACGAGCCGTCGATCGGCCTGCATTCGCGGGACCACGCGCGGCTTCTCGCGACCCTGAAGACGCTGCGCGACGTCGGCAACACCCTGCTCGTGGTGGAGCACGACGAGATGACGATGCGCGAGTCCGACTGGCTCGTGGACCTCGGGCCCGGTGCGGGGGTCCACGGCGGAGAGATCCTCTACTCGGGCCCTCCCGACCGCATCGCCGGGACCCCGCGCTCCCTGACCGCGGAGTATCTTTCGGGCCGTCGGACGATCCCGGTCCCGGAGCAGCGGGCCGCCCCCGGGCAGCGCTCGCTCGTGATCCACGCGCCGCGGGAGCGCAACCTGAAGGGCGACGACATCCGCATCCCGCTCGGCCTGTTCGTCGCGCTCTCGGGCGTGTCGGGGAGCGGCAAGTCGACGGTCCTCGAGGAGATCCTGTACAAGGCGGTCCAGCGCCATCTCGGCGTCGGGCGCGCGACCCCGGGGAAGCACGATTACATCGACGGGATCGACCAGGTCGACCGGGCGCTCTTCATCGACCAGTCGCCGATCGGACGGACGCCCCGGTCGAACCCGGCCACCTACACGGGGATCATGACCCCCGTCCGCGAGCTGTTCGCAAGCCTCCCCGAGGCGAAGGCGCGGGGCTTCGCGCCCGGCCGCTTCAGCTTCAACGTCGCCGGGGGCCGGTGCGAGGCGTGCGAGGGGGACGGGGTCCTCCGCTACGAGATGCATTTCCTCCCCGACGTCTACGTGACGTGCGAGGAGTGCCGCGGCCGCCGCTTCAACGCCGAGACGCTCGAGGTCACGTTCAAGGGAAAGACGATCGCGGACGTCCTCGACATGACGGTCGAGGAGGCGCTCGCCTTCTTCGCGAACCAGCGCCGCATCGCGACCCGGCTCGCGCTCCTGCGCGACGTGGGGCTCGGCTACATCCGGCTCGGCCAGAGCGCGACGACGCTCTCGGGCGGAGAGGCCCAGCGGATCAAGATCGCCTTCGAGCTCGCGAAGCCCCCGACGGGCCGGACCCTCTACCTCCTCGACGAGCCGACCACCGGACTCCATTTCGCCGACGTCGACCGGCTCCTCCAGGTGCTGTTCCGGCTCCGGTCGGGGGGCAACACCGTCGTCGTGATCGAGCACAACCTCGACGTCCTGAAGTCGGTCGACTGGCTCATCGACCTCGGGCCCGAAGGGGGCGACGCGGGCGGCCATGTGATCGCCCAGGGGACGCCGGAGGAGGTCGCCCGAATCCCCGCGTCGTACACGGGGCGCTTCCTCGCGCCGTTCGTGCGCCGGCCGATGCCGATCGCCCGGCGTGCCCGGTCATGAACGGCGAGCGGCCGACCGAGGTCTCCCCGTTCGTCCCCGCGAGCCAGCTCGCCGCGGCGACGCGCGAGGGGTTCCGGCCGGGGCCGGACGTCCCGGGCGTCTACCTCTTCCGCTCGGCGCAGGGGGAGGTCGTCTACGTCGGAAAGGCCCGCAGTCTTCGGCGGCGCGTCCTCGACCACCTGCGGGCGCGCATCGAGAAGGACGGCACGATCCTTGCGCAGAGCGCGAGCGTCGAGTTCGTCCCGACGGAGAACGAGCGGGAAGCGCTCCTGCTGGAGGCGAGCCTCGTCAAGCAGTACCAGCCGCCGCTCAACGTCCTCCTGAAGGACGACAAGAGCTACCCGTACCTCGCGGTCACCGTCGGCGAGGAGGTCCCTCGGGTCATCCTCGTACGCCGGCCCCGCCGGCGAGCGGGGGTCCTTCTCTTCGGGCCGTACACGAGCGCCCGGGAGGCCCGCGGGGTCGAGCGTCTCCTCGGCGACCTCTTCCAGCTCCGTCGATGCGTGCGGCTCCCTCGGGAAGCCTGCCTGTACTACCATCTCAAGGTCTGCAGCGGTCCGTGCATCGGCGCGATCGGGCCGGAGGAGTACCGGTCCCGCATCGACCGGGCCGTCGATATCCTGCGCGGCAAGACCGCGCTCGTCCGACCGGCCGTCGAGGAGGAGATGCGGCGGGCGGCCGGCCGCGAGGAGTTCGAGCGGGCCGCGATGCTCCGGGACGCGCTCCAGGGGCTCGGAGCCCTGCGGGACCGGCAGTCGGTCATCGGGCGGGGCGCGGGCCGGGTCGATGTGCTCGCGCTCGCCTACCCGACGGACGCGTCGACGCTGCGGGTCGCCGTCGGGCTCGTCCGCGTCGAGGAGGGGGAGGTGCGCGGGACCGAGCCCCACCTCGTCACCATCCCACCGGACGACGTGCCCGAGCCGGCGGAGGTCCTGCGCCAGTTCCTCACCCAGTACTACGGCAACCAGTTCGAACTTCCCGGGCGCATCCTCGTCGCGGGAGCGCGGCCGGCAGGGATCGACGCGACCCTCGACGAGCTGTTCGGCTACCGCGGAATCGAGGTCGAGTTCCGCCCGTCGGGACGGTACGCGGGGATCGCGCGGCTCGCGGAGCGGCTCGCCCGGGCGACGGTCGACCAGGTCGTGCCCCGAGCGGCCCCCCGCGAGGTGCTCCGGGCCCTGCAGAGCCTGCTCACGCTCCCCACGATCCCGAACCGCATCGAGGGGATCGACATCTCGATCTTCCAGGGGGCCGAGGGCGTCGGTTCGCTCGTGGTCTTCGAGCGGGGGATCCCCCAGCGCTCGGAGTACCGCCGGTTCCGCATCCGCTCGGTCGAAGGGACGAACGATTTTGCGATGGTCGCCGAGGTCGTCCGCCGCCGCTACCTGCGCCGCCTCGCGGAGTCGGAGATCCTGCCCGACCTGCTCCTCATCGACGGCGGGGCCGGCCAGCTCTCCGCCGCCCTCTCGAGCCTCGCGGCGCTCGGCCTCGCGGACCGGGTCCCTACGGTCGGCCTCGCGAAGCGCGAGGAGGAGCTCTACCTCCCCGACCGCGCCGAGCCGCTCAAGCCGAACCCGAACGCCCCGCCGATGCTGCTCCTGCGGGCGGTCCGCGACGAGGCGCACCGGTTCGCGGTGACGTACCACCGGACCCGCCGACGGATGCGTCTGCGCGAAGAGTTCGCCCGCGGGCCCAAGCCCGACGGGCCCGGCCCGGCCGGGACCCTCGGGCCCGCGGGGTCTTTCGACGGGTGACCTCGATCCAGGTCATCCGGGACGTCTCGATGTCGTCCTGCCAGAGCGCGCCGATGATCCCGCCGAGGTGATGCGCCTCCTCGAACGTCGGCTGGAGGAACCCGTCGCCCGCAGTGTACGCCCCGGACATCCACGGCGCGCGCACCGGACGGAGGAGGTCGGAGCTTCGCAGCCGATCGACCGTGGCGTCGACCCCGGCCCAGACGCGGGTCGCGTAGCGCCGGAGCCCGGGCCAGTCGGTCGGGTGCCGGTCCGCCTCCTGGAACCGCTCGGGCAGCTCCCCGGTCCGGCCCGGCACGATGTAGACGAGCCAGACCTCGTGGACGTTCAGGATATGGACCAGGGTGCCGAACAGGGAGCGGTGCCGATCCCCCGGTCGGCGAACACGGCTTTCCGGGGAAGGCGCGCGATCTGGCGGTAGAAGCGATCGAAGACGGCGCGGTTGTAGTCGACGAGCTCCCGCGCTTGGTCAACGGTTCGCACCGGGGTCGTGGGCATGCACCCCCCCCCCGCGGGCCCGGACCTTAGCCCTAGCCGAACGCGGGGGGAGGGGTCGGTCTAGCTTCGGCTCGCCTTGCGGTCCGGCGTGCCGATGAACGGCAGGCCCTGGACCCGGCGCGCCACCTCGGCGGCGGGCAGCCGGCGCAGCTCGGTCTCGGGTTCGAGGGTCGCGACATCGAGCGCCTCGGGCGCGAACGGCGTCGGCGAGCCCTCGGCCACGGCCTGGACGGCGAGCTTGAACGCGGAGTCCTCGTTGAGGTGGTCCGGGATCTTCTCCTCGAGGAAGTCGGCGACCGCCCGGCGGTTGCGGCCGATCGCGTAAGCCCTCCAGCCGATCGTGGCGCCGCTCGGGTCGAGCTCCACGAGGCCGGGCGTCGAGCCGTGGAAGCCGCCGAGGAGCAGCGACACCGCGAACGGGCGGGTGCCGCCGAACTGGGTGTACTGCTGCAGGAGCGTGCCCAGGGCGTGCGAGAGCAGCGAGTAGGGGGCGGACTCCCCGTAGGTGATCCGGTGGCGCTGGGCCTCGACGCGCAGGAACTCCACGAGGACCCGCGAGTCCGCGATGAGGCCCGCGGTCACGCAGCCGAGCCCCGCATCGATCGCGAAGCTCTTCTCGATCGACCCGGCCTCGGCGAGCGAGCTGACCGGCAGGTTGCGGAACGCAACGAAGACGATACCGGTATCGTAGGTCACCGCGACCGCGGTGCCTCCCATCTGGATCGCCTGCAGGGCGTACTCGACCTGGAAGAGCCGTCCATCGGGGGAGAAGACGGTGCTCGCGCGGTCGTACGCCATCTGACCCGGTTGCATCTCCATCGCCGTCGCTCCTCCGAAAGTGGGTCGGGCACACCGAGAGGGGGATTTGAGCCTGCCCCTCTTCCCTGCCTCCAGCCCACTAGGTGGCGTTCGGCCACCACGGGAACTGCGCGTCGCTCGCGGTCGTGCGCGCCGGAGCCCGGGGAGCGGCGCTCGGGCAACCCTTATCCGACCGGCGCCGCCTCCCTGCGGGTCGATGGACGCGAACGGGCTCCACCTACTGCCGATGGCCTCGAGCCATCGCGGGGCGCTCTCGCCCGCGTGCGTTCAGTGCACCGAGGGCCGGAAGATGGTCCTCTTCGTGACCGGCGTGTGCCGGTTCCGCTGTTTCTACTGCCCGGTCTCGCCGAACCGCAACCAGAAGGACGTCGTCTACGCGAACGAGCGTCGGGTCCGGACCGATGCGGACGTGCTGGACGAGGCGCGGGCGATCGGCGCCGCGGGCACGGGGATCACGGGCGGCGATCCGCTCGGGGTCGTCGATCGCGTGGAGCATTACGTCCGTCTCCTCAAGGCGGAGTTCGGCCCGTCGCACAACATCCACCTCTACACCCACGAGCCGAACGCCGCGAAGCTGGAGCGCCTCGCCGCCGCCGGGCTCGACGAGTTCCGCCTGCATATCCCGCACTACCTCTGGGGCTCGCTCACCGCCGACGGGAGCGCCTACCGCGCGGTGCTCGAGGCCGCGCCCCGATGGGGGATCCGGCGGGGGGTCGAGATCCCGGTGCTTCCCGAGAAGGGCGCCGAGCTCGGGCGCCTCTTGCGCGCCCTCGATCGGATCGGCGTCGACTTCGTGAACCTGAACGAGCTCGAGTTCTCCGAGACGAACGAGGCGAAGCTGGCCGCGCGGGGCTATCGCACCGATCCCGCGAACGGCTGGGGCGTCCGCGGAAGCCGCGCGCTCGCCGAGAAGATCGTCCGTGAGAGCCGGCTCTCCCTCCCGGTGCATTACTGCTCCTCCCGCTTCAAGGACAGCGTGCAGCTCCGGCAGCGGCTCCTGCGCCGCGCGGAGAGGACCGCGCCGGCGTTCGCGGACCGCACGCCCGACGGGACGGTCGTCTTCGGGGTCGTGGAAGCGACCCGGGTCGCCGACCTTCCGCGGTGGGCCTCGCGCGTGGCGCGCCGGATCCGGATCGGGCCCGACGACTACCGCTTGGACGTCGCGCGTCGGCGGGTCGAGCTCGCCCCGGACGCCTTGCGGGAGGTCGCGCCGCTCTTGCCGTGGCCGGCCTTCGAGGTCGAGGTGTACCCCACGGCGGACGCGCTCGAGGTCGAGCGCGCCCCGCTCAACTCGGCGGCGCTCGCGAAGGTGGGCGCCACGGGCGGGGGCACGTAGGCCTCGTCACAGGCGTGTCCTCCCCACGTCAGGTAGCGGGTATCCCCGCGTCGGTTCTTGATCGAGCAGGGTCCCCAGCCCCCGTTCTCGGCCCCGTACCACATCGGACAGTCCTGGCACTGGAGCGGACCGGCGCGCGCATCCTCGCGCGTCCCCCGGGGGGTCGCGCGCGGAGTCAGGGCCCCCCCTCCGGTCGGACTGCGCGCTCCCACGCCCGTACGCAACCGGCCATGAGGTCCGCGACCGTGACCGGTCCGACACCCCCGGGGACCGGTGTGAGGGAGCCGGCCCACCCCTCGAGGGCGGTGGCGTCCGCGTCTCCGACCGCCCGGACCCCGCCCGCCCGGTCCGGGTCGGGTACGCTGGAGAGCCCCACATCGACGATGTGCGCCCCCTCGGGCACGTTGCCCCGGTGAAGGAGGCCGGGCTGGCCGACGCACGAGAAGATCGTCCGCGCGTCCGCGAGGACCCGATCCAGGCGGCGGGTCCGCGAGTGGGCGATCGTGACCGTGGCGTGGATCCCCTCCGCCCGGCCGCCCAGGAGCAGGGCGAGCGGGAGCCCGACGGTCTCGGAGCGGCCGAGCACGACCACCCGCTCTCCCGCGAGCGGCAGACGATAGTGCTGGGCGATGTCGACCGCGGCCCGGGCCACGGCCGGAACATGGATCGGTCGCTGGGCCACCAGGCGACCGAGGTTCAGCGGGCCGACCCCGTCCACGTCCTTCTCGGGCCGCAGCTCGGCGACGGCGGCGTAGAAGTCGAAGGGGGCCGGCAAGGGGTGTTCGAGGAGCACCGCGTGCACGGACGGGTCCCGATCGAGCGCGCGCACTCGCTCCACGAGGTCGGTCGGCCCCGCCCCCGGGTCGAGGGCGATGTCGCGAAAGGTGATGCCGACCGCTTCCGCCGCCTTCGCCTGTCGGCGGAGGTAGAACCGGAACGGGCTGTCGACACCCCGATGAACGCTGACGAGGGAGGGGGGAGGCGTGCCGGCGGGACGGGCCGCGATCCGCGCGCGGCTCGCCACGTTCGTGCGTTCGGCGATCGGCTGGCCGAGAAGCCGTTCGGTCACGAGGTCTTCCTCGCGCTGTCGAGTCCGGGACGATAGATAACGGGCCGCCCTCTTCGCGCACCGAGTGCGGCCCGGGGTCAGCCCCCACCCTCCGTAGTGGTCGGACGGAACGATGGTCACCCGGATTCCCCCGAAGTGATTTATACGAACCCCCGCTTCGTTTACATGGCAGAACGGCCCGGGGGGCTCGGACCGAACGCCGACATGGCAGAAGGAGCGGAGTCACCCTCCACCGGGGCCGAAGCGCCGCCGTCGAGCGAGCTGGACGGCTGGGCGCGGGCGCTTCCCTACACATCGAGCGCTCAGGTCGAGGTCCCGCCCCGCCTCTTGGACCAGGTCATCGGCCAGGACGACGCCGTCGAGGTCGCCCGCAAGGCCGCGACCCAGAAGCGTCACATGATCCTGATCGGCGAGCCCGGCACCGGCAAGAGCATGCTCGCCCGGGCCATGGTCGACTTCCTTCCCAAGGAGCAGCTCCAGGACATCCTGGCGTACCCGAACAGCGACGACCCGAACGAGCCGAAGATCCGGGTCGTCCCCGCGGGCAAGGGCAAGGAGATCGTCGCGGCGCAGAAGCTCGAGGCGGCCCAGAAAAAGGAGCAGCGGACGATCCTCTTCGTCATCCTGGCACTCGCGATCTTCGCCTTCACGATCTACATCGTGATCACGACCGGTCAGCTGACGGCCCTGTTGCTCGGGCTCCTGGTCGTGTTCATCGTCTACGCGCTCGTCCGGTTCTCGGGCGGGCGGAACGACTCCTCCGCGGCCGTTGCGAAGCTCCTTGTCTCCCATTCGCCGGACGATAAGCCACCGTTCATCGACGCCACCGGGGCGCACGCCGGGGCGCTCCTCGGGGATGTCAAGCACGACCCGTTCCAGTCGGGCGGCCTCGAGACCCCGCCGCACGAGCGCGTCGAGGTCGGCGCGATTCACAAGGCCCACAGCGGGGTCCTGTTCATCGACGAGATCAACCTGCTCAAGATCGAGAGCCAGCACTCGCTCCTGACCGCGCTGCAGGAGCGGAAGTTCCCCATCGTCGGCCAGTCCGAGCGGTCGGCCGGCGCGATGGTCAAGACCGAGCCGGTCCCGGCCGACTTCGTCCTGGTCGCGGCCGGGAACGTCGACAGCGTCCAGACGATGCACCCGGCGCTCCGCTCGCGGATCCGGGGCTACGGCTACGAGCTCTACGTCAAGACGACGATGCCCGATACGCCCGAGAACCGGATGAAGCTCGTCCGGTTCGTGGCGCAGGAGGTCCAGAAGGACAAGAAGATCCCCCATTTCGACCTCGGTGCGATCACCGAGGTGATCCGGGAGGCCCAACGCCGCTCGGGCCGCTCGGGGCAGCTGACCCTTCGGCTGCGCGAGCTCGGCGGCCTCGTCCGCGTCGCGGGCGACATCGCGCTCTCCGAGGGGCTTTCGATCGTCCACGCCGAGCAGGTCGTCAAGGCGAAGCGGGCGAGCCGCTCGCTGGAGCAGCAGATCGCCGACCGCTACATCGAGCGCCGCAAGGAGTACCGCATGTTCTCCGTGGAGGGCGCCGCGGTGGGGGTCGTCAACGGGCTCGCCGCGATCAACGCCCAGACGGGGATGGCCGAGTTCTCCGGGATCGTCCTGCCGATCGTGGCCGAGGTCACGCCGGCCCAGACGCGGGACGGCGGGGTCGTGGTCGCGACGGGAAAGCTCGGCGAGATCGCGCGCGAGGCCGTCCAGAACGTCAGCGCGCTCATCAAGAAGTACACGGGAGAGGACATCTCCCGCTACGACATCCACATCCAGTTCGTCGGCACCTCGGACGGGGTCGAGGGCGACAGCGCCTCGGTCTCGATCGCCACCGCGGTCATCAGCGCGCTCGAGGGGGTCCCCGTCGACCAGTCGGTCGCGATGACCGGTTCGCTCTCCGTCCGGGGCCAGGTGCTCCCCGTGGGCGGCGTGACCGCGAAGGTCGAGGCCGCCGCCGACTCGGGCATCAAGCGCGTGCTCGTTCCCGAGGACAACCTCGATGACCTCGTCCTCGAGTCCCGCTACCGCGGCACGATCGAGGTGATCCCGGTCCGTACGCTCCGGGACGTGCTGAAGTACGCCCTCGTCGGTCAGGGGAGCCAGAAGGAGTCCCTTCTCGAGCGGCTCAGTGCGATGGTCCGCGCGACGAGCCGCACCCCCGAAGAGGTCCCCGCTCCCGGCGCACCGGCGCCGACCTCGGGACGGCCGGCGGGTTCGTGAAGGGGACGTTCCACATCCCGGTGCACCTGCCGGCCGCTACCCGGGGCGTGGGCTCAGGAGGAAGCGCGTCCGACGAGGACGAAGAGGACCGGTTCGTCAACCGTCCGTGCTACGAGTTCAATTCGATGCTCCGACCCGCGTGGAACGACCGACGGTGCGAGCATTGCCGGCACTACCTGACCGCCCGGTGCCCGCACATCGAAGACTTTCTGGACGACGTGGAAGATTTGACCCCCGAGTGATATCGACGGACCGTGCGCGGACTTCTCATCGGGCGGTTCCAGCCGTTCCATCGCGGCCATCTCGCGGTCGTGCGGGAGATCCGCGGCGCGCGTCCCGACGCGCCGCTTCTGATCGGTATCGGGAGCGCCGAGGAGTCGTACACCTGGAAGAACCCGTTCACCGCCGGTGAGCGGTTCGAGATGATCCACCGGGCGCTCGACGAAGCCGAGATCGACCGAGTCGAGATCGTCCCGATCGCCGACATCCGGCGCCACGCGCTCTGGGTCCGCTACCTCGAGGGTCTCCTGCCCCCGTTCGACCGGGTCTATACGAACAACCCGCTGACGCGGCTCCTGTTCGAGCGCGCGGGCTACGACGTCGAGAGCCCGCGCCTCGTCGACCGTCGCCGCTTCGAGGGGGTCCGGCTGCGCATGCGGATCGCCGCGGGCTCGGGATGGAAGGGGCTCGTCCCGCCGGCGGTCGCCCGGTACCTGGGGACGATCGACGCACCGGCCCGCCTGCGGGTGCTCCGCGAAGGGGAAGGCCGATCGAGCCGCGGGACGTCCCCGTGACGTCGATCGACTTGGGTCCTTGAGGGACCTCGGGTACGGCGCGCCCGTCTCGAGCCGATCCCCGAGGGGGGCGGGCCGTCGAACCATCTCGTCCGCCGGGCCCGTCGTCACGACCTAAACCGGGGCGTCTGAGCGGGCTCCCGGGCCGGTCCGGAAGGGGATCGGCCCGCTCGCCGGGCGGCAGCATTATAGGTGCTCTCCTTTCGTCCGGGTCGGCGCGCCACTGTAGCTCAGTCGGCAGAGCGGCTGATTCGTAATCAGCAGGTCGGGGGTTCAAGTCCCTCCAGTGGCTGCTTTTCGCGTCGGTTCGGCCACCTGTCGAATCCCACGATGGGGCGGGTTCCTCGGACGACATTCGGGGTGCGGTCCGCGGGGTCCCTTCCCTAGGGCCCGTCCCACGAGGGCCGGAGATCTGCACGACCCGTACGCGACCGGATTCCTAGCGTCAACTGCGGCGGGAACTCGGACGGGACCGAGGTCGGCGTCGGCCGTGGTTCCACCGCGCCGCCTCCACTACAAGATGGAGCGGGATTTCGGCGATGAGCCTCCCTTGCGGGCTCCTCCGGATCAACTCGGGCGCCGGGGACGGCTCCTCCATCCGAACGATTCCGAGCCCAGCCTCCCGGAGATAGCGGGAGTACGTCGACAGCGTTCGGTGAAAGGCGGTGGTGTACGCGAACTCGCCTTCGGAGATCTTCCACGGGATCCGAACCGGTCGCTCGGGTCGATATCCGGCGACCTTCCGATAGATCTATTCCTGGTACCAGTGTCGTTCGATCAGCCATCCGGAGCGCTCGTCGACATCAAAGCACGGGTGGTTGAGGGAGAATCCCACGCGCCCCTCCGGGCGCAAGAGCCGGCCCATCTCTCGGATCGCCCGATCCGCGTCGCGGATGTCCATGATGGACATGTTGGCAACGATACGGTCGAACGATCCCGCGTCGAACCGGGTGAGCCGAGTGATATCTCCGTGCACAAACTCCGCTCCGGATTGGCGACGGGCTTCTCGTGCCCGGGCCAGCCGGATCGATGGGAGCGAGGCGTCGATCCCGACGGCGCGGGTCGCTCCCCGACGCTTGAGGCGACGCGTCAGGTAGCCGTTTCCGCGGGCCACGTCGAGGACCTCCAGACCCCGGACCGGACCCAACACCCTCAGCAAGGTGGGGTCGATGAGGGCGCGAGGCCAGAGGTCGCCTCCCTCACCCATTCGGTGATCGCGCCATTTCGCGAGCGCGTTCCACCCGCGCCGTGCCATCCACCCTCGGGAAATGGCCCTGATTCAAATCGCGTACAGGGCGGAGCGAGGGGGGCTTCCATCCCCTGGTCACGCCCAACGTTTCGCGGGGCTGCCGTCCGCAGGGAGGTGCGGGTGGTGGTGACCGGTGGAAGCCCCGATGGTCGAGGGCGCCCCGATCAAGTAGTCCCCCTGCAGGATCCCCTTCACGCCTCGCAGGTCCTCCGCGGCCGCGCGGACCTCTCCGCGCTTCCCGGCAAGGACCACCACTTCGACGCACGCGTCCCCGCTCAGATGAACGTGGGTCGAGAACTGGATGTGCTGTCCCCAGCGATGCTGCGCCGCCGTCAGGCGGCGGAGGACGTTGCGGTCCGTGTGCCGGTAGAGGAGCATCGCCATGCCCACCGCATCCGAGTCGGGGTCCTTCTGCTCGATCTCGGCGAGCTCCTTGCGGACCAGGAACCGGATCGCGTCCGAACGGCTCGGAGAGTTGCGCTCGCGGACCCAGCGATCAAGCGCCGCGAGGAGCGCGGGCTCGAGCGAGATGCCGAGCCGGACCACGTACTCGTCGTTCTCCTTGGGATCGGCCAGCGACACCCCGCGGTCTGTCCGGGCACCGGTCCGGGCGGTCGCTCGCGTGCGAGAGGCTGTTCGGGCCACCATCGGAGGGAATCGATCGGGCCAGCCGGCCCCGGGTCATAATGTCGCGGGAGAAGGTCGACCGGTCCGACCGCCGACAGGAGTGTTACCATTTTTCATTCCCACATAATCATTATATCTCCCCGGCCGTCAGCCCATCGATGGTTTCCGGTCCGGCCTCGCCCGGCGTCGCTCACCTCCGCAACCCGTTCACGCTCGACGCCTGGGAGAAGCGCGGCGCCACCCTGCTCTACGGAGTGATCATCGCCGCGACGGTCTTCGGGTTCGTGGCCACTCTCCTCATCGGCCGGACCTGGGGCATCTTTATCGGTCTCAGCGTGCTCAGCTACACCCTCGGCCTCCGGCACGGGGTCGACGCCGACCACATCTGCGCGATCGACAACACCACGCGCAAGCTCCTGCAGGACGGGCAGAAGCCGTACACGGTCGGTACGTGGTTCTCGCTCGGCCACTCCACGATCGTCATGGGCATGCTCGTCGGCCTTGTCGTGGCCGCCCGGTTCATCCTCAATGCCTATCCGACGTTCCAGTCGGTCGGCGCGGTCCTCGGCACCGCGATCTCGGGCGGCTTTCTCTACCTGATCGCGTTCATCAACCTCCTGATCTTCTGGGAGGTCTACCAGATCTTCCGCCAGCTGCGCACCGGCACGCTCGACAACGAGCGCCTCGAGCAGCAGTTGAACAGCCGCGGGTTCATGAACCGCTACTTCAACTGGCTGTTCAAGTTCGTCAACAAGCCCTGGCAGATCTACCCGGTGGGGGTCCTCTTCGGGCTCGGGTTCGACACCGCGACGGAGGTCACGCTCATCGCGATCACCGTGACGGTCGGGACCGCGGCCGCCGGATTCCCGTTGCTCGCCGTCCTTCTGCTCCCGTTCATGTTCGCCTGCGGGATGGTCCTCACGGACACCACCGACGGGATCAGCATGCGGTACGCCTACGGGTGGGCGTTCGCCAACCCGATCCGCAAGGTGTTCTACAACCTCACTCTGACGCTCATCTCGGTGATGGTGGCGTTCGTCATCGGCACCATCGAGGTCCTCGGGGTCATCGCCGCCGAGTTCCACTTCAGCGGGGGTCCGTTCGGGTTCTGGACCACGATGGACTGGCTCAACAGCGCCACGGGACCGGCCGGGATCGACGTCTGGGGCTGGGTCGGGATCGGGATCGTGGTCCTGTTCGTCGGGACCTGGCTCGGCGCGATGGTCGTCTACCGGCTGAAGCACTACGAGCGGATCGGTCTCGGCCCGCGAGAGCCCGCGGACGCGGCCCTCGACGGCTGAGCGGCGACGGGGCCTACCCTCCGGTGCTGTACCGACCCGGCGGGGGGCCGAGGCCGGACGAAGCCGGGGTCGCGTGCCATCCTCACGGCCGATAGGCAATCACGAACCGCCGAAGGAATGGGAAGAGCACCCGTCCATCGTGCTGGGGAACGTACACCGTACGGATCCGACCGGTGAGCTCCTCGAGGAACCGCCTTCCGCCACGGACATCTGTGGAGCTCGAGCCACTCCGTGGGGTCGGTGGGTGATGTCTCCGAGGAGACCGTCGCCCGATACGTGCGGGACCCGAAGGCGAGAACCGTAGGCCGCCCGAAGGGGTGGCGAGCATCCTCCCCCCAACAAGTTGGGGGGTCTCCGCCCGCGTGCGATCATGAACCGGTATCCCGGCGGTAGGGGCAAGGGGGCCGCGCCCGGACCTATCCCGACGCCGAACTCGGCGTCCGCTCGAGGACCAGTTGGCGGCCCTCGGGCTCACCCGCCGCCCCCATACGGACCCGCACCACGTAGTCGAAGAGGGCCGAGAACTCTGGCAGGGGCCGAAGGAGCAGCCCGACGATGACCGTCGCCCGCCGCCGGGAAAGGATCTCGAGCAGCCGCCGGACATCCTCCATTCCGAGCGGGAGCCGCATCACGAGCCGCTCCGCCCGGGCGACGACCACCGAGACCGTGCGTCCCGCCCGTTCCTGGGCGATGAGGCTCTCCCGGATCGGGGGCGGGAGCCAGGTCAGGTCCTCGGCCTCCCGTACCCACACCGGGCTCTCGACCGCGCGCCCGGCGATGAAGGCGCCGAGATTCGCGAGCCCCTGCTCTGGCAGGACCTCGGCCGGCTCGAGCTCGAACCGATGGGGCAAGAGCGCGGTGACCGACGCGTCGCCCTCCTCTTCGGGGGGCGCCGCGGCGGGTTCACGGACATCGATCCAGAGCGGTTCCTCGCTCACCCGCAGGGCCATCGACACGATCACGGGGTCGAGCGCGCGACGGGTGTGCGCATAGACGAGGACCGTGGTCGGCCTTCTCCAGACATCGTCGGGAAGGGCCCCGGAGAGATCGGGCAGCATGCGGGTCGAGAGCCCCCGTCACGCGGCGAAGGATAAACCCATGGCTCGTATGGGACCTAGGGCACGACCCGGCCGCCCGGGGGATAGCCTATCGAGCGCGGGACGTGCCTCGCCGCGGGCTCCCAAGGGTTCGGCTAGTCCGAGGGTTCGAGGCGGAGGCGCGACTCCATCGAGACCTTGCGGTCGGTCTTCGCCACCGTTTCGGGCTCGACGCCCCGGTTGATCGTCACTTCGTTGATGATGACGAGCATCTCGATCGTCATCAGCAAGTTCGACACCACCCGCTGCATCGCCACGGCGACCTTTCGGTCCACGATGCGGCGGGCGAGCTGGTCGCCGAGCGCCGAATCTTTCGGGAATCGGTCGTCCATCTCGTTCAGGACCGCGTTCGCATCCACAACGGACATACGGCCGAAGGCGTCCATCGTCCGCTCGAGGAAACGCTCGACCCGTTCGATCAGGGCGATGAGGTCGGACTGGGCGGCCTTGGGGAGCCGACGGACCCCCGTAAGGTTCTCGTCGAGCTCGCGCGCGACGCCCGAGGCAAGGTCCCCAGTGACCTCGAGGACCTTCGCGACCAGGCGGTCGCCGATCTGGTAGTGGTGGCTCTCCACACCGATGTCGCGCGCGACCTGGAAGTCATCCGAGGAGAGGAGGAGCTGCCGGACCATGAGCAGGTAGAACCGATCGACCTCGTCCTCCATCGCGCCCAGCTGCTCCATCGCGACGCGGTTCCCTCCCCGGAGGAGGTCCCGGCAGGCTTCGAGCTCGCTGCGGAGGATGCGAACGACCTGGCTCATCAAGCGCTGGAACTGGTACTTGCCGGGATCTACGAAGTTCTGGATCTCGACCGCGCCCGAGTCCTCCTCGACCACGGTCATGCCGAGCACGTGACCGACGATGCGTCGGATCTCCTGCCGCTGCTCGGGCGAGAGCCCGGACCGCGCCGTGACGACGATCTGGTCCTGGCCGGTAATGTAGGCCCCCACAAGGAGGCGGGCCAGCAGCTTCGGCGGGGCCCCGCTCGCATCGATGCGGAGCAGCTTCTGGCGTCGTTCGGCCGGGGCCTCCGGACGCACGGGGCTGATCTCGAGCCGCCCCTCTCCGAGATCGCGGAAGCGGAGCGAATCCCCGGTCTGGAGGTTCATCGAGTCGGTCCACGCCTTCGGTAGCGTGATCGAGAGCGAGGAGGACCCGGTTCGCTGGACCCGCCGCGTGAAGCCCGGCGGCGCGCCGGGGGCCTCCGCTTCTTTGCGGGCTCGGGGCATCGAACCCCCATCGTATCACCCTCATTAACGGTCCGCCCGGACCCGGGGAAACCCGACCCCCCCGATGGCCCGTTCTCCTTACTCTCCTTACCGGGGGCACGTGGGCCGCATGACCGTCCTTTCCCATTCCCGATTCAGAGGCAGCCTATGCGACTGGGAGATGGATTCCGACTGTTCGACCGAGCCGACTGGCGCCGGAAGGTCCGGGTTCCGACCTCGACCCGCCGCGCGGAGAACGAGAAGCGCCGCGTCGTCCTGCCGGGGCGCAAGGGCACGGGGGCGTGACCATGGCGTTCATCGACTTCCTGGCCCTCCAAGAGGCGATGCTCCTCGTGGCGGCCGTCCTCGTCGGCTACGTGAGCGTGGCCGCGATGCTGGCGATGCGCCGGAACGACACCGCGGGGCTCAAGGGGGCCCTCAAGGGCGGGGCGGTCCCGATCGGGTTCCTCGGAGTCATCGCGACTACTCTCTCAGTGTGGGGCGAGATCGTCTGGCCCCTCCCCGGCGCGTACAACATCTTCTTCACGGACGTCTACCTCCTGTTCGGCCTGACGCTGGTGGTGCTCGCCGTCTCGATGGCGACCTCCTCCCGCCTTCAGTACGCGGGGGTCTTTGCGTTCGTCGCGGGCGGGATCACCCTCGCCTACGGGTGGTCGGGGTACCAGCTCCACATGACCAAGGAGCCGCTCGAGACGTTCCTGCTCTACGGTGCGTTCGGGCTCACGGGGATCCTCGCCTTCCCCGCCACCCTGATCGCGGACCACTACCTCCTGCACCCCACCAGCGCCTCGTTCGCCGTGCCCGCCGGCAGCGCGGCCGCGCGCCGCCGACCGTCCCTCCTCGGGGCGACCCGAGCCGTGCAGCCGATCGTCCCGTCGGCCAACGGAGCGAACGCGGAGGAGTCGACCGATGCGCCAGTCCGGTTCCGGGTGCCGATCTACATGAACGCCACGTTGCTCGTCTTCGTGGTGATGGTCGCGCTCGCGGGGATCGCCGCGCTGCTGTATCTCGACAGCACGCTGCCGGCCCACCTCGCGTCGCCGCCGTAGACGACCGAACGCAGACCGAGCCAACCCAGCGCATAGCTCGGCGGGTCGGACCATGAGCGGCGGCCGCCCCCGCGCACTGACCGACCCGTCGATTTCCCATGGCGCTCCGACGACCTCCCCCCACGACCTGGGGCGGGGTCGGCTGGAGGCCCACCCCCCCGATGGGCGGGTCCAGAAGGTCGTTCGGATCGACGCGACCCGGGCCCCGTCGAGCTTGATCGGCCGGCTCCTGGTCGGCAGCTACATCACGGGTCAGGACCGGGTCCACCTCACGGCCCGCGGGGGGCTCACGCCGTCGCAGCGCCGCGAGATCCACCGGGTCGTCGACCGCCTCCTCGGGATGACGGTCGTCGAAGACTCGCCGGGAGGCGTGGAGATCCAGAATTTCCTCGACCCGGGAAAGTACGGCGTCCCCCGGCTCCTTCACCGAGTGGTCCAGCTGCTCGAGGCAGAGCTCAGCGCCTGCTACGACGCGCTCGACCGGGGGACGACCGTAGCGCTGTGCCAGGTTCCCGAGCTCGAGGAGGAGATCGACCAGCTCTACCTCCTGATGGCCCGTCAGCTCCTGCTCTCGCTCGACAGTCCTCGCGTCGCGCGGGACATCGACGTCGAGAGCCACCACTTCCAGATCGGCTACCGGCTGGTCGGCAAGGTCCTCGAGGTCACCGGCGACCTCGTGCACGCGGTCAGCCAGGACCTCGCCGGAGATATGATCAGGCCCGAGGACCTCCCGCGCTCGGTGGCCCGAGAGCTCACGACCCGCGTCCGCCGGCTCGAGGAGATACTCGCCCGCACGATGGATGCGTTCGCCACCATTTCGGTGACCGAGGCGAACGCGACGCTCGACCTGATCGCCGCCGACCTCCCCAAGGAGGCCGACCTCGGCCCGCTCATTGCCCGCAACATGCCCGACCCCAAGACCGCCGTCGTAGCCCAGCGGATCGCCTGCAACCTGACGGTCGCCCTCGAGATGCTCGTCATTGTGAATGAGGTGACCATCAACCGAGGGATCGAGCCCGAGATGGTGGCCCTCACCCGCGAACGCGTGGTGATGGCGATCAAGGGGGCGTCGAGGGTGCCGCACGAGTCGCACCTCGCCGCTCTGCTCTCAGAAGCCGGGTGCGAGCGGACGCTCTCTCGATCGACCGGGGCCGCCTCCTCCGGCGGGTTGCGCGAGATCCGCTAAGCGTGCCTGCCGAGCCGCGTCCCGCGACCTACGGGAGGGTTTGGGGCGGGCAGGCCCGTCGGGGGCGTACGGGGCTCACCGACTTCCCTCTCCCTCCCCCCTCGACGGCAAGGTTCTTGCGCGATCGGTCGCGTGGAGCGACAGGGCCATTCCGATGCCGGTGCCGGTCCATGGGGAAAGGGAAGCGGAGACCCGCGTCCTCCGGGGCCTTCGTCTCGCCCTCGAGCTCTCGCTGGTGGTCCTCGTCATCGAGGCGGTCGGAGCGTATTTCTCCCACAGTCTCTCGGTGACGGTCGACGCGGTGCACAACGTCCCGGACCTCTTCGCGTTCGCGATGTCGTGGGCCGCGCTCCAGGCGACCGAACGAGGGACGAGCGGGGAGTTCACGTTCGGGCCGCACCGGCTCGAGGTCTTCGCCGGTCTCCTGAACGCCGCGCTGGTTCTCGGCACCGGGCTCGTCTTCGGCTTCGCGGCCGTGGAAGCGCTGTCCCGGGGTGCCCCGTTCGCGGGCCCGGTCGATCCCTTCTGGATCGTGCTGGTGGCCCTGCCCACGCTGGCGCTCCGTGGCGCCAATCTGAGCGTCCTCGGGCGTCTCCCCGGTCGGGCGCGGGACTTGAACCTCCGCAGCGTCCTCACGCACCTCGGAAGCGATGTGGCGATCACGGGAGCCCTTCTGGTGGCGGGCGGGCTCCTGCTCGCCGAGCCGTCGCTCGCCTGGGTGGACCCCGCGGCAACCCTCGCGATCGCGGCGATCCTTGCCTACGAGTCGTTCCCGCTATTCCGGGATGGCTGGGATGTGCTCACCGAACGGATCCCCCGGAACCTCTCCGTCGGCGAGATCGAGCGGGCGGCCCGGGGCGTGCCGAAGGTCGAGGAGATCCACGACGTGCATGTCTGGGCCGTCTGCCCGACCCTGGTCTGCATGACCGCGCACGTGCGGGTGGGGGAGATGTCGGTACGGGAAGGGATGGAGGTCGTCGACGCGCTCCGAGATCGGATGGCCGAACAGTTCGGGATCCTCCACGCCGTCTTCCAGGTCGAGACGAGCGAGGGGAGCGCCCGAGGCGGGGAACGCTCGGCGGCGCGGCCGACGAGGAGCTAGAGTCGCGGATCCAGGGCACGTCCCGGGCCCGACCGCGCCTCCATCGACAGATTTTCAAGGGTCGCCCGCCCACGTACATCTCGGGAGCCTGGGATGGGGTCTCCGTTCGTTCGTCAGGTCCGACGCCCGCCGTTCGCCTATCGGCTCGCCCGGGGGCTCCGACGACTGTCGTCGGTGGTGCTGGTGCTGCTGATGCTGTACCTCGCGACCGTCGCGTACTCCACCTACGCGCTCGCGCAGTCGGGCCCTCCGGCGGGCAGCTACACTGCCGGGTTCGTCGCAAACGATTCGTTGGCCGTGCAGGGGGAGTTCTCCATCGCGAACCCCGGCCTGTATCCTGTCGAGGGGCTCGCGCTCACGCTGCGGGTTCTGAACAGCTCGGGCGGCTTCCTCGGACTGGTGCGGTCAGGGTCGGTGACGCTCGCTCCCGGGGGCACCACCACGTTCCCAGTGGCGGTCTATGTGCCGATCACGCCCTCGTCCGCCGCCGCCTCCCTGCTCGTGACCGATCAGGTGCTCTCGGTCGGCGTCTGGGGGAACGCCACGTACGCCTACCTCTTCCCCGTCTCGATCCACTTCGTCCAGAACCGTTGGTGGGGCGCCCCCTTCAATGGCTTCCGAGCGAGCGCGGGCGTCCCGTCCGGGAGCGGCGGGAACGTGGTGGTCCCGATCACGATCTCCTTCTCCAATCACGCGCCGCTGACCGAGACCGGCGCGCTCACGCTGATCCTCCGGTCGTCGGGCGGTGCCCCGTGCGGGTCGACGACCTTCGTGCTCAACGTCCCGTCGAACTCGACGTTCGACCAGACGCAGAACGTCGCCCTCGCCAGCGGCTGCTCGATCTCGGGCGGGAGCGCCGTCGCGACCTATACGAGCGGCGGAACGACGATCGTGCTGCCACCGGAGGCGATCCCGTGAGCGCCCCGGCCGAGCGCGTGATCGATTTCGCCGGTCACCGCATCCCGTCGCTCTCGTACCGCATCCTCGCCGGGGCGGCGCTGCTCGTCGGGCTCCTTGTGGCGCTGGTCGCCTTGCCGGACGCCGTCCTCGCGTACCTCGACAGCCACGGCGTGGCACTCCCCCTCCCGATCGCGACCGCGACCGTCGCGGGCGGGATCCTGAGCGCCCTCGCGACCGCCCGGTACATTCTGCGCCCGAGCCGTCTCTACGGCCCCCTCTCCATCGCGACCTCGCTCGCGACGATCGGGTATCTCCTGCGGTTCTGGTGGGCGGCGTCGTACCGGTTCACGATCCCCGGTAGCTCCTCCGCCACGTTCCAGGTCGGTTACGTGGACCTGATCCTTCTCCTCTTGGTGGTGCCCGCGTTCGGATTGGCGGCCGGGGTCGTCACGACGATCGAGGACCTTTCCGCCCCCGGCGAGCGGCTGCCGTTCGACTATCCGGCGTGAGACTGGGCGGGGAGATCACGCCCCGGAGATCACGACCTCAACGATGCGCACCGGCGAGCGGGGCCGGTCGTTCCCATCGCGGGCCACCGCCCCGATCTTCTCCACCACGTCCTGCCCCCCTCGGACCCGGCCGAAGATGGCGTGCTTCTGGTCCAGCCACGGCGTCGCGGCGAGGGTGATGAAGAACTGACTGCCCCCGGTGTTCGGCCCCGCATTGGCCATGGAGAGGATGCCGGGGCTGTCGTGCCGAAGGGTCGGGTGGAACTCGTCCGGGATCGTGTAGCCTGGTCCCCCGGTGCCGTCGCCCTTGGGGCAGCCGCCCTGGATCATGAACCCCGGGATGACGCGGTGGAACGCGAGGCCCGTGTAGAACCCCTTGCGCGCGAGCGAGAGGAAGTTCTCGGCGGTCTTCGGCGCGCGGTCGCGGTACAGCTCGATCCGGATGTCCCCGAGGGTCGTCCTCAGGGTGACGTTGGGATTCGCCATGGCGGCGCGACCGCATCGGCGGCTAAAAGCCGGTCGCCCGCCCGTTCGTCCGTCCGGTTTATACGGGATGAGGAGGCACTAGAACGCAACGACCGTTGCCGGGGCCGCCGGGGATCATAGATGAACCGCTCCATCGGGTTAGTTGGCGTGGCGATCATCCTCCTCGGGATCGGTCTCGCCGCCTTTCCGATCATCGTCACGGGCGCGGAGCAGCTCGACCTCGAGCAGGAGGCGGGGATCCTGCTCGCGCCCATCGGGCTATTGGTGGTCCTGATCGGCGCGGTGCAGCCGAACCCCGAGGCGACGACCGTCAAGGGAACCTTCGGGAACCCGGACGAGAATGCGCTCCGGCTCGCCCCGCCGCGCCCGAGCGAGCCGAGCCGCCCCCTCGGCTTCAATCCGCGCGAACCGGTGCTGTGCCGATACTGCCGGACGACGATCACCTTCGACCTGGCCCGCTGCCCGCGCTGCGCCCGCCCGCGCGACTGCCGGGTCTGCGGCAGCCCGCTCGAAGGGGCCGCCACCGATACCGACTGCCCCGGGTGCCACCGGGTAGAAGCTTTCTGCCGCTGCCCCCGTATTGCCCGGCTCCCGGGCCTGCCCTCGCCGACCGGGCGGGCCCGGTGGGGGTAAGGGAGCGGCACGATGGACGACCAGGGAATCCCGCGGGGCGTCGCGACCGTCGATCAGAACCGGGTCGAAGTGCACTTTGACGGGGCCTGCGAGCCTCCGAAGGGGGGCGGAGTCGCGACCTGGGGCTATGTGGTCCGCGGCGCGGGCCTGTACCACGAGGACTCGGGCCTCGCCGTCCGCCCGTACTCGTCCCATGCGACCAACAACGTGGCGGAGTACGTGGCCGCCATCCGAGCGCTCGAATGGCTCGGCGCGCAAGGGTTCGAGGGCGAGGTGCTCGCCACCGGGGACAGCCAGCTCGTGGTCCGACAGATGCGCGGAGAGTACGAGGTCCGGGCGGAGCACCTGAAGGCCTATCACTCGCACCTCACCGCGCTCACCCGACGATTCCGGCACGTCGAGTTCCGTTGGGTCCCCCGCGAGGAGAACCGGGTGGCGGACGCCCTTTCGAAGGAGGCGCTCGAAGAGGCGCGGGCGCAGGCCGGCTCCCACCGCCCCGAGGTTCCGGTCGAGGTGCCCGAAGAGGACGTCCTGCCGGACAGCGAGCCCGACCGGGGCGAACGATCCTAGCTCCAGCGGACAGTGTAGACGAGGGTCCGCCCTTCCATGGCGGCGCGGGCCCGGGCGGAGTCCACGTAGGTCGCGAAAGCGGCCGCGGCTTCGAGCGAGAGCTTCGGTCGGGTCCCGTAGCCTCGCGGGGTTCCCTGGCCGAGCACGGTTGGTGGCGGGGTCGGTGCCGCGACCGCTTTGACGACCGGCCTGGGTTTTCGGGGCGCCGCGCTCACGGCGCCTCGCCGATGGGGTGGTACTGGCGATACAGTTGCGGTCCAAGGCAAGGCAGGAAGGCGAGCGAACAGGCCGCGTCCGGTGTTTCCTGGGCGCCGAGCGGCATCGCAGCGAGGATCAGCCCCGCTCCGGAGACGTCCGACATCGTCCCTCGGGGGGTGTCAGACGCACGTCATACATAAAGCCCTAACTTGGACAGGAAGAAAGGGGGTGTCCCCCGGCGCCGTGAGGACAGGGAGCGACCGACAGTTGGCAGACGCCGAACCGCCCCGGTTCGGAGGGCGGCGCTCGACCGTCTTAAGAGGCCGAGCTGGGTCGGATGACGGCAGCATGACCGAGACCACTTCGCGCGCGGACGCGGCACGGTTCCTAGAGACCGCCGAGGGCCGCTTGAAGGATCTCGCCATCGCGGCCCAGCAGGCCGACTGGGTGAATGCGACGTACATCACGCCGGACACCGACGCGCTGAGCGCCCGGGCCACCTCCCGCTTCATCTCTGAGACCCTGGACCTGGCGAAGCGTTCGACGGAGTTCGCCGAAGGATCGCTCGATGAGGAGCTCCGGCGCAAGTTCAAGCTCCTGCGTCTCCTCTTGCCGCTCGTCGGCCCATCGGACCCGGTGGAGTCGGAGGAGCTCACGCGCCGGGTCACCGCGATGCAGGGGGCGTACGCGAAGGGGCACCACACGCTCGTCGGGGAGCGCGAGCCGCGCGACCTCCAGGGGCTCTCACATGTCCTCGAGGAGAGTCGGGATCCCGCTCGGCTCGTGGACGCCTGGGCGGGGTGGCATCGCATCGGTCGGTCGATACGGCCGGACTTCGAACGATACGTGGAGCTCGCGAACCGCGGGGCCGGCGAGCTCGGATTCGCGGACATGGGGGTGATGTGGCGATCGAAGTACGACATGGAGCCGGAGGCGTTCGCGCGGGAGGTCGATCGGCTCTGGGAGTCGGTGCGCCCCCTCTACGAAGCGCTGCACGCCTACGTCCGCCACCGCCTCGTCGCGGTCTACGGGGCGGACGTGGTCGACCCTCGGGGGCCGATCCCGATCCACCTCCTCGGCAACATGTGGGCGCAGTCCTGGGACGGCATCTACCCGATCCTGGTTCCTCCGGGCACGGAGGCGGGCTTCGACCTCACCCGCATCCTGGTCGCCCGTGGCACCACGCCGACCGACCTCGTCCGCTACGCCGAGCGGTTCTTCGAGTCGCTCGGTCTCGGGACCTTGCCGCCGACGTTCTGGGAGCGGTCGATGTTCGTGCGGCCGCGCGACCGCGAGGTCGTCTGCCACGCGAGCGCCTGGAACATCGACTTCGCGGAGGACCTCCGGATCAAGATGTGCATCGAGATCACGGACGAGGATTTCCGGACGATCCATCACGAGCTCGGGCACAGCTACTACCAGCGGGCCTACTCCGGTCAGTCGTTCCTGTTCCGCGACAGCGCCCACGACGGGTTCCACGAGGCGGTCGGAGATACGGTCGCCCTCTCGGTCACTCCGGAGTATCTCGCGAAGATCGGCCTCTTGTCCGACGTGCCGCCCGACACCGGGGACCTGGGCCTCTTGCTCCGCCGCGCGCTCGAAAAGATCGCCTTCCTCCCGTTCGGACTCGTGGTCGACCGGTGGCGGTGGGAGGTCTTCTCGGGGGCGGTCTCTCCGAGCGAGTACAACCCCCGATGGTGGGACCTCCGGCGGCGCTACCAGGGGGTCGTGCCCCCGGGCGAGCGGAGCGCCGACGAGTTCGATCCGGGCGCGAAGTACCACGTGGCGGCGAACACGCCGTACATGCGCTACTTCCTCGCGCACATCCTCCAGTTCCAGTTCCATCGAGCGCTCGTCCGCGCGATGGGCGACTCGGGCCCCCTCCACCGCGCTTCGATCTACGGCTCGAAGGAGGCCGGTCGCCGCCTGAAGACGATGATGGAGCTCGGCCAGCGCCGGGAGTGGCCCGACGCGCTCGAGGCGATCACGGGCGAGCGACGCATGGAGGCGACGGGGCTCCTCGAGTACTTCCGACCGCTCCAGCGCTGGCTCGAGGAGCAGAACCGCTCGATCCCCACCGGCTGGTGAAGCGGCCCACGCCACCCGATACTTGGACCGCGGGCCCCGACGGGCCCGACCCCCTCGGGCTCCCGCCTCGTCGCCGCTCGCGACAGGGGTTTTAGCCCGGTCAGGGCTTCCGGGCAACGATGCTCCTCCACGCCGGCGAGCAAATGCTCCGCAGCGCCTACGCGGTGATCGAGGAGCCGCATCGGCCGAGCGACGTGCGGGGGCCCGGCGTGCTCTACCTCACCAACCAGCGCCTGGTCTTCGAGGCGCCGACCACCGCGGGCCTCGTCCGGGACCTTCTGCGGGGACACGACAATCGCACCGTCTTCTCCGGTTCGCTCCTGGACATCCGGAACGTCTCGGTGCGGCGCGGGCGGATCGGGAAGACCTGGCTGGTCGTGGAGATGGCGCGCGAGCGGCCCGCGTTCGACGTGTTGGACCCGGACGGCTGGATCCGCGCGATCGCGCTGGCGAAGCGGGCGCTGCCGGTCCCGGGGAGCGGCGCTCCGACGATCGTGGAGCGCGAGGTGGTCCGGGTGCGGTGCCGATACTGCGGCCGGCTCGGGAACGAGGTCGACGGCCGCTGCCCCTCCTGTGGGGCACCGCTCTGAGCGGGGACCCGGTCCGACATGGAGCGCCCGCGGATCCCGCGCTCGAGGCCCGGGCGCGCGAGGGCCTTTAACTCCGCTCCTCACTGGAGGAGCCGTGGCCAAAGGAGGCCCGTCGCCGGTCGGACAGAGCCGGATCGCGGCGATCGTTCTCGCCGCGGGAGGCGCCGCCCGCATGGGATCCCCGAAGCCGCTCACCGAGCTAGACGGTCGGACGTTGCTGAGCTGGGTCCTGGGGGCGATTCCCAGGTCCGCCGTCGGAGAGACGATCGTCGTGCTGGGCGCGTGGGCGGACGAAATCCGCGCGGGGGTCGACCTCACCGGCTGCACGGTCGTAGAGAACCCCGAGCCTGCTGCCGGGATGAGCAGCTCTCTTCGGAGAGGGGTGGCCGCCGTGTCGGCCACGACCGAGGCGTTCTTCGTCGTGCTGGGGGACGCCCCGTTGGTGCGACCCACCACCTACCATGAGCTGATCGCCGCACGGCTTCGCGCGCGGGTCCGTATCGTGGTCCCGCTCTACGCGGGCCTCCGCGGCCATCCGGTGCTCTTCGATCGGTCGCTTTCGAGCGAGGTCGACCGGATCACGGGCGACCGGGGAGCTCGGGCGCTGGTCCTCGAGCATGCGTCCGAAACCCTCGAGGTCCCGCTCGAGGACCCAGGGGTACTCATCGACCTAGACACACCGGGGGACCTCCGGGAGGCCGAGGACCGTCTCCGTTCCGGGGCCTCGCTCGTTCCCCTCGCGCTGCGGCTCGCGTCGAGCGGACGTCCCCGGGAGCGCTCGTCGGCCGGCGCTCGGCTGCGGTAGCTTTCGAACGGAGCGTCCCCGGGGTCCCGCGCTCGTGAACGTGACCGACCCTAGCACGCCCATCCTCCCGGAGAAGGAGCGGGGGCCGACCGTGCCTCATCCCCCGGTAGTACGCGGGTGCTCAGGCCGATTCGCTCGGCCCCGACGGGTGCATCTTCCGGTCGGCGAGCTGGATCGCCTTCACGATGTTGACATAGCCGGTGCACCGACAGAGGTTCCCCCGGATCGCCTCCCGGATCTCCGTCTCCGTCGGGTGCGGGTGCTTCGCCAAGAGCGCGGTCGCGGTCATCATCATCCCCGGGGTGCAGAAGCCGCACTGGAGGCCATGCGCCTCCAGGAACGCCTCCTGGACCGGGGAGAGCGTGCCGTTGGCCTCCAGCCCTTCGACCGTGCGGACCTGGCCCCCCTGGGCCTGGACCGCGAGGACCGTACAGGACTTCACCGGTCGTCCGTCGAGGAGCACGGTGCAGGCACCGCAGCCCGACGTATCGCAACCGATGTGGGTGCCCGTGAGCCCGAGGACCTCGCGCAGGAAGTGGACGAGGAGCGTACGCGTCTCCACCTCGGCGGACACAGCGGCCCCGTTGACGATGAGCTCCACCCGGACGAGCGGGCCGCCGCCGCCGACAGAGGACTCGGTCGAAGCGGTCCGGCGCGAGGCCGCGGTCATCTAGACGGCTCTCCCCGCCCGGGCGAGCGCTCGTTCCAATACCTGCCGGGTGAGGAATCGTACCATCGCGCGCTTGTACTCGACCGAGCCGCGGAGATCGCTCGCGGGCTGCGCCGAGTCGCTCGCGAGCCGGGCCGCGTGGGCGATCTGGTCCTCGTCGGGCGATCGACCGACGAGGACCGCCGCGGCCGCCTCCGCGAGGATCGCGGTCGGGCCGACCCCGGTGAGCGCGATCCCGGCCGTCCCGATCCGCCCGGAACCGTCCAGCACGAGATTCGCGGCGACGCCTGCGATCGCGAAGTCGCCGGTCCGCTTCTCGAGCTTGTGGTACGCGTTCCCCTGGCCGAGCCGAGCGCGGGGGACCCGCACCCCGACCAATAGTTCGGTCGGCTCGAGTGCGGTGACAAAGGTGTCCCGGTAGAAGTCGGAGAGCCGGAGGATGCGGGAGCTCCCCGGGCCGGCGACTTCGACCTCCGCGCCCAGCGCGAGCAGGCAGGCGGGGAGGTCATTCCCCGGGTCGCCGTGACAGAGGTTGCCCCCGACCGTGCCCATGTTGCGCACGAGCGGGTCGGCGATCTCCGCCGCAGCATCGGTCAGGATCGGGTACGACTGCCGTAGGATCGGCGACTCGAGCAGCTCGCTCGTTCGGGTCGTCGCACCGATCCGTAGGTGCGCTCCCTCCTCCCGGAGGTACGCGAGCGAGGGGATACGCTGGATATCGACGAGCGCCCGTGGCCGGGCGAGTCGGAGCTTCATCAGCGGGAGGAGACTGTGCCCCCCCGCGAGGACCTTCGCGTCGCCCTCGAACCGGTGGAGCAGGCCGACCGCTTCGTCGATCGAGCGGGGAGCATAGTATTCGAAGGGGGGCGGGATCATCGGACCACCAGGAGCATCGTTCCGGTATCGGCACGCCTCTCCTCTATTAGACGTTAGGAAGCGGGCGGGAGCCCGGCGCGGGCCGGACATCGCGGGGAGCCGCCACGAGGGGGCTAGGTGGGGTATAAGGGGGGCCGCGGCAGTTGGTCGCTCGATGCTGTCCGACGCGTACGGCCGCGCCGTCACGGACATCCGGATCAGCCTGACGAAGCGCTGCAACTTCGGCTGCGTCTACTGCCACGACGAGGGCCTCGGCCCGACCGCTCGGCCCCGCGCCCCGCACGGCGAGGAGATGACCTCGACCGAGGTCGAACGGATCGTGCGGGTCGCCCGGGAGTTCGGGATCCGTTCCGTGAAGTTCACCGGCGGCGAGCCCCTCCTTCGCACGGACCTCGAAGAGGTCATCGGCCGGACCGTGGAGCAGATCCCCGATGTCTCGCTCACGACGAACGGCTCGATGCTCGAGAACCGGGCCGAGGCGCTCCGCGATGCCGGGTTGAAGCGGGTGAACGTCTCGGTCGATTCGATCGACCCGGAGCAGTTCCGCACGATCCGCAAGGGCGGTCTTGCCCCGGTGCTCCGCGGGATCCGGGCGGCGTTGCGCGTGGGCCTCAAACCGGTCAAGCTCAACATGGTCGTCTTCCGCCCGACCCTGGCCAATATCCCTCGGATGATCGACTTCGTGGGGGAGACCGAGGGCCTCAAGCTGCAGCTCATCCAGTTCATGCCCGAGCTCGTCGCGCACCGGGAGTGGATGGTCGACATCGAGAGCGTCAAGCGCTGGCTGGAGGAGCATGCGTCGAGCGTCCTGGTCCGCGAGATGCACCACCGCCGGGTCTACCTGTTCCGGGAAGCCGAGGTTGAGGTCGTCGACCCGGTCTACAACCCGGAGTTCTGTGCGAACTGCCACCGGATCCGGGTGACCCACCGGGGCGAGCTCAAGGGCTGCCTCAACCGCAACGACGATCTCGTGCCCACCCGTGGACTCGACGACGAGGCACTGCGCGCCGCGTTCCGCGAAGTCGTCGCGCTCAGGGTCCCGTACTACGGCGCCTACATCGCAGACCTGCCGCGCCGCGCCCCCGCGACCGAGGTCCCGGCCGAGCTCGCGAAGGCACGGGACGCGTAGGCCGCGGACTTCTCCTTGGGTTCCCGGGACCCGTGGCCCCGGCATCCAATCCGTTCAGGGTAGGGGAGCGGGGGCGCGGCGAAGCGGGGAAAGGCTCATTCCCGAACGCCCGCTCGCGAGGGCGGCTCGACGGCGGAGGCACCGACCCTCGCTCATGCACACGGAAGGCACGTTCTCGGCTCGCGGCGACCCTGATCGGGCGTTCGAGTTCTTCTGCGATCCCCGCCAGGTCTTGGACTGTCTCGACGACCCCCACACCGTCGAGGTCGGGGACCCGACCCATTTCACCGGGACCGTCACGTCGGGCGTGGCGTTCATCCGGGGAACTTTCCGGATCACCGGCGAGTACACCGAGATCGAGCGACCCCGTCGGGTCGCCGTGAAGCTCCATGGATCGGGGATGGGGAGCGGCCTTGATGCGACCGTAGTCACGACGTTCGAGGTGCACGATGGCGTCACGGCCGTGCACTGGACCGCCGACCTCGCGCTCTCCGGACCGGTCGCGTCGGTCGGCGAACGGCTGATCCGTGGGACGATCAGCAGGAAGACCCAGACGCTCTTCGCCCGGGCCCGCGAGCGGCTCGAGGCGAGAGCGTGAGGTGGGCCGGGCAGTTCGCATACCTACCTTTTTAGTTCGCCACCCGCTCTCGGCGTAGGAAGGGACCATGACGGTCGATTTCGTGCTGAAGCGCGCTCCGGCCTACCGCGTGGCGGCGATCCGGTGGAACGGCCAGTGGAGTGACGCCGCCATCCACCGACAGTTCGATCGAGTGGCCGCCTGGACCCGGGCGCATCACCTCCGGACGGGTCGATGGATATTCCGAGAGCCGGACGAGCAGACCTTCGAGGTCGCGATCGAGATCCGGGGGTCGGCGCGCTCCGAGGCGCCGGTCCGCGTGAAAACCTACCGCGCGGGGTCGGTCGCGAGCGTCGTCTACGACCCCGCGGTGGTCGCTTCCCCGGTCGTCTACCATGGCCTCTCCGACTGGCTCCGCTATCGTCGCCGCGATGGGACGATCACGGCCGTGGGGGACTACCGCGAGATCTACCGCGGCGACCCCTGGCGTGACCGGGCCGCGTTCGCCCGGACCGAGGTCCAGTTCCTGGTGAAGCGGCCGAAGGCCGGGCCCTAGGCCGATTTTCGGGCCGCCCGGCTCCCGGAGCTCGCGAGCGCCGTCCCCGCGGCCCTCGCACCGTGGGCGAACGACCGTCCGTACTTCTTCGCCACCATTTCGGCCACGATCGATAGGGCGATCTCGGTCGGGGTCGTCGCGCCGAGGTCGAGCCCGACCGGTGCATGGAGCCGCTCGAGGAACTCGGCCGGGACGCCCCCGTGCCGTAGCTCCTGTCGGTCCTTCTCGAGCCGATGGCGGCTCGCGAGAAGGCCGATGTAGCGGGCCGGGCTCTTTGCGAGCTCGGTCAGGATCGCGACATCCCGTTCGCCTTTCGTGAGGACGACGACCGAGTCCCGTTCCCCCAGCGCAAGCTCTGCAAGATCGGGATGGGCCGCGCGGATCACCCGGTCGGCGGTCTCCGACAACTGCGGGTTCGGGTCGACGACCACCACCTCGAAATCGAGCAGGCGGCCCACCCGCACCAGCGCGTCCTCGATGTCGTCGCGGCCCCCTTGGCCGATGAGGATGAGCCGCTCCGAGGGGAGCATCGGCTCGATGTGGACCTCGAGGGTCCCCCCGCAGTCGGTCTCGACATAGACCTCGTCCGGACCGGGGTTCCCCGCCATACCCCGGACCGCCGCCGCCGCATCGACGAGATGGACCCGGAGCACGCGGCTCTCCCCACTTTGCATCGCCTCCCGAGCCACCGCGACGATGGGTCCCTCGGGGCAGCCCCCGCCGAACGTTCCACCGACGACGCGGCCGTCGTGGGAGATCAGGATCTTGAAGCCCGTCTTCGCGAGCGTCGAACCCTCGGTCCGGACGACCGTCGCCATCGCGAACGGGCGGTGCTGGGCCGCGAGCTCCTGTACCCGCTGAGCGAACACGTGGGGGCGCACGGTCGGGCCGAGCCTCTCCGGGACTATCTGGTTGTCGCGGCCGTCGCCCGTCGGTGGCGAGCTTAGATATCCTTCTCGCACGTGGTCTCGAGCACAGTCACCCCCTGAGGTAGCATGATCCCGAACCGTACCGCGGACCCCGGCACCACCGCCGACACGATCGTGCTCGCCGGAGGCTGCTTCTGGTGCACCGAGGCCGTCTTCTCGGAGCTGAGGGGGGTGCGCTCGGCCGTTCCCGGCTACGCCGGGGGGCACGTGCCGAACCCGTCGTACGAGCGGGTCTGCACGGGGCGGACGGGCCACGCCGAGGTGATCGAGGTCACGTTCGACCCGGCGATCATCGACCTGCACGACCTGCTCATGGTCTTCTTCACGACCCACGACCCGACGACCTTGAACCGCCAGGGGAACGATACCGGGCCGCAGTACCGGTCGGCGATCTTCTACCGGACCCCGACGCAGAAGGCGGTCATCGACGCGGTGATCCGGGAAGTGGAGGCGGCCCGCCTCTGGCCGGGGAAGCTCGTGACCGAGGTCACGGCGCTCACCGAGTTCTACCCGGCGGAATCGTACCACCGGGACTACTTCCGGCGGAATCCGGAGAAGGCCTACTGTCAGCTCGTGATCGCTCCCAAGGTCGCGAAGCTCCGCCACCAGTACTCCGATCGGTTGCGCTCCGCCTAGCGGCGGGTGGCCCCAAGATCAGCCGAGGGCCAGGACGACGAAGTACCCGGCGAAGGCGATCATCGCGCCGGCCGACACGAGGGTGACCACTGGCGCGAAGCGCGGCGATCGCTCGGCCCCTGCACGGACGACGATCGGGAAGGCAACGACCCAGACCGCGATCGCGCCGAACAGTCCGACCAGGAGCACGGCGCCCCCAAGATAGGCGAAGGCGAGACCGGCGGTCAGCCACCATAGGATCTGGAACGGGTTCGAGAGCCCGATCCCGAGGGCGGTCGTGTACGTCCGGGCGTCGCTGGGCCCCGCGGCGCCGGTCTCCGCTCGGGTGCGGAGCAGATGCACCCCGAAGTACGCCATCACCACGGCGCCGACCAGGTAGAGCCCTCGGGCGTAGGCGCTGAGGTCGAGCGCCGAGGAGAGCAGGAAGACGACGGCCGCGAGCACCGCATCCGCGCTCATCGCGCCGAGACCCGTCAGGGTGCCACGGCGCCGGGAACGCACCGACTGGGCTGCGATGAACGCATTCATGGGTCCGGGCGGCACCGCGAGCGAGAACCCGAGCGCGAGTCCGAAGGCCAGTTCGAACCCCCCGCTCGCCATCTACGTCCGGACGGTCCGGGAGAACCGCCCACGGCGGGCGTATCCGAGAGATCCACAAAAGGGGCGGGGCCCGATCCGGGCCATCGGTTCCTCTGAGGTTCAGCCCGTGGGCGGGAAGGGGGGAACGCTCCGCGCCTCCACGGTGATCACGGGGCCCTCCCGGAAGGGGTGCCAGCGGACCGCGAGGATCCCGCCGAGGAACGTGAGGACGAAGCCGACGAACAGGCCGGCCAGCGCGAACGGAATGCTCAGGAGCGCGAACAGAAGCGCGAGGATTCCCCATACCGTGTGCAGGGCCGGTGCCGCGATCATGAGGAGACCGAGAAGGATGGAAAGCAGTCCCACGAGCAGGCCCAGCAGGAACAGGTCGCGGAACGGACCGAGGACCGCGCCGAGGATATCCCCGACCAGCGCGAACAGGGCGCCCCCCACCACGATGAACAGACCGCCCAGGATCGTGAGAAGCCCCGCTCCCACCGGACGCGACATCCGTACCCCGTTCGGCCGAGGGTCTCGCTCGGCATATAGTCGTGCGCGACGGCCGCCGCGAGCGGGCCCGCGCCGACGCTCGCGCCCCGGCGTTCCCCTTCCCTATTAGAGGGGAGGACCATTCGGGCGGAGCGGAGCCCCTTCGTGTCGAGCGATCCCATCCTCTACCGCCTCGGGAGGTCGTGGACGATCGCCCGCATCCTCCTTGTCGGGACGTTGGTCCGCGAGGCGTTCTCGTTCTGGACCGGCCATCCGTTCGACTTCGAATCGTGGATCCGGACCGGCTACGTCGTGGCCCACGGGGGGAACCCCTACAGTGCCTTCTGGCCCCCGGTCCCCGGGGCCAGCTTCGAATTCCTGAACTCCAACCTGACCTCCGCCGCCTACCTGCCGTTCTGGCCCGAACTGCTCGCGGGGCTCTACCTCCTGTGGACGGCCGTGGGGGGCGGCGACCGCTTCGTCCTGTACTTCCTTCTGAAGCAGCCGGTCATCCTCGCCGATGTCGCCTCGGCCTATCTTCTCTACCGGCTCGTCCTCCGCCACACCGGGGACGGGGCCCGCGCCCGGCAGGTGGCTCTGTTCTGGTCGCTCTTTCCGTACGCGATCACGATCACGGCGATCTGGGGCCAGTTCGACTCGATCATCGTCGTCCTCCTCCTCGCGCTCTTCTACGCCCGCGGGGCGATCGAACGGAACCTCCTCCTCGGGCTCGGGATCTTCGTGAAGTGGCTCACGGTGATCTACCTCCCGCTCGAGTTCTTCCGCGCGAAGGGGCTCGCCCGCGCCACCTTTCTCGTCGCCCTCGCCCTCGCGGGCGGCCTCACGCTCCTCGTCTTCGGGCTCGAGGGCTGGTCGATCGCCGGCTTCGGCACGCAGGGACTCGCCTCGGTCGCGCTCTCTCAGTCGCAAGGCGGCGGACTCGGGATGAACTACGCCCTGATCCTCGGCCTCTCGAACGTCCAAGCGGTCCTGGGCCAGATCCCGTACTTCTACCGCCTCGCCCCGTACGCCTGGGTCCCCGGGATCCTGCTCGGGGGCTGGGCCGCCGCCCGGTGGGTCGGTCGAGACGAGCCCATTTCAGAGATGCGGGCGCTGCTCTTCGTCCTGGTCCTCTTTCTCCTGCTGCGATGGGGTCTCTACGAGCAGTACTTCCTCTACCTGTTCGGCCTCCTCGCGCTCGCGGTCGCCGTCTTCCGTCCGGGCTTCCGGGCGCTCTTCCGATTCACGTGGGGTCTCGCGGCGATCGACCTTCTCGTCAACAACGACCTCGGGATGCGGTTTGTGAGCCCGATCGACCCCGGAATCTACGCCTACACCGCCGCGCTCGACGCAAACGACGGGTACGGGATCGTGCGGACGTTTCTCCTAGTCGTGCTCGCGGTCGCGGTCACGCTCACCCTCGTGCAGTGGGCCTGGACGCTGTGGCGTGACGACCCCGAGCCGCGTCCCTGGCCCTGGTCCGCCCGCGACGCGTGGCGTCGCTGGAGGGAGGCGCGGACCGACGCGAGGGGGACCGCGCTCTAGTCACGTCGGGGTCCGCGAGGGGCGGACGTCCCGGGCTTCCCATCGAGGGTCTCGTGCGACCGGCGGGCGGGACCGAAGGACGGCCGGATGGCCTCCCCCCGCTCCCGAACTCGCTCCTGCTTGCTCGGTGCCGGGCCGACCCTCCAAGTATATATCTCCCTCTGCCGACTCCACGACCAATGCCCCCACGATGGATCTCCGAGCGGAGGACCATCAAGGTCCTGGTCGAGCCGGAGGGGGCGGTCGTCGCCATCACGATGAAGACCTTCTCCTACCTCTTGATCGTCTCGAAGCGGTTCGTGGGCCTCAAGAAGATCCGGACCGCCGACCGCATCGTGGCCCGGGCCGGCTACTCCACCCCGCGTGTCGTCACCCTCATCGCCGAGGTCTACCCGCACGGCGTTCCGGTCCCATGAGCCCGGCGCGGGCGCTCCGAGCCCGGGCCGCGCCATCGTGAGCGCCGCGCCGTCGACCGACACTCCCCTCACGACCGGGCGCCGTCCGTCCCTCGATCTTTCGCCGGACCTGGTGGCGTGGGTCCGTCTCCTCTATGTCGAGGAGAACGGGCGGCTCTTCGTGGTCGCGAGCGACCCCGCGGCGGACTGGATGGCCCGCGCGGTGCGTGAGGGGCGGGCCTGGATCCGATTGGAGGACGGGCCGGAACGACCGGTCACGGCGGAGCCGACGCGCGAACCCGAGGTCGTCGCTCGGGTCCACGCCCTCGGTCGGGACCGGTACGGCCACGATACCTGGGACGCCTACTTCCGAGGGACCGACGAAGTGCTCGCTCTCGATCCGGGCGAAGCGCCCGACCGGCTGCCCCTCCACACGCGACTCCAGCGGGAGTTCGATCGGGCCGCCGTCGTCTACGACCGCGCGCTCGAGGGGAACCCGGTCGAGCGGTACCTCAAGGAACGGGCCGCGGCGCTGATCGAGGAGACCGTGCGCCGGGCCGATAGGGTACTCGAGATCGGGCCGGGGACCGGGTTCCACACGCTCCGGCTGCTCGCCCGGGGCCATCGGGTCCTGGCGGTGGACCTCTCTCCCAAGATGCTCGACACGCTCGTCGCCCGCGCGCGGTCTCGGGGGCTCGCCGACCGGCTCGAGGTACGCGAGCTCGCCCTCGGTCACATCGGGTCCGGTCTCGCCGACCTTCCGAGCGGGAGCTTCGGCGGGATCGTCTCGGCGTTCGGAGCCTTCGACCTCGAGCCGGACCTCGATCGCGCGGTGCCGACCTTGGGCCGTCTCGCGTCCCCGGGGACGGCGCTCGCCTTCACGGCGCTCAACCGGCCGGGATGGGGGCCGATGGCCTGGGAACTCGCGGCGGGGCGGCCCGGCGCGGCGTTCCGGCGGACCCGCGCGGTGGTGCCGGCCGGTGGGATCGGCTATTCCCTCGAGCTGCACCTGCGCACTCCCTCGACCTGGGACGCGCTGCTCCAGGATCATTTCCGCCGCGCCCGTCTCCTTCCGATCTCCGTCCTCTCTCCCCCGTTCCGCTCGGAGCGGCTCCTCCGGTGGCTCGGCGGCGAAGGGGCGACCCGGGCGCGGCAGTTCGACGAGCGCGTCTCCGCCCACGCGTCCCTCTGGTCCGGGGCCGAGTGGCTCTTCCATGCCTATGTCCGGACCGGGCCGAACGATATCGCCGGACCCCTGCGTCGGGCGCGGCCGCGACGCGGGTCGCGGGACCGAGCGGAACGGAGCCGTGCCGTGCCGAGGCCCCCGGTCTAGCCCGCCGCGCCCTTCCACCGCGGCACGCCCTCGGGAACGAATCGCAGGTCGATCACGGGCCCGGAGCGAGCGCCCACGGGGCCGCACCGATCGCAGCGGATCTCGCTGTCGCCCGCAGGGAACGGAAGGGCCGCGCGGCACCGGGGACACGCGAGGATCGCGTCGGGTCCGGGAAGGGGTCCCGCGTCGGTCCCGGTCCGCTCGAGCACCGCAAAGCGCACCGGGAATCCGGGCGCTCGTCCGATCGCGAAACCGAGATGGACGAAGAGCGCGGCCGGCGCCCGCCGGGCGATCCGGTACTCCTCCATCCCGGCCACCACCTCGGCCCGCGGGTCGAAGCCGGCCGCCCGGACGATCCGTGCGAACGTGCGTCGATCGGGGACCTCCACGGGGAACGGGGCCGGGGGGAGCGTCACCGAGCCCCGCGCGAAGGTCGCCGAACGGAAGCGGGTTCCCGCCCGAGCCGGTTCGAGGGCGCGACGGACGTCCTGGACGAACGTGCCGACGGAGGGGCGTGGGTTGTAGGAGAGCACGAGGCGAGCGCCCGCTCGGAGGACCCGGCCGAGCTCGGTGAGGGCGCTCACCGGGTCGGTCAGGTGGTGATAGACCCGCACCATGCTCGCGCTCGTGAACGCTCCGTCCACGAACGGGAGATGGTAGAGGTTCGCCGCTACCCGAAGCGGCTCGCGGGGAGCGAGCTTCTCGGGAATCTCTCCGAGCACCGCGCGGTCGAAGTCCGTGGCGACGACCTCCTGCCCCAGAGCGGTCAACGTACCGAGGAGTCGCCCGAACCCCGTGCCCACCTCGAGGATCCGTCGATGATCGGCGCGGAGGAGGGCCCGCCGAACGATCTCTCGCTCGACCTCGGTGACGCGACCCCGACCGTTCCACAGGGCGAGGAAGTCGAACCCGGCGTAGTCGCTGACGCTCTCGCCCATCCGGTCTCCTAGCGCGCGGCGGTGAGGCCGCCCGGACGGGGGAACGGGCCGGAGGCCGGCACTCCCGCCGGATCCGGTCCATCGTAGACCGCCCGCAATCGCTCGAAACGGTAGGAGACGAAGGCGACGCGATCGCGACTGGTGACCGTGCGGAAGGCCTCCTCCGGTTCTCCTTGCCGACGCAGCCGGTGGTTCCGGACGAGCCCGGCCACTTGGAGGTAGGCCGCGAGCGGCAGGTAGAGGGCCGCGTTCACGAGGCGTACGCCGAGAGGGGCCGGGCGGGCCGCGAGGTCCCACGGGGGCCGAGTTCGCTCGGCGTAGAGCCCCGGTACCCGGGCGCGCATCCAGGTCGCTCGAGAGAGCAAGCCCTGGTAGTACGACGCGCCCTGGAGGACGCACGCCGACAGGGCCTCGCGCGCGAACAGGAACCCTCGGTCGCGGCCAAAGTCCCGGTCCGCCCGCCGCTCGTCCACCACATAGTTGAGGCACGGGATAGGGCGGCCCGGCGATCCCCGGTGCCAGCGGGAGAGGCGGATCGCGAGGTACGCGTAGGCAAGGAACCAGTACAGGGCGCCCGCGCGGCAGACGATGAACAGGTCGAGGTCATCGCCCGGGGCGGGCTCGCCGTAGGCAACCGAGCCCGTGATCGCGACCGCGCGGAGCCAGGGCCGAATCGGGCCCAGCGGCCCTTCGAGGAGCTCTTGGGCCGCCCGACGGTACGCCACCCCTCGGGCCCTCCGTTCATCGAGCTCCCGGACGATGGTCTCGGGCGCAGCGGCCCGTTCCCCGTCCACCCGGGCGACCCACGGGTGGTCCGCGATCCAGCGACGAAGCTCGTCGACGGACGTGGGCGCGTCGGGGGGCAGGAGCCGAAGCATTTCGGTGAGCGGGAGCCGCGTGCCGAACTCCGCTGCGACCCGCAGCAGCGCCGAGACCCGCTGCTCGACCGAAGTGGGGTTCGCTGTCGGCGGGCGCGCGCGCGACGCCCGCGCGGCGGGGGGCGAGGGCGGAGCCGCCGACGCCGGTGCGATCCGGCGCCAGCGCACGTGATCCCGCTCGGGCGGAAGCCGGTCCCAGAGCGCCAACGCGTTCGAGGCGATCTCCGCGAGGACGAGCCCGGCGAAGGCTCGGTAGCCCTGCGGCTGACCTTCCATGGTCTCGCGAATGAGCCGCGCGGCGAGCCGGGGGTGGCGGACCGCGAACCGGACGAAGGTGCTCGGGGCGAGCCCGAGCGTCCGCTGGACCTGGCTATTGCCGAAGCGGATACGGCGTCGCTGGTGCAGATGGTCGCGCCAGCGGTACGGCACGACGATGCGAACCCGGGCCCGCTCGGCGTACAACCTCGGGAAGGAGTGGAGCGCGAGCCAGACCGCGATGTACGATCCGTCGTTGATGATCCCGTCCGGCAACGGCGGGGAAGGGTCCCGGCTGACCAGGAGGAGCTCGTCCGAGAGGTGGGCCCCCCCTCCGTCCGCCTGGAGGCGTTGGTGAAAGCGGTGGTGAAGCTCCCACATCAGGCGGAGCGCCCGCCGAGGTCCCTCCGCCAGGTCCGGGGGTACGACCGGTCGGGCCATCACCGCGAACGGCGCGGTCGCCCTCGCGCCCACGCGTAATAGCTCGGCCACGGCATTCGGCTCGGCCTCGGCGTCCGCGTTGAGGAGGACGACTCCATCGCCCTCGGCGTGGCGGAACACTTCCGCGAGCGCGTGCGCTTTTCCCCGGCGCTCCGGCTCGACGAGCACAACGACCCGAGGATCCTCGGCCGCCACGCGACGGGCCTCGGCCACGGTCCCGTCCGTACAACCGCTCGCCACGACCCAGAGGCCGGTCCACTCGGTACCCTCGGGGAGCGCTTGCGTGAGCAGGGAACGGAGGGCCCGTTCGATCGACCGCTCCTCGTTGTGGGCGACGATCCCGCCCGCGAGCCGGTAGCGGACGGGCCGATCTTCCCGGACGGGGTCCCGAGGGACCTCTGGGCTCGGCGAAACCTCGCATTCGACCGGCGACACCGTCACGGCCCCGTTCCATTCCTGAGGCAGGCCCCACCTGTCGGACTCACGGGTTGGGCCCGGAGCCGGGAGGAGCGCCGTTCGTCCGACGGGCTCGGCGGCGAAGGAGGGCGGCGGCCACGAGCGCCGCGGCGATCACGACGATGACCCCGACCCCGATCTCGAGGAGGAGCGGCGAGCTCGAGCTTCCTCCCGACGAAGAGGTGGTCGATACGAGCTCACCGTACATTCCGCCCTGGAAGTGCCCGGGGATCTCGCAGACGAACTCGTACGAGCCGACCGGGGGCGCCGTGAAATTGGCGTAGACACGGGCTCCGACCGTTGCGGGGAGGCTCAAGTTCACGAGCGGCGGGTGGAGGTTGAAGAAGGCGTAGAGCTGGGTCGGCGTGTCGTTGGTCGGTATCGTGACGTTCGCCACAGGGGAGAGGACGAACGTGTGCGCAAAGTTCGCAAGCTGGATGACGACCAGATGGACGAGCGCGCCCGGATAGACCGTCAGCTGGTTCGGAACGAAGGAAAGCAGGCTCGTCGCGTTGACCGATAGGTTATCGACCAACGGGGACGCCGCCGGGAGCGGCCCGGCTCCGACGGAGCGCACGGCCACGCCCGCCTGCGCGCCTCCGATCGACAGGAGCACGAGCACGACCGCGAGCGCGGCCGCGCCGACCCTTCGCGCGCCGAGGGAATACGGTCGTCGGTTCGGTCCAGGGCTCTCTCCGCTGTTCCATCCGCGTTCGCTCCGCTGCCTCATTCTTCTTCCTCCAGGAATTCGAGATCCGAGGGTCGTCGGCGGACCCGCCACGACCCGAACGCCACCGCGAGGACGACCGCGATTCCGGCACCGCCCACCAGGAGGTAGTCGGACAGCGGGAGGGACGTCACGATCGAAGGGACCGGGAGGCCCAGCGTCACGACGTACTCCAGCGTGCGGAACGCACCGGCGGTGGACGAGATCCGCACCGAAACGGACGCCGAGGCGGGGCTCACCGACATTTGAGCGGTGACCGGTACCGCGAAGGGAGCCACACCGCCACTCGAGGCGTTCGCCATCCCTGAAAGGGAGAGGTACTCGCGCAGCGCGCCCGTACTGACGGCGCGGCTGATCAGGGCCGGGGCCGAGGTCGGCCCTGCCTCCAAGGTCTCGTTGTTAGGGAAGGTCGGCCACAGGGAAGCCCGAAGCGCGAGCTGGTCCGTGGGTCCCTGCCAACTCCAGTTGGACACCGTCCAGACCGCGTCAACCTCGCTCCGGTTCGCGAGGGACGAACCGAGCGCAGCGGACAACCGGTACGACACGCTCACGTTGACCGCGCCGAGCGGGGGACCGCTCAGCGTGGGAAGCCAGATCGGAGCGCTCGTCGAAAAGACCACGTCGAGCAGATCCGCGGTGGACGCGTTCCCCGCCGTCCAGTTCGCCGTGGTGAGCGGAGCGACCGCGACCACCGAGGCGTTCGGCGAGAGCTCCTCGATCAGATCCGGGACGGCGGAAAGCCCCGTGCCGTTTTGACCGAGCGCCGAGACCGACACCGTGGGATTCTGCGCGGGGAATTCGCACAGGACGACCCCGTTCGTCCACGAGTTCCCCTGCGGTGGCCAACCGTAGCGGGTCCCGGGCGCGGCCGAGACCGCTCCGCTGGCGACGAGGAGGAGAAGGCCGAGCGCCACGACCCCGAGCGTGCGGAAGAGGAACGCCCCCCGTCTCGAGGGAGGGCCCGTACGGGTACGGGGTGCCGACACAGGGACCCATCGGACCCATCGAGGTCACTGTTTTTGGTCCAATCTCGAGCGGGCCACCCGGCCGAGCCACCGAGCTAGGGACGAAAGAGCTCGGACCAGGTCGCCAAGATCCGTTCGATCCACTCGTCCGCGAATCCGTCGGAATAGGTGACGAGGAGACGCATCACCCGTTCCCGGTCCGAAAGCTCGAAGCTTCGGCGACGACCGGAACGTCCGGAACGTACGAGGCCGATCCGCATCAGGCGGTGCAGGTGCACCGACAGCCGGCCCCGGCTGAGCCCGGTCCGCCCGACGAGATCCGGAAGGGTCGAGGCGGGGAACTCGAGAAGTCCCTCGAGGACCCTCCGGGCCGACGGCGACCGCAGGAGCCCGAGCACCTGCCGATCTGGGATCGGGACTTCCGGAGCGAAGTAGTGGTCCTGGTGGGTCCCGCGCTCGCGGTGGATGAGCCCCGCCTCGGTCAGCCGGTCGAGGTGGTACACCGCTTCTCCCCAAGCGGTCTTGGAGAGCCGCTGCAATTCTCGAGCCCCGGAGCCCGGGTGGGACCGTACCGCGCGGTAGACCCGACGCCGCGTCTCGAGGGCCAGCGGGTCCTCGGGCATCGTTTAGGAGCCGCGGGGCCACAGGGTCGCCCCGAACAGGAGCACGACCGCGCCGAGCGCGAGCACCAGCACCGGCAGTCCGACCTCGGCGAACCCGGGCGGGTCGACGGGAAGCTGGCCCCAGACCCAGAGCCCGCCGAGCACGGCGAACAGTCCGCTCGAACCGGCCACGAGGAGAAAGCGCCCGTCGTGCGATCGCGCCCAGGTCGCGATCGGGAGCGCGGTGTTCAGCACGGAGACCCCCGCGACGAGGACGGCCACGAACAGCTCGAGGAGGGCCACGCCGGCCCAAGAGGGGCCCGCCGCTTAAGGGATTAGATGCGGCCCCGGCGGAGTGTGTCGGGGTCGAGAGCCCCGCTGCATCGCGTCGCGCGATGCGACGAGGCCGACCTCCCTTCCGGAAGGCGGTCGAGGGCGGCGCTCGTGCCCGAGGAGCCACGAAAGCTTGAAACGTCCTCTTCGGCCTCGATAGGGTGTCCATGGTCGCCGAGGGGCCCCGCGCGTCTTCGCCCTCATCCGCCGTGCCGGGCCCGGCCCCGCGGAGGGCGCGGGGACGGTGGCCGATCGTGGTCCTGGTCGCGATCGGGGTCGTGCTCGCCGCGGTCGCGGTCGTCTTTCTCCTGGGAGGCAGCTCGAGCGCCGGCGGCTCCGGGGTCTCCTATTCCTCGGCGGCCCGCTCGGCCGCGCCGGTCGCGAACGCGACCGCGGGGGGCCCGTGGACGCTCGTGGTGGCCGCCGGGATCGCGCTCGCGCAATCGACCCTGACGGCGGGCAACGGCTCGCTCGGTTCGGGATGCACGTACACGTCACCGAGCGGCGGAACGATCCCTACGCAACTCTTCGTGCCGGCGTTCTCGGGCAGCTTTGCCGCGGGTGTCGCCCCGTGGTGGGGCCTCATCTACTACCGCGCGGCGACCCAATCGGCCCTTCTGGTGAACGTGGTCAACGGCTCGGCCGAGGCGCTGCTCGTGGCGACCGGCTCGTGCACCTCTACCTTCCAGTCGTTCGCGCCGATCCCCAGCTCGGTAGTCGATAGCTCGGTCGCGGCCGCCGCGGTCTGGAAAGCCGGCGGCTCCGCCTTCGCCTCCCAGCACTCGGGGATCCCGCTCAATATGGAAATGGCCCTCCTGGGCGGGGGCTCTACCTGTCTTGTCACCGCCGGTCCCTGCTGGGTGGTGCACTACTCCCCGTGCAATCCACTCACGTCCGTCGGTCCGAGCGGTAGTCAGCCGAGCTACACCTCGATCGTCGATGGCTCGACGGGGGGCCAGCTCATCGCGCTCGCGAACTCGACGACGTGCTCCACCGGGTCGACTCCCCTCGGCAGCGTGCTCGGGCTGGGCTCACCGACCGCGTTCGCGGGAACGAATTCGACCACGGGCTGTGCAGCGGGGGATTCGTGCGAAACGGTTCCGATCGTCGCCGCGACGAGCGGGCTCAGCCCCGCGAACTTCACCGTGGCCGTTGTGAACTCGACGACCCACGGAGCGGTGAGCGGCGTGGTCGGCTTTTCGCTCCTGAACGTGCAGGGCCAGGTGGTGGTGTCCGCGGTCGGAAACCCGGGGGGCCCCTGGATACCGGCCGTAGGGACCAGCACATCGCCCCTCCGCGCTACGATGACGTTCGTCATCGATCTCGGCCATCTGACCACGGCGGGGAGCGGGACCGCCTTCCTGCTGACCGGACTGGGCGACTACTCCGGCACGGTGGAGATCGCTCTGGTATAGTCCGTCCATGGATCTCGCCGCGCTCGGGCCTCAGGCTCGTGGTCGGGTCGCCCTCGTAGGGCTGACCCCCGGAGGCGGCCCCCCGCTCGCGCGGCCCCGTCCGCAGGGTTCGACGCATGCTTCAAGAGGTGCGGAGCCGGAATGAGGTCGCCGTGAGCCCCATCGCCCGCATCCTGGTAGGATTCGATGGCTCCCACCACGCGCTCCGGGCCTGTGAGCTCGCGATCGAGATCGCGGCGAGGTTCGGTTCGGGGCTGACCCTGCTCAATGTCCGCGGGCCGGTGGACCCCGAAGTGGACGCCCGGCTCCAGGAACTGGTTCCGAGCGCGGCCAGTGGGAAGACCCTCACGGCCGCTATCGAGGAGCTCAAAGAGCGGGCGCTCGCCGCGGGGGCGGCCCGGTTCGAGACCGTGAACCTGGTCGGGGATCCCCTCGAGGAGCTCCTGGCGTGGTTGCGCCAGCACCCGCAGGATCTCGTGGTCGTGGGGTCCCGTGGGCTGTCGCGGGGCCAGCGGCTCCTCCTCGGTAGCCTCTCCTCGGGCCTCGTCAACAGCGCGCCCTGCCCGGTGCTCGTGGTCCGGGGCCACCACGGTGGCCACGCGAGGGTCGGCGCTTGAGACGCGCCGCGGTCGGGGCCGAGTTCGGGCGCGGCCGATTCCCCGTAGCGCGGGTTTGGGGAGCGGCCCGCGCGTCGGTTCGTCTATCTAGGGGGTCCACCCTCGGTACTTTCGTGCGCAGCGGGATGCTGGTGTACGCAGTGGGGCTCGTACTCGTTATTTCGGCCGTGGAGCTCGTGATCGCGTTCGTGCTGAGCACGCGAGGGGGCGTCGCGCACGACGCTTCGCCGCTCTTCCCCGTCTACATCGGGGCCGTGATCGCCCTCGCCGCGGTCGGCGGGTTCCTGATACCCCGCGGACTCCGCCAGCTCCGCTCGCCGCCCACGGCGGAAGCCCTACAGAAACCACGCGACCAGTAACCGCGCCGAGATCGGGCCGCGGGGGCCCGACCCAGTAGGGAGGGGTCACGGCAGCGGAGCCGCGTCCGTTCGACGAGCTCGAGCCTCGTTCTGGGCGGCTCACGCGCCCCGGGCCGCCGAGAGGTCGGTGGGCAGGGTGCCGGCCCCCGCCACATGCAGCGGCTCGGGGTCCGTATAGACCTGCCATTCGGCGACCTGACCCTCCCGTACGACCGCCCGCCACGCGACCGGCAGGGCCCATCGTTCGCGAGCGGCCCCCGGCCCGGCCCGGGTGCCGCTCGCGGTGCCGAACAGAGCGACTGTGGCCCCCATCGCGAGATGGTCCCGGATCACGACGTGGTAGTCGGGGAACTTCGAGAACTGCGCGGACAAGCTCGCACTCATGCGGTCGCGTCCCCGCAGTTCCTGGCCGAGCTCGTCCACGAACCGAAAGTCGGGGGCCATCATGGCGACCAAGGCCCCCACGTCGTGCCGATTGATCTCGTTCACGAACCTCAACGCAATCCGGTCGGGATCGTGCTCGGCCACCGCGGGATGCTCCCTCCCGGTCGACGCCGGGAACCGCCCGCGAGAGGGAAGCCCTACCGGTTTAAGCAACTCGCGGCGGCCCGGGACCGCCCAGCCCCCGGCCCCGCCGCGCCGAAAGTGTGTCAAGTCGCACTCACCTTCCGTCTATGTAGTCTTCCTCGCCGTAGGCCCCTCGAGCGGGTCCTGGCCCCCTCGGGGTCCTACCTATGCCGACGGCCGTCATCGTCTACGACTCGTGGTACGGGTGTACGAAGGCGGTGGCGGAAGAGATCGCCCGGGGGCTCTCGTACGACGGGCGCCTCGCGACCGTCGTGACCCACGTGAAGGATACCACCCCGGAGCACGTGCGGGACCACGACGTGATCGTCATCGGCTCCCCGAACCACTTCGGCGCCCCGACCGTCCGGGTGCGGGACCTGGTGCGAAAGCTCCGCGGCTTCGACCTCCGCGGCAAGCGGGTCGCCTTCTTTGACACCTGTTTCGCGACCGACCGCGGGAAGGCGATGGGGAAGCTCGAGACGCTCCTGAGGGAGCAGAACCCGCTCCTCTCCCCGCCGTTCCTGGGCCTCTCGGTCGTGGTCGAGGGGACCCGGGGACCGGTGATGGCGGGCGAGATGGGCAAGGCCCGCGAGCTCGGCCGAACGGTCCGGACGAGCCTCGCGATCCCGACTTAGGGGGCCGTGCGGCCCTTGGCGTGGCGGGCCGCCCGCCGCGCGAGCCGGGCGGAGCGCGCCCGGATCGTCCGGCGGATCGCCGACTCCTCGATCTGAAGGAGCCGGCCGAGCTCGGCCACCGGTCGGGGGTGCTGGTCGACCCGAAGGTCGATCCAGCGGTCGGACCAGGCGCGGTCGAACCAGGGCTCGCGATGCAGCACAAGGAGCGCCGCGGATTCCATTCCCCGTCGATCCCCACCCGCCTTCTCACCGGCGACCAGCGCGGCGTACAGGCGCCGGGCGAAGGGGCCCCGGGCTCCCTCGTAGGCCCGGACCATGGCCGGGACGACCCGATCGGCGGCGAGGATGTTCCCCTGGCAGGAGAAACCGTCCCCCGTGACATGGCCGGCCCAGGCGAGGCACTTCGCCCCGGTCCACGCGGCGGAGCGGCCCCGGCGATCGACGATCCCCAGCTGGCGATGCTCCCGTTTCGGATCCGCGCGCACGAGCCGTCGGACGATCTCCTCGGCCGAACCCCCGGTCCTCAGCCGTCGGAGCCCCTCGGGGCCGAACTGGTAGTTCGTGTCCGCCTGGGTCGCGAGCGCGCCGACGCGCCACTCGCCCCAGGGAACGACCGAGCCGACGCAGGTCGGCTTGGTCGCGACGATGACCCCCCAGTAGCCGGAATCGGTGTCGGCGGCGACCAGGGAGAACGTACCGTGCTCGTTCCGACCGTACATCGAGAAGGGAAGTGGCCCCGGGTTAAATGTCCGAACCCGGCTCGGCGGCCGACCGCGCGAACGAGAGCGAGACCGAATTGACGCAGTGGCGAACGCCCTTCGGCGTGAACCCTTCGCCCTCGAAGACGTGTCCGAGATGACCCCCGCACCGCGCGCATTGGATCTCGGTGCGCTCTCCGTCCGCGTCGGGAAGCCGTCGGACGGCTCCCGGGATCTCGTCGTCGAAGCTGGGCCAGCCGCAGCGCGCGTCGAACTTGCTCTCGGATCGGTAGAGCGGAGCGCCGCAGCGCCGGCACGAGTACGTGCCCGCCTCGAAGTGGTGCTCGTACTCTCCCGAGAACGGGAGCTCGGTCGCCTTGTGGACGATCACCCGCTCTTCGGACCGGGTGAGAGTGCGCCATCCGCGGGGGTCGGGCTTTGCCATGCACCGTTACGCTCCCCGGGCCTCATAGCCCCTCGCTCTGGCGAGTCGCCGCGGTGTCGTTCGGATCGGCCGGCTCGAGGCCGTACCCCCGCAAGACGGCCGGCTCGGTGGAGCACGGACCCTGCGCCATCCGCAGAATCGGACGGCCCCGTCGTGCGGGAGGACGACGGAAGACGGAGGGCTTGGGGCGCGTTTCACGGCGAATCCATCCGTGGGTTGGGCCGACCGGCCGAACGAATCGTGCGAGGCCATCGCACGGCATCTACGGTCCCGTGCGTTTTATGAAGGTCCTTGGTTTGAATCTATCACCGGTAGCCCTGCTACCGGATGAGCCATGACCGACGCGGAGTCCCGGTACGAGCGCATCGAGGTCCCCGAAGAGCACCCCGAGAACCGGGTCCACGACTTCCGGGAGGTGCTGCATTCGTACACTCGCGAGGAGGCGATGCTCGAGGCCCAGCGGTGCCTGCAATGTGCTCTCCCGTTCTGCGTCGAGGCGTGCCCCATCACCCAGGACTGCCGCGGTTACATCGGGCTCGTCGCGAACGGACAGTTCGACGAAGCTGCGCACCTCACGCTCCGCGAGAACCCCCTCGCCAGCACGCTCTGCAAGGTCTGCTACCACTACTGCGAGGACGCCTGCATCATGCGGGGCCGGGGCGTGCCGATCGCCATCCGCCACCTGAAGCGGGCGGCGCTCGAATTCGGGAATCCGAATCTCGAGTACATCCCGAGCGCGCCGCGCCACGAACGGATCGCCGTGGTGGGCGCGGGGCCGGCCGGTATCATGGCGGCCTGGGAGCTCTGCCTGCGGGGGTATTCCGTCACCATCTTCGAGAAGCAGCGGGCCGTCGGCGGCCAAGCGGGCGCGATCCCGCACTACCGCATGCCGAACCACGAGCTCCTCATCGATCTGCAGCGGTTCCGCAACTTCGACCTCACCTTCGTGGAGGGCAAGGCCGGCGGCCGCGACTTCACGCCGACGAGCCTGCTCGCCGAGGGGTACAAGGCGGTCTTCGTCGCGATCGGGGCGTCCAAGGCGAGCTATCCCGGCGTCCCCGGCGAGGCGCTCCCCGGGGTGCTCCCGGCGCTCGAGTTCCTCTATGACGTGAACCAGGGCCGGCCGGTCGTGCTCGGCAAGAAGATCCTCGTGGTCGGCGGCGGGGACGTCGCGATCGACGCGGTCCGGACCGCGCGCCGCCTCTCCCCGGGAGCGACGGTGACGATGGCGTACCGACGGACCCGGGAAGAGTCCCCCGCGGGCGAGGAGGAGATCCGGGAGACCGAGCCCGAAGAGGTCGATTTCCGATGGCTGCTCTCCCCGCTCAAGGTCCTCGGGACCGACCGGGTGGAAGGGATGGTGTTCCAGCAGATGGAGCTCTCCGCCCCCGACGCGTCGGGCCGGCGCGCTGTCCGCCCGATCGACGGGGCGACCACGACGCTCGAGTGCGACACGATCATCATGGCGATCGGGGAAAAGGCGGACCTGACCGGCTTCCCTCCCGAGCTCGGTCTCAAGATCGGGACCAAGGGCTGGCCCGAGGGGTCCCATCCGGACTTCATGACCAACGTGGAAGGGGTGTTCGCCGCGGGCGGCCGGTCCGTTGTCCACGCGATGGCCGCCGGGACCAAGGCGGCCGAGTCCATCGATGCCTATCTCAGCCGCAAGGAAGGACGGCCCGCATCTCCCCGACCGGATCCGTTCGGCGGGGACACTACTCCGCCCCCGCATCCGGACGGCTACTCGTCCCCCGTCTGGAAACCCTGAGCCGGCGCCCCCGGCCCCGACGACCGGGCGGTCCGCCTCGTTCCTGCTTCCTCGGCACGCGATCCCTCTAGGCGCGTCCGACACGGTCTCGGCGAGGGGGTCGCCGCGGGACTGGCCCGCTCTACCGTGCGGGGGCTTCGCGGACCGCCGCAGGCCGCTCGAGAGACCGGGTCGGTTCGGTCCTACCCGCTTCAGAGACCCGATTCCGGCGGCGTTCGCCGACGGCGGGCCACGACCGCGAGCGCCCCGACGACCGCGGCCCCCGTGAAGAGAGCGGCGAGCGAGAACGGCGTCAGAACGATCGCCGCCAGCGCGGAGCCGAGCTTTTCGGGCGAGAGGATCTCGAGCCACGGGTCGTAGGAGAGCCGGGAGTAGTTCCCCGGCACCGCGGTAAAGTTCAGGCGCACGAGCGAGCTCGAGTCGTTCGCCGTGAGATTGTGGTAGGCATCGACCTGGCTGTCTTCCGTATGATTGTTCGGGTACGCCGTGAGGGCCGACGCCCCCCACGTGAAGGAGACGGCCGCGGCGCCGCTGGCCCGGGAGATCCCATCGAGCCCGTTGGTGCCCGCCAGCTGCCAGAACCCGAACTGCGTGCTGAGGTTCGACCGCACCTCGATCCCGAGCGAATCATTCTGGCTCAGCCACGGCCACGTCGTGAGGTTCAGTGAATAAGCGACCGTCTGCGGGTGAGCCCCCGAGGCGTTCGCGCCCTGGAACGTGATGCGCGTGGTGACGTTGCCCACCGCGGGCGCCGTCCCGTTACCCCCGTCGCCGGATTCCCACTCCCCGGACGAGGGGATGACCGGCACCGAGGCGCTCAGGGTGACGGTCGTCCCGCTCGGTCCCGCCGTGGGCACCAGGGTCCAGCGCGTCTGGTTCGAGGCGAAGGAGGCCATGGCGACGATCTCTCCGTTCGGGCTCACTTCGGCAAGCCCGGTCAGGCTTTGGTTGACGCGGACCGACGGGTTCGCCACGCTCTGGAGGGAATACGCCGGAGCGACGGTCGGGAACGACAGGCGGACCAGCCCGTTCGTCCAGGAGTACGCCGCCCCTGCCGTGGCCGAGCTCGAGAGCGGGGTATTCCCGCCGCGGACGGCCCCGAGCGTGTGGGACAGCGGGACCGCGGCGAGCACCAGGCCGCCGACGAGGAGGGTCAGGGCAAGGGCACGCCAGGGACCCCCGCGGGGGGAGCGATCTCGCATCACTCTCGCCATCTGGGCGTCTCGGGATACCTCCCTTTTGGCGCAAGCCCCGAACTGGTTGGTGCGGAACCCGGGTCCGGAAGGATCGCTCACTTCCTCACGCTCCGAAAAGGCCGCTCCAAGCCTCGACGAACCGATCCACCAACCGGTCCTGGAACGACGCGTGGTATCCGCGGACAAGCTCGGCGACATGCTCCGGGCGGGCGGTCCGGTAGCGCCGGAGGTTCCCCTCCCGGAACTGCTCCACGATGGCCCGGTCCACGAGTTGGCGCAGGTGGAAGGAGGTCGTGGACAGGCTGAGCCCGGCGCGGTCGCGGAGCTCGGCCAGCGAGAGCCCGGGGGACTCGCTCAGGAGGATCAGCAGCGTACGCTGGGCGGGGCTGCGCAGGGCCTGGAACAGTCTGCGGTCCTCCCACGTCATCGTGGAAAGGAAGTAGTAGTCGCGCCGGGCGCCGCGTTCTCGGCGGAGGACTCCGGCGCCGGTCAGCTGCTCGAGGTGATAGGCGGTCTCACCCCAGCCGAGCTGGGCGAGCCGCTGCACCTCCCGCGCGCTCGCGCCCGGATGGGACGCTACGACCTCGTAGATCCGACGCCGGGTCGGCTGCGCGAGGAGGTCGTCCATGCTTCTAGACGGGAGGCCGGCGCGGTCCCCCCCGCACCAGCGCGAGGTACAGCAGTCCGACCGCGACGACCAGGAGAAGCAGGGGCACCGCCGAGACCTCGAATGGCCCTCCGTAGAGCGGGGAGATCTGGTGGAGGACGCTCAGGACCCCGACCACGCCGAGCACCGCGAGGCCCGCCGCGACCAGGCCGATACGGAGGTCCCGGTACCGCGCGGCGGCCGCGCCTCCGATCGCCGATAGAATGAACGCGAGGCCGGCCAGGATGACACCCACGGCTTCGGTGAGGGGGTCCACGCGAGGGCACCCACCGAGGATGGTATGTCGATTTCCCTCCGGTCCCCCCTGCGTTCACGGCCGCGGGGCGGACCTCCAACGGGCCGCGAGCACTGCCCGACGAGGCGGTGTCGCTCGCCTCGGCGGCCGGTCCCGAACGGATCCGCCCCGACCGACGGACCGCTCAGATCTCCTTCAGGAGCCGGTCGATCTCGCGCGCGGCGGCGTCGAGCTCCTGGGCCACCTGGTGCGCCGCCCTCTTGGCGGACGCCTTCGGCTCCCTCGCGGCGGTCTGGGCCTTCTCGACCAATCGCGTGGAGAGCCGGGCCGAAGCCTGAGCGAGCTCGTGCGCGGCACGCTTGGTCTCTTTCAGTATCTGCTCGAGCGTTTCCGTGGCCGGACCGGGCCGCGCGCCGGTTCCGGTGGGCACGAACCCACACGCCGGGCACGCCGTCGCGTTCGGCGGAAGCTCTTGGCCGCACTGGGCGCAGAACATGGGACCCCTCCGTTTCCCGAGCACACGGCGTTACTTACCCCTCCCCCCTCGGGGCCGCCTTCGTCCGCGGAGGGGTCCTTTCCTCCTTGGACGCCGGGCCTTGAACGGCCCGAGGCACCCTTTCGCGCCGCCGCTCTAGGCCCGGTCGACCGAAACGGCGAGGCGGGCGGCCGCATGTCGGAAGAGCACTACGGCCGGCACCAAGGGGAGCATGAGCAGAACCCAGACCCAGAGCGGATTCACGGTCAGCGAGAGAACCGCGCCCCCGAGAAGGACGGCGAGAAGGAATCCCCCGCCTCCGATCGCCCCAAACGCCCCGTTGTAGGAACCGATCTCCTCCTTCGGGGCGAGATTGGAGGGGAGGGTCGCCTGGGGGATCGTGATCAGGTTCTCCCCGATCGTCAGGACAACGACCGCGACGAAGAAGACCAGGGTCGGGACGAACCCGAACCAGCCGGCCAGCCCAAGGCCAAGGAACGCGACCGCGTAGAGCGCCAGGCCCCCGATCGCGATCGTCGTGTGGCGCCGTCCGATGACGCTCTCCGTGACCGCCGTCTGGCCGAAGACCACGACGAGCCCATTGAGGGCGAGCCCCACTCCGAGCAGGCTGTAGGAGATCCCGAGGATGTTGTGCACGTAGAGCGGGAACGTCACCGCCCACTGACCGGCCACGACCGCCGCGAGAGCGAACGCGACGAGCAGCTCGATCGCGACCCGATCGCGCCCGAGCAGGGCCACGCTCTCGCGGAACCGACGTCGCGGCGGACCCGGCTCCGGTGCGGGGCTCGCTCTCGAACCGAACGTGCGGGGGCGCTCGACATCCCGGGGGGACGGGCCGAGGAACCCCGCGAGGAACGCGGTCCCGACGGCGATGACCGCCGCGGCCATCGCGACCGCGCCGGCGAAGCCCACAAACGAGACGAGGACCCCGCCGAGCGTCACGCCGGCGGAGTAGCCGGCGTTGAAACCGATGCGATAGAACGTGAAACCCCGGGTCCGCTCGGCGCCCTCGGCAAAGTCCGCGATGTACGCCGCCGACGCCGGTGCCGCGAGGCTCGTCACGATCCCACCGACCGCCGCGGTCGCGACCGCGAAGGTCAGCGACTCGATCGCGAAGGCGTAGGCGAGGCCGCCCGTGACCACGGCCTCCGCCCCGAGACCGAGCAGGATCAGGCGGCGTCGATCGAAGCGATCGGTCACGAGGCCGCCGAGGTAGTTGAACGGGAGCTGCAAGAGCCCGACGCCGGCGATGATCGCCCCGATGTCGAGATAGTTCACCCCCAGCACGTTGCTGAGGAACAGGGCGAGGAATGGGGCGTAGAGGGCGTTGCCCAGCATCCGGATCCCCACCCCGATGCCGAGCAGACGGAGGTTTCGGTTCACGAACCGGCAGAGAACCCCCCCTATACACCCTGAGCGACCCGGGGCTCGGGTTGTCGAGGAAGAACCGGTCGCGCGGCCCCGGCCCGTCCCCCGACGAGGGCGCGGGCGGGTCAGTAGTACGCTACGGTCGAGGCATACCACCGGACCCCGAGCCGTTCGGCCAGGCGGTGGCTCTCTTCGTTCCCCTGCGTATAGGTATAGAAGGCCACCCGGCCCGAGGCCACGACCGCATGGGCCCAGGCTCGGGCCACCCGCGTGGCCCAACCCCGACGTCGGAACTCGGGCTCGGTCCGCACCGCGAGCTCGGCCGCCCGGGGCGACTGTCGGACGGAGTACGCCCGGGCGGCCACGCGCCCACCCACACGGATCTCGAATCCCCTGTCCCTCTCTTCGACCGCGGGGTCCGTCGGGGCGCCGGGATCCACGGCGAAGAAGAGACCCTCGATCGGTAGCCCTCGGTCGAGCCAGGGGCGCGCGAGGGCCCGGTCCTTCTCTAGGATCGCCCGGACGCTCCCGGGATCGTCCCACAGACGAGCAGGGTCGGCCGCGCGGAGGCGCGCGACGGTCTCCGAGGATAACCGTCGGTGGCAGAAGACGAGGAATCGGTCGGCGAGTCGACTCACGAGCACCCGGGGGGCTTCCTCCGGTTCCTCGCCGGCGCGCTCGCCGATCCGGTCGCCCTCAGTCACCTCGAGGAGCAGGTCGAGGTTCGCGCGGAGGAGCTCGGGGGCCGTGTCGGCCCCATCGTCGTGCGTCACGAGCCCCCCTCCGCCCTGAGCGACAGTGGCCGCCGGCCCATAGACCACGCGGATCTGAGCCCGGAACGACCCGGTTCGGACGGTCGGGCTATAGGGCCCGGGGGTCTCGCGTTGGGAGAGGAGCCACCGGAACGGTCGCGGCGGATCGAGCGTGCGGCCTCCGGTGAGCGTCCTGGTCGAAGGCTGGTCCTATGCCCGCAGCGATCCGAGTGGTGGACCTCGAAGGTCCGGACCGGGAGCGGGCGGTGCCGGTGCTCGAGGAGGGGTTCGTCGGGATCTACCGGTGGCACGCGAAGCGTACCCTCCGATCGGTGACGGCCGTCCGGGCCGCCGAGGAAGACGGACGGGTAGTCGGGGTCGCCCTGCTCGAACGGCTGGCCCCGGAGGTCGGCTACGTCTACTACCTCTCCGTGGCGCGCGCGGGCCGCCAGAAGGGGGTCGGGGGTCGACTGCTCGACGATGCCCTCTCCCGGTTCGCCCGGGAAGGGGTCACGATCGTCTACGGCGCGGTGGAGGAGGACAACCGGCCGTCCCGTCGGCTCTTCGAATCGCGCGGCTTCCGGCTGGTGGAACGTCGTGAGCTCACCTGGCGGGAGGGCGGGCTCGGCGCGGAGGGCCTGAGGAGCCGGATGTGGGTCGTCCACGGCGAGGTCGTGTACGGGCGTCGGCTCGGCCCTCCCGTCGCTCCGACCGCCGATTCCTTGCCTTCGTCGTGAGACGGACGTATCGGCCCCGATTCTTCCTACGCCTTGAACCCCCCAGGGGAATCCAGATGAGGCGGCCCCCGGTCCTGGGGCAGGACCATGGCGCGGGTCGAAGAGCCGGTGCTCGAGGAGGCCCGCGATCCCGAGCGCGTGGCCCTCGCGCGGACCCTCTTCGAGGAGTACTCGCGCGGGCTCGGCTTCCCCCTCGACTTCGACGGCTTTGCCCAGGAGCTCGAGAGCCTCCCGGGAGAGTACGCCCCACCGCACGGTCGACTGATCCTCGCGCGCGTCGGCGAGCAGTACGCCGGGGGCGTCGCCCTCCGCCGCCTCGACGCGGCGATCTGCGAGTTGAAGCGCTTCTACGTGCGCCCCGACTTCCGCGGTCGGGGGATCGGTGGCAGATTGGCGCGACGCGGAGTCCGCGAGGGCCGACGGCTGGGATACCGTCGGATGCGCCTCGATACCATACCCGCCATGACCGTGGCGCTCGGCATCTACCGATCCCTGGGCTTCCGGGAGATCCCTCCGTACCGGTTCAATCCGATCCAGGGGGCGGTGTATCTCGAGCTGGACCTCGGGGCCTCCCCTCGTCCGCCCGCGAGGGGGGAGAAGCGGCCGGGCGGCCGCCCAGGCGCGAAGCGGTAAACCCGTCTTTACCCCGGGGCTTTCCCTTCTCGGGTGCCTCAGCGATGGGGGGGAATCATGACCCACTTCGTGATGATCTCGCGCCACACCGCCGAGAGCTGCCCAATGAACAACGGGAAGACGCGCCAGATCGCGATCGAGGCGATCGCCGCCTTGCCCGAGGCGGCAAAGAAGTACGGGATCGAGATCGTCGGGAGCTGGTCGGTGACACCCGAGCACCTGACCGTGCACGTCTTCGAAGCGGTCAACCTCGACACGATCCTCAAGTTCTCGATGGAGCCGAGCCTGCTCAAGTGGTGGAGCTTCAACACGAGCGAGCTCAAGGCGGCGACGACCCTGGACGAGGCGGTCAAGCTGCTCCAGTAGGCGGGCCGAGAGGCGGGGCCGGGAAGCGTACGGGGGCGCGTACGGTTCCTTTTTTGGCCCGTTCCCGTTACGGAAGAGGGGACCACGACGATGCCGTACGTCGAGTACGACGAGGTCGAGGCGATCTGCGCCGACTGCGGGCGGGTCTTCCGCTCGGAGGAAGCGCTGGCCGACCACCGCGCCGAGGCGCATTCGGGGACGGAGAGCGCCCCGGAGCCCCCCTCGGCGCAGGTCCGCTGCTCCCTCTGCCAGAAGAAGTTCCGCTCGACCGCAGCCCTCCAGGAGCACAACGCGCGCGCCCATACGGGATGAAGCGCGCCCACCGGGCCTCGCCCGACGAGGCGGCCGGGCTTAAGTGAGCGGCGTCGATGCGCCCCCGAGGCTATCGTCGATGCCACGTTCGAGCACCCGCCGCGCGCGTCGGAGGCCGAAACGCTCCGCGTTCTCCCCCATTCCGAGAGGATACCCGACCCTGGTGCCGTATCTCCCGGTCCAGGGCGGGGTGGCGGCGCTCGAGTTCTATCAGAAAGCGTTCGGAGCGAAGGAGCTGGCACGGCAGGTCACCCCGGACGGAAAACTGATCCACGGTCGACTGCGCATCGGTCGCTCGATCCTCATGCTCTCCGACGTCTTTCCCGGGGCGGACGTCGCCGCGCCCTCGACCGTGGGCACGACCACCGTCACGATCCATCTCTACTCGAGGAACGTCGATGCGCTCTGGGATCAGGCGGTCGCCGCCGGCGCCCGGGTAACGCAGCCGCTCGAGAACCGCTATTGGGGCGAGCGGTACGGTCACTTGATCGACCCGTTCGGTCACCACTGGTCCTTGTCGATGCGCGTGAAGATGTCCCGCGCCGAGATGGAGAAGCTCCGCGCCGAGGCCGAGGCGGCGTTCGCGCGGGGGGAACACCCGACCCGCGAGCCGCCCGACACCGACGCGTAACACTCGGCCGCCAGTCCGGCGCGGCGGGCCGCCGACGCGAGCCCAGGTTCCCCCGAGAGACTTGGTCGTTCGACCTTCGGTGCCTCTCGGGGGTCCGGAACGTGAACACGCATTGACCTCGCCATTATCGTTCTCGAGACCGAGTGGGCCACTGATCGGCCATGCTCGCGGGTACCCCCGTCATTCTGTTGCGCGAAGGCACTGAACGCGCCCAGGGCAGCGAGGCGCAGAACGAGATCATCCGGGCGGCTCGGGCGATCGCGGACTCGGTCCGCTCGACCCTCGGTCCCCGGGGCCGGGACAAGATGCTGGTCGACTCGCTCGGCGACGTCGTGATCACGAACGACGGCGCCACGATCCTGAAGCAGATGGAGATCGAGCATCCCGCCGCCAAGATGCTCGCCGAAGTGGCGAAGGCGCAGGACCAGGAGTGCGGCGACGGCACGAAGACGTCGGTGATCTTGACGGGCGAGCTCCTCCACCGGGCCGAGGAGCTCATTGCGGAGAAGGTCCACCCCACGCTGATCGTCCGTGGGTACCAGATCGCGGCCGAGCGCGCGCTCGAGCGGCTCGAGGCGATCGCGCGGCCGGTCGGACCCTCCGACCTCGAGCTCCTGCGACGGATCGCGATGACCTCGATGATCTCGAAGGGGGTGGGAGGCTATCGCGTCGAGCTCGCGGACCTCGCGGTGCGAGCGGTCCGGGAGGTCATGGACACGCGGGGCACCCGGCCCGTCTTCGACCGCAAGAACGTCCAGGTCGTCCGGCGCCAGGGCGGGGACATCCGGGATACCGAGCTCATCGAGGGACATATCGTCGAAGGGGCCGGGGTCCATTCCGCCATGCCCAAGCTCGTCGAGTCGGCGAAGATCGCGTTGTTCGAGGCGCCGCTCGAGGTGAAGAAGACCGAGTTCAACGCCGAGATCCGCATCACGGAGAGCGCCCAGGTGGAGTCGTTCCTCCGGGAGGAGGAACGGATGGTGCAGACGATGGTGGAGGCGATTGTCCGCTCGGGGGCGACGGTCGTGTTCGCCGAGAAGGGGATCGACGACCTCGCGGCGGAGCACCTCGCGAGGGCCGGCGTGCTGGCCCTGCGCCGCGTGAAACGCTCCGACCTCGAGCTCCTGGCGCGGGCGACCGGGGCGCGCCTGGTCGCCCGCCCCGTGGACATCGAGCCGACGGACCTCGGCGCCGCGGCCCGGGTCGAGGAGCGGAAGATCGGGGACGATCGGCTCACCCTCATCACCGGCTGCCCGCACGCGAAAGCGGTCACGATCCTCATCCGGGGCGGCACGACCCACGTCGTGGAGGAGGTCGATCGGTCGCTCGCGGACGCGATCATGACCGTCGGCACGGCCCTGGAGGACGGGCGTGTCGTCACCGGTGCCGGAGCCGCGGCGGTGGAGTTGAGCCAGCATCTGAGGGACTTCGCCGCCTCGGTCGGGGGACGGGAACAGATGGCGGTGGAGGCGTTTGCGGACGCGCTCGAGATCATCCCGGTGACGCTCGCCGAGAACGCCGGCATGGACACGATCAACACGCTCATCGAGCTCCGGCGTCTCCACAAGGGCGGCGCCATGCAGGCCGGGGTGAACGTGCTGGAGGGTACGGTCTCCAACATGGACGAGATCGCGGTCGAGCCGATCCGGGTCGATCGCCAGATCCTGCGGGGCGCCACGGAAACGAGCACCATGCTCCTTCGGATCGATGACGTGATCTCCGCGAAGCGCTCGCCCGCCCCTCCGACCGGGCCAAAGGGCCCGGGGATGTCGGGCGAGGAGTTCGCCTGATCCGGGGCGCGCCGGCCCGGGGGGGAGGGAAAGCCGGATGGCGGCCTCCGAATCCCGGCCGCGCCGCCGTGCGGGAGACGCTACGGCGCCGCCCCCTCGAGAGGGATCGCCCGGTGAGCTCGTCACGCTCTCCGTCCCGGGCGGGGAGATCTGCGGCGACCTCGTCGTCCCCTCCGGGGCGATCGGCACCGTGGTGTTCGCCCACGGGAGCGGGAGCGGGCGGGGGAGCCCGCGCAATCGATGGGTCGCCCGTGAGCTCGAAGAGGCCGGGATCGGGACCCTCCTGCTCGATCTGCTGACGAGGGAGGAGGCCGCGATCGATGCCGAGACCTACCGGTACCGGTTCGATATCCCCCGCCTGGCGGATCGGTTGATCCACGCCCTCGACGTCGCGAGCACGTGGCCGAGCACCGCCGGCCGACCGATCGGCCTGTACGGGGCCAGCACCGGTGGAGCGGCCGCGCTCATCGCCGCCGCCTCTCGGCCCCACCTCGTGCACGCCGTGGTCCTGCGCGGGGCCCGCAGCGACCTGGCCGGGCCCGCGGTGCACCGGGTCCGCGCCCCGACTCTGTTTCTGGTGGGGGACCTCGACCCCGAGATCCGTCGCCTGAACGAGGACACGCAGGAGCAGATGACGGCGCGGACCGAGCTCGTGGTCATACCGGGCGCGACCCATCTGTTCGAGGAGCCGGGCGCGCTCGAAGCGGTCGGCCACCGGACCCGGGAGTGGTTCGGCACGTATTTCCTCCGACCCCCTTAGGGACGAGCATGGCGCCGCACCAGGCGGTCCTGGAGGAGGCACCGCCGGCCGGGGCTCCGCCCGAGACCTGGCGGCTCGAGATCGCGGCGGTGCTGGAAAGCACGACGCACATCTCGGGGATCGGCTGGCGGCTCTCCGCCCCGGACGGGGCGGACTCGGTGCACACCCAGACCCGGCGGTACGGCCGGACCCTGCTCTACTCCGAACTCGCCGCCGTCCGCGGGGGGCTCGAGGCGGCGCGGCACGCCGGCTGCCGCCGCCTCGTGGTGGACGTTCCTGAACCGGTCGTGGCCGCCCTGTTGCGCGGCGAGCACGTGCCGCGGTTCCGACGGGCGGAGAAGGTCGCCGCCGGTCTCCGCCCCCGGCTCGCCGGGTTCGACTCCGTCACGTTCGAATGCGGCCGTCCGACCCACCCCGAGCTGGCGCACGCGGTGGGCGAGGCGCTCGATGCCGGGCTCCATGCCGCCGCGGAGCGGGAGGAATACCGGGTCCTGGTGATGGAGCGAACGATCGAGCGGGCCCGATCGGTCGAGCTCGCCGAGCACCACGGCGAGTGGATCGCGAACGGCCGCTACCGGGTCCGCCTCGAACCGATGCACTGCGACTGCCCGGCATGGACCGCGCGATGGGCCCGAGCGCCGAT